>DASYBX010000141.1:0-8699 GCA_036500495.1 Caulobacteraceae bacterium
GCTCGGGGGCGCCGGCGGACGGCGTCCAGGCGGGAACGAGCTTGGTCACGGCGGCCATCGGCCGGGCGCCGACCTTGCCGGCGCTCACCAGCGGCAGGGATTCGGGCAGCCACAGCCACAGCAACGGCGCGATCAGCACCGGGACCACCCCGCCGACCACGAACACCGCCGGCCAGCCGAACCGCTGGATCACCAGGGCGGCGACGGCCCCGCCGAGCGCCCCGCCGATCGAGAAGCCGCTGACCGCCACGGTCACCATGGTCGTGCGCATGCGGGTCGGGGTGTATTCCGACACCAGGGCGATGCCGGCGGGCATGGCGCCGCCCAGCGCGATGCCGGTGACGAAGCGCATCCACAGCAGGCCGTTGAGGTCCTTGACCACGGCCGTGCACGCCATCAGCACGCCGTAGAACAGCGCGCAGGCGATCAGGATGCGCCGGGCGCCGATCTTGTCGGCCACCGGGGTGACCCCGCAGGCGCCGATCATGATGCCGACCAGACCCATGCTGATCGCGCCCTTCAGGGCGGCGGGCTTGATCACCCAGGCCTTGGCGATCACCGGCGTGACGAAGCCCATCGACTGGGTGCCGAAACCGTCGGTGACCAGCAGCAGGGCGATCAGTCCGGCCACGACATAGAGGTATGGGGACACCTTCGAGGAATCGAGGGTCTGCCGAAAGCCGTCGATCCGTCCCGCCATGTCTCCGCCCTTTCGTCCGGCTGCGCCGATTATTCTTGGAAGTCGCGGCGCGCCAAAGCGAGCGTTCCTTGATGACCGGCGGACGCTAACACCCGCCCGCCGGGGCCGTCCAGCACGAGACCCCTCGATTTCCGCTCAAAATCCCGCAATATGGAAATCATCTGGCAAAGCCGATTTGCCAGACTGGCATGGCGCGGAAGGCCTAAGATCGACCCGCCGAACTGGAGGAGACGCCGCCGTGAAAGTCCAATCGCATCGTTCCACCGGCCTGTCCGCCCTGGCCCTGCCTACTGTGGCCTTGGCCGCCGCCCTCAGCCTGTGCGCCGCCGGCGCCCACGCGCAGGAAGGCAAGGACGCCGCGCCCCCAACTCCGTCGAGCGGCCCGGGCTTCGAGCTGAAGGCGCCCGGCGTCGACATGAGCGGGGTGTGGGAGATCGAGCACTACGTCGGTTCCGGCGCGCCGCTCGACAAGCGCATCCTGCACGACATGGACGGCAAGCCCGCGCCGTTCCTGCCCTGGGCGCAGAAGATCTACGACCACAACATCGCCGAGGAGAAGAAGGGCCACACCTTCGTCGGCGGCCCCACCAAGTGCCTGCCCCACGGCATGCCGCAGATGATGACGGCGGCCACCTATCCGGTGGAGATCTTCCAGTCGGCCAAGGACTTCGCCTTCGTCCACGAGCTGCAGCGCAACTACCGCATCATCCACCTGGACCGCGGCCACCTCGCCGCCGACGACATCACCCCCGACTACATGGGCGACAGCGTCGGCCACTGGGACGGCGACACCATGGTGGTGGACACCATCGGCCTGTCGTCCAAGACCACCTTCGACATGCTGGGCGCTCCGCACACCGACAAGCTGCACGTGATCGAGCGCATCCGCCTGATCAATCCCAACCAGTTCGAGGACATCATCACCATCGACGACCCGGGCACCTTCAGCCACCCGTGGACCGAGCGGGTCACCTACAAGCGGGTCAAGCCGGGCGACGAGATCATGGAGTACATCTGCCTGGACGGTAACCGGAACAACGTCGTCAACGGCGTGGTTACCATCGACGGCAAGCCCCGCGCCGGCTCCACGGCGACCAAGGCGACCGACAGCAAGACCAAGACGAAGGGCTAGCCGGTCTTCCTCGCACGCCGCCCCCTGGCCAGCGGCATGGGCGGCAGGGCGGCGGCCAGGCGATGGTCGTGCTCGGGATGCAGGGGCACGGCCTCGGCATGGGGGTTCAGCGCGGGCCGGGGGCCGACGGCGTCCGGCGCCGACAGGGCGCTCGACACCACCTGGGCGCAATAGGCGACGCGGGCCGCGATCTCGGCGACCTCGGCGGGCGACAGGCCGGTGCGGCCGACCGTCAGGCTGAGGCTGCCCATCACATGGTCGCTGGAATCGAAGATCGGGGCGGCGATGCCGGTGACGCCCGACACCACCTGGCTCTCCGACGCCTGCCAGCCGCCCTGGCGGATGCCGCGCAGGCTCTGGCGCACCGCCTTCAGCGACTCGCCCAGGCCGCCCTCGACGAAGCCCTCGGGATCCTGGTGGTAGAGCTTGGAGATCTGCACCGTCGGCATGTTGGCCAGGATCACCAGGGAAGCGGCGCCCTTGAGCAGGGGCCGCGCCCGGCCGCGCTCATAGGTGGAGACGAAGCCCACCGCGCCGGACACCTGGTGCACGCACAGCACCTTGTCGCGGTAGCGCCGGCAGAGCAGCGCGATGCCCGGCACGCTCTGCACCAGCTGGGTCATCAGCGGATGGCTGGCCTGAATCACCGGGTCGCGCGCGCGGATCTTGTAGTCGAGCTCGACGATGCGCGGGCCGAGCGTGTAGCCGGCCCCCGGGCTGGTCGCCAGCAGCCCGAACTCCACCAGGGTGCGGACGTAGCGGTAGAGGGTCGAGCGGGTGAGGCTCAAACCATCGAGCATTTCGTCCATGCCGGTGACCTGGCCGCGCTCCTCGACGAACTCGAGGACGCTCAGCATCTTCTCCAGGCTGCTCGACGGCATGCGTGACCTGCCCCGCAATCAATCCTGTATGCAGGATAAGCGATTGTCCCCGGCCGGCAAAAGCCCCTCTTGCCGGCCGCTCAAGCCGCCCGCCGTTCGGCAAGGCTGCGCCGCCCTTCGGCGAACTGCCAGGACAGCAGCACCGGCACCCCGATGGCGATGTCGCGGGCGCGCTTGAGCAGCGACAGGGCCAGGGCCGCCTCGGCCGGCAGGCCGAACAGGGGGCCGAGCAGCGCGTAGACGCCTTCCTGCACGCCCAGTCCGCTCGGCACAACGAAGGCTGCGTTGCGCGCGGCGAACAGCAGCGATTCGATCGCCACCACCGACATGAACGGCAGGGGATGGCCCATGAAGTCGAGGATCAGCCAGGTGCCCCAGGCCCCGCCGAACCAGGCGAGGATGTGCAGGCCAAGGCCGATCAGCAGGCGCATGGGCTGGCCGTAGGCGTCGTCGATCACGCGCGCCATGGCCTCGGTGTGCTCGGCCGCCGAGGGCGCCAGGCGCTGGATGAAGGCGCCGAGCTTGGACAGGCCCTTGCGCTGGGTGGCGATGAAGCTGACGACGATCAGCAGGCCGATGCCGACGCTGCCGACGATGGTGGTGAGGAGCTTGGAGTTGGCCCCGCCGAAGCCCAGGTGCACGACCAGCAGGGTGATGCCGATCAGGGTGTAGATGATCTGGGCCACCATCTCCATGGTGACGTCGACGATGTTGGAGCCGAAGGCCGAGGCCGCCGACACCCCGCCCAGCACCGCGCAGCGGGCCGAGATCACCAGTCCGCCGACCTGGGAGAAGGGCAGCACGTCCGACGCCGCCTCGCGCGCGATGCGGCCCCACATGAATACGGGCGACTTGGCGAAGGCCTCATGCGGGTCGACCACCCACCAAGCGTAGCCGAGCGGCGCGAACAGGGCGACCTGGGCGGCGATCACGGCGCAAAAGCCCGGCCAGCCGATCTGGAGCACCTGCTCGAACACCTGTCCACGCAGGTTGTTGTAGGTGATCACGCCCAGGGCGATGGTCAGGCCGACCGCCGCGGCGATCAGCGCGGTGGTCTTGGCCTTGGACGGGCGGCGCAGAATCTCGGTTTCACTCATGAGGAGGCCATGGCCCCGTCCGGCTTCACGCGCAAGCGGGCGCCGCGCCATTCGACGCCGTCGCCGAAGAAGGCCGCCAGGAACACGGCGAAGGCCAGGACGTCGCGGACCGCGAACAGCCAGAGGACGCCCGTGTCCGCCTGCATCAGCAGGCACGACAGCAGGCCGAAGGTCAGGCGGGCGCCGGCCAGGACGCCCAGCGCGATCATGGCGTAGGGATGGAAGCTCGTCAGCGCCGCGCCGATCAGGGCCAGGGGGACGACGTAGGTGATCAGGCTGCCGCCGTAGCCGCCGGGATTGAGCAGGCGGATGGTGCGGGCCCAGCGCAGTTCGTGTCGCCACAGCTCGGCCAGGCTCCGCTCGGGGAAGCCGTGGTCGATCAGCATCGGCGGGCAGGCGATCGAAAGCCCCTGCTCGCGCACCATGCGGCCCAGCTCGAAGTCGTCGGCCAGCACGTCCTTCAGCCGCTCAAAGCCGCCGGCCCCGGCCAGGGCCCGAGCCTTCACCGCCATGGTGGGGCCGAGCACCGGATGGGCCTTCAGCGCCTGGCCCATCACCACGCTCCCGGCGAAGCGGGCGTTGATGTCGAGGGCGGCGAGGCGCGACCACAGGTTGCCGGTGGGCCGGCCGCGGTAGAGGGCGTAGGCGAGGCCCGCGCCTTCGGGCTCCAGCGCGCCGACCAGGGCCGACAGGCCGTCCGGCGGCAGGCGCACGTCGCTGTCGCTGATCACCACGATCTCGCCGGTGACGTGGGGCGCCATGTTGATCAGGTTGGACAGTTTGCGGTTGGTCCCGTGCTGGGTGGGATCAGCGATCACGACGATGTCGTGACCCGGCCGCTCCGCCTGCAGCCGGCGCGCCGCGGCGATGGCGGGATCGGCCTCGCTGTCGGCGCCCAGCACGATGCGCACCGACCCTCGGTAGTCCTGCTCCACGAGGCTCAGGAGATTGGCGTCCGCCTCCGGGTCCAGGCCCTTCATCGGCCGCAGGATGGTGACGGCCGGCCGCCGGCGGGGCGGCGTGGCGGCCCGCCCGAGGAAGCCGCCCATGGAAACGGCCGCGACCACGCCGAACACCGCGCCGGCCGTCGCCATCAGCAGGACCAGCGCCCCGGCGATGCTCAGGATCAAACTCATGGGGCGCCTTCTAGCAGAGCCGCTGCACAAGGCGAATGGCGCTAGGCGAGGTGGGGAAACACCAGCTGGCCCTGCTCGGGCTCGTCCAGGGCGTCGTCGAAGGGCGCCGGGGCGTCGATCAGGCAGACCACGCCGTCCGGCTCGAAGCGCACCTGCACCGAGCCGGCCAGTTCGATCGCCAGGCCGCGTTCCAAAAGGCGCGAGCCGAAGCCGCGGCTGCGCGGCGGCTCGACCTTGGGGCCGCCATCCTCGCGCCACTGCATCTTGAGGCGCGCCTGGGCTTCGTCCTCGGTCAGCCACCAGCGCACCTCGACCCGACCCTCCGGCGCCGACAGGGCGCCGTACTTCACCGCATTGGTGGCCAGTTCGTGCAGGGCCAGGGCCAGGGCGACGGCCTGGCTCGACCCGACGCGCAGGTCGGGCCCCACCAGCGTCAGCCGCTGGCCGGCGGCCTCGCCGAGGAACGGCTGCAGGCTCTGATCCACAAGGTCGCGCACCGGGATCGAGCGCCAGCCGGACTGGGTGAGCAGGGTGTGGGCGGCGGCCAAGGTCTGGATACGGCCCTCGAACTTGCGCCGCGACTCCTCGAGCCCCTCCCCGCTGCGGAACGACTGGCGGGCGAGGCTCTGGATGATGGTCAGGGTGTTCTTGACCCGGTGACTCAGCTCGTGGAGCAGCAACTCCTGGCGCTTGTCCGCGGCCTTCTCGGCGGTGATGTCCCACGACACCCCGACGATGCCCACCAGGGCGCCGGCCTCGTCGAGGATCGGCGAATCGACCACCCGGGCGCAGAAGGTCGAGCCGTCCTTGCGGCGCAGGACGATGTCGCCCTGCCAGGTCTCGCCGCGCTCCAGGCTGCCCAGGATCCCGGCGGCCTCGGCATGGGATTCGGCGGCGGCGTTGAGCTGCAGGATCGACTGGCCCACCGCCTCCTGCGCGGTCCAGCCGTAGAGCGCCTCGGCCGCCTGGCTCCAGAAGGTCACCCGGCCCGAGAGGTCGGTGGCGATGACGGCGCTGCGCACCATGTCCAGCAGGTGGGCCTGGAAGGCGATCTGCTTCTGCGCCTCCTCCCGCTCGCGCAGCTGCGCCTGGCTGTCGGCGTAGAGCGCCTCGGCGCGGCGGGCGTGGTCCTGCAGGGACGCCACCAGGTCGAGGTTCTCCAGGGCCGTGGCCATGCTCACCGCCAGGGTCTCCATGATCACCGCGTCGAACGGCTCGGGCGCGTCATAGGCGTCCCAGTAGGCGCCGAGTGCGATATGCGGCGTCGGCCGGCCCACGGGGGTCATCACCAGGCTCTTGATCGGGGTCGGGCGGTAGGCCTCGTGCGGGATGCGATCGTCCGCATAGATGTCAGGGATGACGACCTGCTGGCCGGTCAGCATGGCGTGGCCGGAGATGCAGGCGCCCAGCGGGAACCTCTGCCCTGTCCACAGGGGAAAGGCGGAGTCCTCGGCGATGTAGTGGCAGAGCTCGGCTTCGCGGACCACGATCGAGACGCCGCTCGCCCCGGACAGCTCGCGAGCGGCCCGGCGCACGGTCTCGATCACGCCCTCGGCGCAGTCCGCCCGGCTCAGCTCGCCGATGGCGCGCGACAGTCGCGCGAGCCGCTCACGGTCGCTGTCCGGTCGCTTCGCAGCCGCCATCCCGGCGGGGCCGGCCATATCCTTCATCGCAGTCCCAAAGCGGCACAACCCTTCGCGCCTAACACTGGTCGGCGACCGCCGGCGTAGCCAAGCCGACATAACGCCTCAGCGCTGGTGAATTGGGCGTCTCACACGGGTTGCAGGCGCCAGAGCGTCGAGTGGTTCATGATCGGCCGCTCGAAGACCGCGCCCTTGGCGATGAAGTCCTTGCCCAGGTCCAGCATCGGCTGGAAGTGGTCCAGCGTCTTGGCCGCCTCGAGATCGGCCCACAGGCTCACGTTGGTCAGCGAAGAGGTCTCTTCGTCCGCCCCCGCGTAGAACGCGAGAAATCCGCGCATCGCCTCGATGCCGGGGCGAAGCACCCGCTCGGTGTCGATCATCATCTGCCGGATTTCGGCGAACCTGTCCGGCGCACATCGGATGATTGAAATCCGCACGATCGGCTGCATCGGAAACCTTCCTCCCTGACACGGCAAGCGGAGGGGCTGAAGCGCCAAGACACGCCTGCGCCACGCGCCTCCTACCTCTATGAACCGGGTTTCGATCACGGCAAGTCGGCATGAAAGGTCGGCTTTTCCGCGGACACGGAAAAGCTGGCTTCACTGGATCATCAGGTGCTGTCGGGTTCCGACGAGAACCAGGTTCAGGCCGCCGCGGCGGCCGCTTCCTTGCGTTCCTTGAGGAACTTGAAGAACTCCTGCCCTTCGCGCAGGCGCCGCTTCATCATGTCGAAGTCGCGGACCATCTCGTTGACGATCGCGCCGATCTTGCGCGGGCGGAAGTAGAAGCGGCGATACATCTCCTCCACCGAGGCGTGAATCTCCTCGTGCGACAGGTGGGGGTAGTGCAGCGGCGCGATCTGGATGCCGTCCTTGGTCACCAGTTCGGCGTGGCTGGCGTCGAGCCAGCCGTTCTCCACGGCCTGATCGTACAGGAACGTGCCGGGATAGGGCGCGGCCAGCGACACCTGGATGGTGTGCGGGTTGATCTTGCAGGCCCAGTCGATGGTCTTCTGGATGGTTTCCTGGGTCTCGCCGGGCAGGCCGGCGATGAAGGTGCCGTGGATCTTGATGCCCAGGTCGTGGCAGTCCTGGGTGAAGCGCTCGGCGACTTCGACGCGCATGCCCTTCTTGATGTTGAACAGGATCTGCTGGTCGCCGCTCTCGTAGCCGACCAGCAGCAGGCGCAGGCCGCCCGCCTTCAGCTTCTCGAGCGTACGGCGTGGCACATTGGCCTTGGCGTTGCACGACCAGGTGACGCCGAGCTTGCCCATGCCCTCCGCGATCGCCTCGGCGCGCGGCAGGTCGTCGGTGAAGGTGTCGTCGTCGAACATGAACTCCTTCACCTGCGGGAACCGGCGCTTGGCGTCGGCGATCTCGGCGATCACGGCCTCGACCGAGCGGGTGCGGTAGTTGTGGCCGCCCACGGTCTGGGGCCACAGGCAGAAGGTGCAGCGGCTCTTGCAGCCCCGGCCGGTGTAGACCGACACATAGGGGTGCTTGAGGTAGCCGATGAAGTAGTCCTCGATCTTGAGGTCGCGCTCATAGACCGGGATCACCGACGGCAGGGAGTCCATCTCCTCGAGGATCGGGCGATCCGGGTTGTGGTGGATCTCGCCCTTCTCGTCGCGGTAGCTGAGGCCCAGGATGGTCCCCCAGGGCTTCTCCTCGGCCACTTCCAGGCAGGTGAAGTCGAACTCGTTGCGGCAGACGAAGTCGATCACCTCGGCCTCGTGCAGGCTCTTGTCCGACTGCACGGCGACCTTGGCCCCGATCATGCCGATCTTCAGCTTGGGGTTGGCCGCCTTCAGGGCCTCGGCGCACTTCACGTCGCTCTCGAACGAGGGGACGGAGGTGTGGATCACCACCATGTCGAAGTCGTTGGCCTGGTCGGTCACCATCTTCAGGGTGATGTCGGCCGGGGGGGCGTCGATCAGCTTGGAGCCGGGGATCAGGGCCGCGGGCTGGGCCAGCCAGGTCGGGAACCAGAAGGAGCGGATTTCCCGCTTGGCCTGGTAACGCGAACCGGCGCCGCCGTCGAAGCCGTCGAAGGAAGGAGCCTGGAGGAAGAGGGCGCGAAGCATACGGATCCCATGCGCTGGGCCGCGAGG
>DASYBX010000142.1:0-59982 GCA_036500495.1 Caulobacteraceae bacterium
GTTGTGGTCGGGGTGGGAGTGGGTGTTGATTATCATGATGACCGGCTTGTCGGTGACCGACTTCACCTGATCCAGGATGAACTGGCCGTTATTGGCCACCTTGGTGTCGACCAGGACCACGCCCTTGTCGGCGACGTAGACGGTGGTGTTGCCGCAGGAGCAGCCGTCGAAGATCTTGTAGAGGTTGTCCTTGACGTGCATCAGGTCGCCCTTCTGCGCGGGCGGCGGCGCGCCGCCGGCCCGCTGGGCCGCCGCGATGCCTGCGATCGCGAGGCCCCCCACCACGATGCTCGACAGGATTGCTATCCGCTTCATGCGTTTCCCCCCGGGAAGAACACCCGTTGTACGAACCAGAAGGCCCCCGCGGCGATCACCACGTAGGAGCCCGCCACCGCCACCCGGCGCCCGATCATCGGGTTCTGCCGCCTGACGAATTCCAAGGTCGTGGCCAGTATACAAACGATGATCAGCTGGCCGATTTCAACCCCGACATTGAACGAGAACAGCGACCAGGCCAGGGCCTCCCGCGGCAGGCCGAACTCCTTGAGCACGCTGGCGAAGCCGAAGCCGTGGACCAGGCCGAACAGCGCCGCGGCGAAGGCCCTCAGGTCCCTGCCGCCGCCGCGCATCAGGTTGTCGGCGCCCACCACCACGATGGTCAGGGCGATGGCCGGCTCGGTGATCGAGGCGGGCGGGGCGAAGATGTTCAGCGCCGCCAGCGACAGGGTCAGGCTGTGGCCGAGGGTGAAGGCGGTGACGATCTTGACCAGGGTCTGCCAGCGGCCGCCCAGCAGCAGCAGGCCGCACAGGAACAGGATGTGGTCGGGCCCGATCAGGATGTGGTGGATGCCCGCCGGCACGAAGGTCTTGATCACCTCCACCGCCCCGGCCGTGGAGCCGAAGTAGTAGGTCCGCTCGGGCGCGGCGTGGCTGAAGATCCACTGCTGGCGCAGGGTCCCGTCCTGGTAGAGGTTGACGAAGGTCTGGTGGTTGGGGTCGTAGGGGAAGAGGTCGGTGCGCGCGCCGAGCGAGCCGGCCGTGACGTCGGCGGCGCGCCAGGAGAACCGCAGCTGCTGCTGGTCGGGGATGGGCGTGGCTCCGGTCCACTTCAGGGTCAGAGGCCGGCCGCCCGAGCGCAGGAACAGGCCTCGGTCCAGGTGTTCGGTGATCTCCCGGAATCGCGCCTGCAGCACGGCCGGGTCGTACAGGCGATCGGTCGGCGAGATCCCCAGCTCGTGGGCGGGATCGGCCACGTGCATGGTCAGCGTGCCCTCGGCGATCCCGTCGTGCAGGTTGACGTCCAGATAGCTGAACGGGGCCGGGTGGGCCAAGGCGGGCGCCGCGACCAGCACGGCGGCCAGCAGGATCAGCCATGACGCCAGGCGCGCCGGCCAGGCCTTCCGCAGTCGAGCCCGGCTCAAGGACGCCCCCATGCCCACACCATCAAACCCAAGAGCGGCGCCGAACGGCCCTCCCGTCCGGCGCCCGCCGTGAACTACTGCCGCGCCTGCGGCGCGTCGCCCGAACCGGTCGGATTGGCCGGAGTGGGCGCGCTGCGCCGGGCGTCCGCCGGGCTGGCCTCGCCCGAGGCGATCTTGGAGCGCAGCGAGCGGTTGGCCACGATGTAGTTGCGCACCTGCTCGTCGCCCTCGTGGCAGGCGTATTCGTAGAACTGGTACTTCTCGTTGCGCGGCCAGTCGACGCGCAGGGTGTAGGGCTTGGTCCAGACCTTGGGATCCGAATAGGTCATCTCGTAAGTCATGGTGTTGGCGTTGATCAGGGTGAAGCGCTCGATCACCTTGGCGTCCGGGCTCATCGGCACGGTGTTCCACGCCGGCGTCGGCCCGCCGATGGTGGCGGCGTTCAGCGGCGCGGCGCCGGGGCGGATGTTGGTGGTCTCGACCACCAGGGTGTTGCCCTCCCAATGGCCGCGGCTCTCGCCCATCCAGTTGGTGATGGCCTTGGGCGGCGCGCCGCGGCCGTCGAGCGGCACGATGCGGGCGTCGTGGATCATCTCCAGGTTGATCACCACATAGCCGGGCGACTGCAGGATCTGCACGCCGTTGTTGTAGCGGAACGGCAGCATCGAGGCGGGGAAGCCGCGGGTGATGCAGCGGTCCCAGCTGTCGAAGTCGGTCACCCAGTCGAAGGTCTGGCCGGTGACCCAGCTGGAGCGGCCGAGCGCCGTCATCTTCTTCCCGTACTCGGTCATCTCGGGCAGGCGGCCGTTGTCGGGGTCGATCAGCATCGAGGTGCGCCGCCCGGCGCCGGTCATCTCCACCCAGTTGCCGTTGCCCAGGCGGTTGGCCTTGGTCTCCTCGGCCGCGGCGGTCTTGAACTTGTCGATGTTGGCCTGGATCGACTTGTACTCCTCGTCCGACAGCCACACCCGCTTGCCCTGCTCGGGCGTGCGCTGGATCGACAGGCCGCCGATGGCGTCGATGGGCCACATGCCGCGGATGTCGGGGTCGCCCCAGGCGGTCTTCTTGGGCACGTAGGCGTGCGACACCGGCGGCAGCACGAACAGTTCCTTGGGCAGCTTGCTCTCGTCCACCTTGGGCAGGACGCGGGCCATGCTCGAGCCGATCCGTGGCGGCGGCGCGTCGCCGGGCTTGGACGGGGGCACGTCGCCGGAGCGCGGCGCGGCCTCCTGGGCCACCGCCGGCGCGAGGCCGATCGTCAGGGCGGCCGCGGCCGCGAACAGAACGACACGGGTGTTCATTCGCCCATCTCCCACCTTGGCCTCCCCCGAGGGCTTACGCCCGGAATCTTAGCACGTGGGACCCGCGCCACAACGGCGACGGCGGACCCACCGTCCGGGCGACGGCGGGCGCCCGCTTCAGGCCTACTGCCGGACCTGCGGCGGACCGGCGGGCTGCGCCTCCGCGCGCGGTTGGGCGGCCGGCGCCGGGGTCTCGGCGGCCGGGGCGCGGCGGCGGCGGCCCGAGGCCTCTTCCGGCGTGATCTCGCCCGAGGCGACCTTGGCGCGCAGGGCGCGGTTGGCCACGATGTAGTTGCGCACCTGCTCGTCGCCCTCGTGGCAGGCGTATTCGTAGAACTGGTACTTCTCGTTGCGCGGCCAATCCATCCTGAGGGTGAACGGCGCCGTCCACACCTTCGGGTCGGAGTAGGTCATCTCGTAGGTCATGGTGTTGGCGTTGATCAGGGTGAAGCGCTCGATCACCTTGGCGTCCGGGCTCATCGGGATGGTGTTGTAGGCCGGCAGCGGACCGCCGATCGAGGCGGCGTTGAGCGGCGCGGCGCCGGGGCGGATGTTGGTGGTCTCGACCACCAGGGTGTTGCCCTCCCAGTGGCCGCGGCTCATGCCCATCCAGTCGGTGACGCCCTTGGGTGGCGCGGTGGTGTTGCCGATGGGGATGATGCGGGTGTCGTGGATCATCTCCAGGTTGATGATCACATAGCCGGGCGACTGCAGGATCTGCACGCCGTTGTTGTAGTGGAACGGCAGCATCGAGGCGGGGAAGCCGCGGGTGACGCAGCGGTCCCAGCTGTCGAAGTCGGTGACCCAATCATAGGTCTGGCCGGGCACCCAGCTCGAGCGGCCGATGGTCTCCATGTGCTTGCCGTACTCGGTCAGCGCGGGCAGGCGGCCGTTCTTCGGGTCGACCACCATGCCGGTGCGACGCCCGGCGCCGGTCATCTCGACCCAGTTGCCCATGCCCAGCTTGTTGGACTTGGTCTCGGCGGCGGCGGCGGCGCGCTGCTTCTCCATGCGGTCGGAGACGACCTTGTATTCGTCGTCGGTCAGCCACACCCGGTCGCCCATCGAGGCCTTGCGCTGGATGTTGAGGCCGCCGATGGCGTCGATGGGCCACATGCCACGGATGTCGGGATCGCCCCAGGCGGTCTTCTTGGGCACATAGGCGTGCGACACCGGCGGGAGCACGAACAGCGCCTTGGGCATCTTCGACTGGTCTTCCAGCTTGGTCGCCTCGGGCTGTGCGGGGCCCTGGGCCATGGCCGGGGCCACTCCGATCGCCAGGCAGGCTGCAGCCGCTAATAGCGCGATACGGGTCTTCATCCGCCCATCTCCCACGTTCGTCTCCCCCCGAAGGTGTCCGTTTTTTACCACGCAGCGCCGGGGCCGCGATTTCGTCGGCGCAACCTTACGGCTCCCCGCCGCCGTTCGCAATGAACTGTATACAGGTACGGGGCGGTTCGGTGGTCACACCGCCTGAAGGTCTTCCCTTAGGCCGCCGCCTCGACGCCCAGCAGCGACAGGAACCGGCCGCGCAGGGCCGCCGCCGCCTCGCCCCGGCGCGGGCCCTGGGGCAGGGCGATCGGCACGTCGGCGGCCAGGTGGCCGTCCTCCAGCACGATGGCCCGGTGGGCGAGCGCGATGGCCTCGTCCACGTCGTGGGTGACCAGCAGCACCGCGGGGGCATGGGCGCGCGACAGCTTGCCGAGCAGGGCGTGCATGCGGATGCGGGTGAGGGCGTCCAGCGCCCCGAACGGCTCGTCGGCCAGGAGCAGCTCGGGCCCGCGGATCAGGGCGCGGGCCAGGGCCACGCGCTGCTGCTCGCCGCCCGACAGCTCGTGCGGCCAGGCCTGCTCACGGCCCGAGAGCTCGACCTCGGCCAGGGCTTCGATCCCCCGGCGGCGGCGATCCGGCCCCGTCGTCCCGAGGGTGACGTTGTCCAGCGCCCGTTTCCACGGCAGCAGGCGCGCGTCCTGGAACACCACCGCGACCCGATCGGGCCGCACGATCTGGCCCTGCCCCTCGGCCTCGTGGTCGAGGCCGGCCAGGGCGCGCAGCAGGGTGCTCTTGCCCGAGCCGCTGCGGCCGAGCAGGGCGACGAACTCGCCGCGGCGGATGTCGAGGTCGACCCCGTTGAGCACGCCCTTCAGGGTGTAGCGGCGGGTCAGGCCGCGGATGCTGACGACGGGCGGCGACACGATATTCGTTTGGGGGATCATCGGGCCAGGGTCCGGCGCCACGACAGCACGCGCCGCTCCAGCAGGCGCACGGCGCCATCCGAGGCGAGGCCGAGCGCGGCGTAGACCACCAGCCCCACCAGCATCACGTCCGACTGGGCGTAGTTGCGCGCCAGGGTCACCATGTAGCCGATGCCCGAGGTGGCGTTGAGCTGCTCGACCACCACCAGGGCCAGCCAGGCGGCCGTCACGCCGAAACGCAGGCCGAGCAGGAGGCCCGGGAGAGTGGCGCCGAGCGCCACTTGGCGCAGGAAGTCCAGGCGCGACAGGCCGAGCGTCTCGGCCAGCTCGACCTGCTTGATGTCGATGGCTCGGAGCGCGCTGTGGGTGTGGATATAGACCGGGAAGAACACGGTGATCGCGATCACCGTCACCTTCATGACCTCGCCGATGCCGAACCACAGGACCATGAACGGGATCAGGGCCAGGATCGGCACGCCGCGCTTGATCTGCACCACCCCGTCGATCAGATAGCCGCCCATCGGCGACAGGCCCGAGACCAGGGCCAGGGCTACCCCCGCCGCGGCCCCGAACACCAGGCCGGACGACGCCCGCGCGGCGGACACCAGCAGGTTCTCCTGCAGCCGGCCCTCGCGGATCAGGTCGATCCCGGTGGAGACCGCGGTCCAGGGCGCGGGCAGGATGCGCGGATCGAGCCATCCGGTCGCCGAAAGCACCCCCCAGTAGAACACCAGCAGCGCCGGACCGAGCAGCCAGCCGAAGCGGGCGGGCGGGTCCAGGCCCAGGCGGCGAACCTGCTTTGCAGCCTTTGGCGGCGCGGCAATCGGCTCCTGGCGGAGGACGATCTCCACGGCGGCGATGGTCTCGAACGAGGGGGCGTTCATGACGGGCGGGACTCCGAAGGACTGGACGCGACGGCCTCGAAACGGCGGTCGAACAGGGTCTTGGCGTCGAAACGCGGGTGGTTCATGCGGGGCGCCAGGAGGTCGATGGCAGTCTGCTCGCGGACGACGGCGGCGGACCAGTCGGCGGGCGTGTCGATGTCGGCGATACCCGCGTCCATGACGATCTTGGCGTCGGCCGGGCTCAAGCCGCGCTTGCCCACGTAATAGCCGGCGGCCAGTTCGTCGGGATGGGCCTGCTCCCAGGCCTGGGCCCTGGCCCACCAGCGGACGAACACCTTGAGCGCCGCCGCCTTGCCGGGATCCTTCAGCACTTCCACCGGCGTGTAGACGAAGGCGGTGTCGTCGCGGAATTCGGGATGCGGCAGGAGCTGCGCGCCGTCCCTGCCGAACTTGCGAACGTATTTCTCGGCCACGATGCCGGCGCCCAGCGGCGCCACGTCGACGACGCCGGAGGCCAGGGCGTTGGTGTAGACGTCGCCGCCGATGCTGGAGGGCAGCTCCACCAGGGTCACGTCCTGGGGCGTCAGGCCCTCGGCGATCAGGGTCTGCAATACGACCTGGCTCTGCACCTGGCTCGGGCTGAAGGCGATGCGCTTGCCCTTGAGGTCCTCGAGGCTGGCGATATGGGCCTTGGGCGAGACGCCGAACACCCAGGAGGGATATCGCCGCCAGTGGCGCTTCTCGCGCACGGCCACGATCTTGACCGGCAGGCCCACCCAGACGGCGTGGATCGGCGGCACGTCGGCCCCGAAGCCCACGTCCAGCGCCCTGGCGTGGAAGGCCTCGGTCGTGTCGGGCCCGCCGGTGATCTCGGCCCAGTGCAGGGTGAAAGGCAGCCGCTTGTCCCAGCCGTTGTGCTCGAACACCCAGCGGGTGACCGGGTCGCCGACGATCAGGGTGACGCCCGGCGGCACCTTGTCCGGCAGGGGCTCGGCGAGCACCGCCGCATCGGCCTGCGCCGCCCGCCGGTTGGGCGCGAAGGCGAAGAGCAACCCCACGCTCGCGGCCACCGCGGCGGCCAGGACGGCCCACTGCCGGCCGGAATTCCTGACCGCCCCATTCTCGGCGAGCCTGGGCATGGTTCAGCCCAGCACGTTGAACAGCTCGCCCTCGAGCGGGCGGGAGATGAAGCCGTCCGGGCCCGTGGGCAACTCACCGGCCACGGTCACGCGGCGCACCGCGCGCGGCAGTTCGAAGTGGGCGTAGTCGATCGGCCCGGCGTGGGCGACGGCGGAGTTGTCCCATACCACCAGCGAGCCCGGCCGCCAGTGGAAGCGCACCTGGTATTCGGGCCGGGTGATCTCGCCGTAGAGCAGGTCGAGCAGGGCGTGGCTCTCGCGCTCCTTCAGCCCGACGATGTGGCTGATGGTGCCCGGGTTCATGAACAACACCTTCTCGCCGGTCTCCGGATGCAGGCGGACGAGCGGGTGCAGGGAGACGAACGGGCCGGGCTTGCGGCCGTCGCGCCGGGCGGGCCGGGCGCCCTGGAAATCGTAGCCGGAGGTGCGGTGCACCGCCTGCAGGCCGTCGACCAGGGCGCGGATCTGCGGCGACAGGTTCTCGTAGGCCAGCACCAGGTTGGAGAACAGGGTGTCGCCGCCGTAGGGCGGGATCACCGCGCCATAGAGCACCGAATAACTGTTGGGATTGGCCACGAAGGTGATGTCGATGTGCCAGCCCTTGTAGTCGCGTGGCGGCTCGCGGCCGGGAGGCAGGGCCTCGTTGCGGGCGCGGCGGGTGCGGTACTCGTCGATGGTGCGCTCCCAGATCTCGGGATGCTCTTCCAGGCCGTCGGCGATCGGGTGGGCCGGGGTGAGGGGACCGAACTGGCGGCCGAACGCCTTGAGCGCGTCGTTCGACAGGTCCTGGTCGCGGAAGAAGATCACCCGCCAGTGGTTGATGGCCTTGCGCACCTCCGCGAAGGTCTCCGCGTCCAGCGGCCGGCTGAGATCGACGCCGGAGATCTCGGCGCCGATCACCGGGGTCACGGGGGTGACGGTGATGCGGTCAAAGGCGAGCCGGTCTTCCGGCTTCAGGGCGACGACTTGGTTCATGAGAACTCCTTGAGCAGGGTCAGGCGTGACGGAATCACGCGTGCAGGCGCGAGGGTTGGGCCGGCGCCGCGGCGAGGGCGAAAGGGGCGGGGGGCACCAGCTTCAGGGCGTCGGGCGGATAGCGGTCGCCGACCGTCGAGCCGGGCGGGAAGGCGGCCTCCAGCTCGGCCTGGACGGCGTGGCTGAGCCACAGGGCGTTGGCCCCCCAGTTGGCTTCCAGATGCCCGATGCGTCGGGTGCCGGGGATCGGCGTCACGCCCTTGGACAGCACCCAGGCCAGGCTGATCTGGGCCGGGCTGACGTCGTGGCTGCGGGCCACCTCCTCCAGCACCGTGCGGCGGCGGGCGTTGGCCTCCACGGCCTCGGGCTGGAAGCGGGGATGATGGCGGCGGCGGTCTTGGGCGTCGGTGACCTCGGCGCCGGCCAGAAAGCCGCGGCCGAGGGGGCTGTAGGCGACGAAGCCGATCCCCAGCGCGCTGGCGGTGGGCAGGATCTCGGCCTCCACGTCGCGCGTCCACAGCGAGTATTCGCTCTGCAGGGCGGCGATGGGGTGGACGGCGTGGGCGCGGCGCAGTTGGTCGGCGCTGGCCTCCGACAGGCCGATGGCGCGGATGCGGCCGGCCTCGACCTCGCGGGCCAGTTCGCCCACCGACTCCTCCACCGGGATGTCGGGGTCGATGCGGTGCAGGTAATAGAGGTCGATCACCTCCACGCCGAGGCGCTTCAGGCTGGCCTCGACCGCCTCGCGCGCCCGGACCGGCACGGCGTTCGAGCCGCCGGCGCGGTGGACGAACTTGGAGGCGATCACCAGGCCCTGGCGGCGGTCGGCGATGGCGCGGCCGAGCAGGGTCTCGTTGTGCCCCTGGCCATAGCCGGTGGCGGTGTCGAAGAAGGTGATCCCGAGCTCGATGGCGCGGTGCAGGGTCCTGATCGACTCGGCGTCGTCGGCCTGGCCGTAACTCGACGACAGGCCCATGGCGCCGAAGCCCTGTCGGCTGACGGTGAGGGGTCCCAGTTTGGACATTTCGCGGCGCTCCTGATGATGTAATGGCGCGATGAGGTCAGTATTCGTGGCCCGGCCCGCCCGGCTCGGGAAGCCCAGAAAAACTGCGCCGGCTTTCAAATTCCTACAAATCTAATGGACTTTAGAAAAGCATAGGAGCTGCGCGGGTGGGGGAGACGACGGCCCACGCCGTATGCGGCATACACTAATGTTTTAATGGGATAATCTGACATGTCGGGAAACCATTCCGAAGGTGGATCGACGCGGGGTTTCCCTTGAGGCGACCAGCAAAACTATCGGCAAAACGAGAAAGTTTAGGGCAATTTCCTATTGACCAAGTAGGAATTAAAGTCCGATTTTCCGGCCGTCGTTCCGAAGTAACCATCGGGACAAACTAGATCGAATTGGTTCGTTGAAGGCGAACCAGTGCCGGCAATTCCTGGATTGATTCAGGAAGCGCCTGGTCTTTGCCGAAAAGAGGGGTAAATGCGCCTACTGCGTAAATATATATTGCTGTCCAGCGCCGCTTCGGTGCTGGCCGCCACCGCCGCCCCGGCCCTCGCGGCGGACGCCGCCGCAGCCGCCGTCGACTCCCGCCCGCCGGTCGACACCTCGGTCAACGAGGTGGTGGTCACGGCCCGGCGCACCAACGAGCGGGCGCAGGACGTGCCGATCGCCCTGTCGGTGGTCGGCGGCGCGGCGTTGGAACGCACCGGCGCCTACACCACCTACGACCTGCAGCAGCAGACCCCGAGCCTGACGGTCTTCAACTCCAACCCCCGCAACTCCTCGATCGGCGTGCGCGGCATCGGCGTGTCATCCGCCTCCGACGGCCTGGACACCTCGGTGGGGGTCTATGTCGACAACGTCTACCTGGGCCGCCCGGGCATGTCGCTCGCCGACCTGGTCGACGTGGACCGGGTGGAGGTGCTGCGCGGGCCGCAGGGCACCCTGTTCGGGCGCAACAACTCGGCGGGCGTGCTCAACATCGCCACCCGCAAGCCGGAGTTCGAGCCCGGCGCCGACGTCGAGGCGTCACTCGGCGACTACGCCTACAACCAGGAGCGGATCAGCCTGACCGGCCCCCTGGTCGACGGCAAGCTGGCGTTCCGGGCCTCCGGCTTCAACACCTACCGCAACGGGGTGCTGACCAACCAGACCACCGGCATCCCCGGCAACAGCGTGGATCGCTCGGGCGCGCGCCTGCAACTGCTGGCCACGCCCAACGACAGGCTGACGGTGCGCCTGATCGGCGACTATTCGGTCGAGAACGACACCTGCTGCGTGGGCGTGACCAAGGTGGTGTTGCCCACGACGCTCAACGCCGCCACCGCCAACACCTTCAAGACCCTGAACGCGCTGGGCTACGTCCCGGCGGCGAGCACCGACTCCACGCGCAACAACGCGCCCCAGGACATGCGCACCGATCAGAAGGGCGTGTCGCTGCAGGCCGACTACGACCTGGGCTGGGCCACGGCGACCTCGATCAGCGCCTGGCGCTACTGGCATTTCGCCCCGCTGCAGGATTCCGACGGCACGCCGCTGGACGTGATCCAGGTGAACGCCGCCAACACGCGCGACGACCAGGTTTCCGAAGAACTGCGCCTGGCCTCCAAGCCCGGCCGCTTCACCTGGCAGGTGGGCGCCTACGCCTTCCACCAGCGCCTGGAGGATCACTACATCCTCAACCAGTTCGGGACCGACGCCTCGGCCTTCTATACGGCCTACGCCCGGCTGACGAACCCGAACGCCGCGGCCATCAGCATCGCGCCGGGCTCGCAGTACCTCGACGACGTCGCCAGCAACGCCGACAGCGTCGCGGTGTTCGGCCAGGCCAATGACGAGGTCACCGACCGCCTGACCGTCACCGTCGGGGTGCGCTACACCCACGACCGGCGCACCGGCGTCTCCGACACCTCGACCTATCTGACGCCGAATGCGTCGACCTCGATCCCCTTCCACTACAACGTGGTGGTCTCGGGCGATAATGCCTCCTGGCTCGGCAGCGTCTCCTACAGGCTGCACCAGGACGTCCTGGCCTATGTCTCCTATTCGACGGGCTACAAGGGCGCGGGGCTGAACCTCAATTCGGCCGTCACCCCCGGCACGCCGCTGGTGCTGCAGCCCGAGAACACGCGCAACTGGGAGGCCGGGCTGAAGTCGCAGGTCTGGGACCGCCGCATCACCCTCAACCTCAACGCCTTCTGGACCGAACTCACCGGCCTTCAGGCCAACATCTATCCGTCGAACGGCGCCCGCTCGTACCTGGCCAACGTCGGCAACGTCCGCTCGCGCGGGATCGAGCTGGACGGGTCGATCAAGCCCGACCGGCATCTGACCCTCAGCGTCGACGGCGCCTATGACGACGCGGTCTACACCCGCTATCCGAACGGCCCGTGCCCGGTGGGTGTCTCGGGCGTCTGCGACCTGACCGGCGCGCCGGTGTTCCAGGCGCCGCGCTGGATCGGCAACGCCGCCGTGGATTGGCGCTTCGACCCGGTCGGCAAGGCCCAGCCCTACGTCCTGGCGCAGTACAGCTACCGGTCGAGCGCGTTCGGCACGGTGGACGACAGCCGCTACGGCCTGATCCCGGCCTATGGGGTGGCCAATTTCCGCGTGGGCGCCAGCTTCGCCGAAGGCAAGTACGACCTGTCGATCTGGGCCAACAACGCCTTTGACGCGCGCTACTTCCAGAACCTGTCGACCACCTCGATCGTCGGGACCTCGCCGTTCGCCTTCGCCGGCCAGCTGGGAACCCCGCGCACCGTCGGCGGCACGGTCAGGGCCTATTTCTGAGGCGACCGGAGGAGGAGGGTCTTGCACTCGTCGGCTTACGGAGGGAGTGTTCCAAGTCCTGACTGAGAACCTTTTTGGCGGAGACCTGCCATGGAAAGACGTTCCAGTACGGCCCGCGCCGTAGCGCTGATCGGTCCGCCCGGCGCGGGCAAAACCTCCTTGCTTGAAGCCCTTCTGTTCGCCTCCGGCGCCATTCCCCGACAAGGCGAGACCGCCGCGGGGACAAGCGTCGGCGACGCCTCGGCCGAGGCGCGACAACGCGGCGTGTCGGTAGAGCTCAACGTGGCCGGTCTGGAGTTCCTCGGCGACCGCTTCACGATCGTCGACTGCCCCGGCGCCAGCGATTTCTCCAGCGCCGCCGAACCGGCCCTGCCGGCGGTGGACCTGGCGGTGGTGGTGCTGGACCCCGATCCCGCCAAGGCGGTGCTGGCCCAGCCGATCCTGACCAACCTCGAAGCCATCGGCGTGCCCCACGCCATCTTCGTCAACCGCATCGACCAGGCCCACGGCCCGCTCGATCCGCTGGTGCGGGCGCTGCAGGAGGTGTGCTCCACCCCCGTGGTGGTGCGCCAACTGCCGATGTTCGAGGGCGAGAAGGTCACCGGCTTCATCGACCTGGCGCTGGAGCGCGCCTTCGTCTACCGCCGCGGCCAGCCCTCCGAGCGCATCGACCTGCCGGAGGCCAGCGCTCCGGCCGAGGCCGACGCCCGCTTCCACATGCTGGAGCAGCTCGCCGACTACGACGACGACCTGATGGAGCAGTTGCTCAATGACGAGACGCCGCCGCCCGGCCGGGTGTTCGGCGACCTTTCCGGCGAGCTCGGCCAGGGCCTGATCACCCCGGTGTTCCTCGGCTCGGCGCTCAACGGGTTCGGCGTGCGCCGCCTGCTCAAGGCCCTGCGCCACGAGACGCCGGGGGCTGAAGCGGCCGCCGCGCGGCTCGGCATAGACGGGCCCTCGGCCTATGTGTTCGGCGTGTCCTACGCCGGCCAGTCGGGCAAGCTGGCCTATGCCAGGGCGTTCGGCGCGCCCCTCAAGGAAGGCGCCGAGCTGACCATGGCGGATGGCGCCAAGGGCCGCGCCGGAGGGCTGATGTCCCTGGCGGGCGGGGCGGCGAAGAAGGCCCCCGCCTGCGAAGAGGGCGAGATCGTCGCCCTGGCCAAGGTCGACGCCGCCGGCGCCGGCATGGTGCTGTCGGCCGACGGCAAGCCGCGCGAGGGCCCGCCGCTGGAGCGCCACGCACCCCTGTTCGCCATGGCCATCGCCCCCAAGGACCGCAAGGACGACGTGCGCCTGTCCACCGCCCTGAACAAGCTGGTCGAGGAGGACTGGGGCCTGTCGGTGCGGCGCGACGCGCAGCAGACCCTGGTCGAGGGCCGCGGCGAGTCGCACCTGAACCTGACGCTCGACCGCCTGCGCCGGCGCTTCGGCCTCGACGTGGTGCACACGACGCCCAAGGTGCCCTACCGCGAAACGATCCGCCGCAACGCCACCCAGCGCGGACGGCACAAGAAGCAGACCGGCGGCCACGGCCAGTTCGCCGACGTGCTGATCGCGGTCAAGCCGGCCGAGCGCGGCATCGGCTTCACCTTCGCCCAGACCATCACCGGCGGAGCCGTGCCCAAGCAGTGGATCCCCTCGGTGGAGCAGGGGGTGCGCGACGCGCTGGAGCGCGGGCCGCTGGGCTTCCCGGTGGTCGACGTGGAGGTGGTGCTGACCGACGGGGCGTTCCACGCGGTGGACTCCTCGGAAATGGCGTTCCGCACGGCCGGACGCATCGCCATGGCCGAGGCCCTGTCGCACTGCGAGCCGATCCTGCTGGAGCCGGTCGACCACATGGCGATCGAGGCGCCCTCGCACGCCACCCCGCGCATCACCGCCGCCATCTCCGGGCGGCGCGGCCAGAACCTGGGCTTCCAGCCCATGACCGAGCGCCGGGGCTGGGACCGCATCGAGGCCTACATGCCCGAGGCCCAGTGCCGGGACTTCATCGTCGAACTGCGCGGCCTGACCCAGGGGCTGGGCGACTTCACCTGCGAGTTCCACCACATGGAGGAGCTCAGCGGGCGCATCGCCGACCAGGTGGTGAAGAGCCACACGCCGGAGGCGCGCGCCTAGTCGAAAAGCGCAGGCGGGTCCCGGCCCGGCCGTCAGGACTCGCCGCGCTTCTTGAACACCTTGATCAGGGCGAACACGGCGCCGGCCACAGCGGCGAGGCCCACGATCACGGCCTGGATGCTCTTCAGCCAACCGGGAAGCCCGTCCAGCCAATCGCGCACCCTATCGGTCGCGTCGACCTTCACCTGGATGGGCGTGTCCAGGGTGGTGCTGGCCAGGGCGACCAGCTTGCCGTCGCCGCCCACGCCCTCGACCGCGGACTTGAGCACCAGGATGTGCGGACCGGCGACGTCGGCCCGCACGGCCCATTCCCAGGTGGTCACGCTGCCCGGGACCACGTCCTTCTGCTGCGGCCCCGCGGGGGTGATGGTGAAGCCCTCGCCCGACAACTCGGCCACCATGTGGCGGCCGACCTTGGGAGCGATCGCGCCGGTATTGCCGGGCAGGGGCGCGATCACCGCCGCCGGGTCCGGCCCGCCGGCATAGCCGATCGCCAGCTGCAGGAACTGGGTCTGGCCGCGCAGCATGGACCCGGGCGCCTTGAACGCGCCGAGGCCGGCCTGGACCGCCTGGGCCTGGGCCTTGAAGGCGTCGCAGTCGGCCTGAGTCACGGACTGCTGAACTTCGGCGCAGAACACCGTGGCCTCGGTCGGCGTCGGGGGCGGAGGCTGCACCGGGGGCGGCCCGGGCGGGCCCGGTGGTCCGGTGTCGGGCGACGTAGGCGGAGGCGGCGGAGGAGGCGGCGGCAGGGGGGTGGTCGGCAGCGGCAGCACCGTGGGCGGATGAGCCGTCGCCTTGTGATGGACCGGTGGTCCCTTGACGATGCCGGCGGCGCCGGGCGCCAGGGTGAACATGGGCCTGACGGTGATCGTCGTCGCATTGTCCTGGGACTGCGGATCCGGTTGGCCGGCCGACACGGAGGCCATGATGGCGACGCCGCCGGTCACCGGTTGGGTCACGCGGATGACCCTCTGCCCGTTCGGCTCGATCTGGTCGATCGTGCAGGGCAGGGCGGTGCAGGCGCCGCTGGCCGAGAGCGACTGGGCCTGGCCGCCGACCGTCACCTGGACCCGCACATGGGTCGCGGCCAGGGGGCCCCGGTTCCTGATCGTCAGGGTATAGGTGACCGGCGCGCCGCCCGCGCCATGCAGGATGGTGGTCGGGTCGGCGGAGATCGACAGGTCGGCGCCGGCCGCGAGGATGGCCTTGGGCACGAGGTGGGCGGGCGCCGGCTGGGCCGGCGCCGAACCCCAGCCGGCGATCAGCATCAGGGCCGGAGCCAGGGCCAAAGCCACGGACGGTGCGTACCGGCGGTCCGGCTTCATCGGTCCCCCCTCCGACAAAATCCCTTGAACAGTTCTCCTGACAGTTGCATCGAGGCGGCGCTTTGTCGACGGTTCGATGACCGTCGTTCGCCCACTCTCGACCGCGGCCAAGCTTTCGGACTATTCTCGCGGCAGGCGAGTCTGCCCGGGTTGTAGCGCTTTCTATTCCTTAGCTGTTTCAGGGGGGGCCATGCGTTCACTTCGATCCTGGGGGCTTGGCGCCCTCGCCGTCGCGGCCGTGGCGATCGCGGCCTGCAGTTCCGGACCGCAGGCCGGCCACGTCCAGGACGAGGCCATGGCGGCGGGCCGCACCGGAACCTCGTTCCAGCAGTCGTCCGTCGACTACTTCCACGACATGGACGGCGGCCTGGCCCTGACCCCGACCGAGGTCGCCGGCCGCAACATGTGGGTCGTCTGGAGCGGCGGCAACGACCGCTTCTGGGACGTGATGACCCAGAAGACCTTCGGCGCCTTCGACCTGCTGAAGATCGTAACCTCCTACCCGGACGCAAAGGTCCAGACCTTCCACCGCGACAACCGCTGGGCCTATCTGGGCGTGGTCAACGAACCCTGCTTCGACGAGGCCAAGGCGCCCGACCCCGAGCGGTTCGGCCTCTACCTCGACGTCCGCCGCGAGCGCGGCGACTGCAAGGCCGATCCCTTCGCCGACGAGAAGGTCTATCCGGGGGTCAAGACCGGCTTCCGCGGCCACGCCTTCGCCCAGGACACCCGCCTCGCCGACGGCTCCAAGACGCCCGCGGCCCTTCCGGTGGGGTCGTTCTACGGCTATCCGACCGGGGTGGTGGGCCTGCGCCTGTTCCCCAACCCCGCGTTCGACGACGCGGCGGCCAAGCGGTGGGACCCCAAGCGCTATTACACGGACCCGGCCTATTACAACGATCCCAAGCTGGTGCGGCCCTACCGGGTGGGCATGTCGTGCGGCTTCTGCCACGTGGGGCCGAGCCCCTCGCACGCCCCGGCCGATCCCGAGCGCCCCGCCTTCGCCGACCTGAGCTCGACCGTGGGCGCCCAGTACATGTGGGTCGACCGCCTGTTCGTGCACAACGCCGACCAGAAGAACTTCATGTTCCAGCTGGTCCACACCTACCGGCCGGGCTCGATGGACACCTCCCTGGTGTCCACCGACTCCATCAACAACCCGCGGACCATGAACGCCATCTACAACCTGGATGACCGGATGGGCGTGAACGCCACCGATCAGCTGCCGGGCGGGGCGCTCTACCTGGGCAAGGAGACGATCAAGGGCGGGGAGCAGAACAACAAGCAGTTCAACGAGTACATCAAGAGCGGCCCGCTGACGAAGTTCTACACCGCCCCCGACAAGGTGCTGACGCCCCGGGTGCTGAAGGACGGTTCGGACGCGGTGGGCGCGCTCGGAGCCCTCAACCGGGTCTACATCAACATCGGCCTGTTCTCGGAAGAATGGCTGCTGCACTTCAACGCCGTGGTCGGCGGCAAGGACATCTCGCCGATCCCGATCGCCACGGCCGAGAAGAACTCCGCCTACTGGCAGGCGACCGAGGCGGGCACACCGGCTACGGCCCTGTTCTTCCTCAAGGCAGGGCGGCCCGACCGGCTGGCCGCCATCCCCGGCGGCGCGGCCTTCCTGACCGACGGCGCCGACTCCGTGACGCGGGGCCGGCAGGTGTTCGCCGAAACCTGCGCCCGCTGCCATTCCTCGAAACTGCCGCCCGACGCGGTGGCCCTGCTCAGCCCCGACAAATGCGAGGGGCCGGGGTATCTGGACTGCTTCAAGGCCTATTGGCGCAACAGCCAGTCGACCGGCTTCAAGCAGCAGATGCGCGCCATCGTCGACGCGCCCGACTTCCTCGACCACAATTTCCTGTCGGCCGACTTCCGGGTGCCCAACACCCTGCTGCGCACCAACGCCTGCAGCCCCCTGGCCACCAACGCCCTGCGCGGCAACATCTGGGACAACTTCTCGTCCGACACCTACAAGCGCCTGCCGTCGGTGGGGACCATCACCGTGACGGACCCCTTCACCGGCGAGCTCCGGCCCTACGCCATGCCGGCGGGGGGGCGCGGCTACACCCGGCCGCCCTCGCTGATCAGCCTGTGGTCGAGCGCCCCCTACCTGCTCAACAATTCGGTGGGGCCGTTCAGCTACCGCAAGGCCGACGCGGGGGGCTACGCCTACGACGCCTCGCCGATGGTGGGCGTCTCGGACCGCATGGCGGTGTTCCAGCCGGCCATCGAGCAGATGCTGTGGCCCGAGAAGCGCCCGACCGACTCGGTGCTGGGCGCCAAGGCCGGCGTGATCGACCGCACCACCGAGACCAGCTGGATCGTGATCGCCCCGGCCTTCGTGCCGGCCGCCCTGCGCCCGGCCAGCGGCCTCCTGAAGCCGTTCTATCCGTGGCTGGTCTACGATCCGGCCGACAAGGCGCGGCTGGCGAAGGACCTGCCGGGCTATCCCACCCTGGCCGACGACATGAAGGGCGCGATCGTGCTGGGGCCGATCCCGGCCGGCATGCCGGTGAACCTGCTGGCCAACACCAAGCTCAGGGCCGAGACCGGCAATCCCGTCGACGACCTGGTCAACACCTGGCGCCTGCTGGCGCTTGGGGGTCGGCTGTCGCACGACCTCAAGACCTTGCCGCCCGGCCTGAGCGGTCCGGCCCTGCGCGATCACTTCGCCGACGTGCGCGAGCCCCTGCTGCAGCTGTCCAAGTGCCCGGACTTCGTGGTCAACCGCGGCCACCTGTTCGGCACCGAGGCCTTCAACCAGCAGGACGGCCTGTCCGCCGACGAGAAGGCCTGGGGCGCCGAAACGCCCCTGTCCGACTCCGACAAGCGGTCGCTGATCGCGTTCCTCAAGACCTTCTGACCCCATGACGGGCGGCGACGACAGGGCCTGGGACTATGTCGTCGTCGGTTCGGGGGCGGGCGGCGGCACCGTGGCGGCCAGGCTCGCCGAGCTCGGCCACCTGGTGTTGCTGGTCGAGGCGGGCGGCGATGCGCGCACCGAGGCGGGCGAGCGCCTGCCGGACGACTACGACGTGCCGGCCTTCCACGCCTTCGCTTCGGAGAACCCGGCCATGGCCTGGGATTTCTTCGTGGAGCACTACGCCGATCCGGAGCGCCAGAAGGCGGATCCCAAGCGCGACGAGCGGGGGATCCTGTATCCGCGGGCCTCCACCCTCGGCGGCTGCACGGCGCACAACGCCATGATCATGGTCTATCCCGACGCCGAGGACTGGCGGGGCATCGAGGAGATCACCGGCGATCCGTCGTGGTCGCCGGGGCGCATGCGCCGCTGGTTCCGGCGGCTGGAGGACTGCCGCCACCGGCCCTGGCTGCGCTTCCTCAAGGCCCTGGGCGTCGACTACAGCGGCCACGGCTGGAACGGCTGGCTGTCCACCGAGGAGGCCAAGCCGCGCGAGGCCTTCACCCCGCAGATCGTCCGGCTGCTGAACAAGACGGTATGGGCGGCCACGACCGGCGGGCCCATGGCCCTGGCGAGCCTGATCGACTTTCTGCTCGGCCGCGCCGATCCCAACGACCGCGCCGAGGCGGCCGGTCACCGGACCCGCGTCTGGTACACGCCCCTGACTACCGACGGCGGTCGCCGCACCGGCGCGCGCGAGCGAGTCGAGGCGGTGCGCCAGGGCTCGCCCCTGCCCTCCGGCGGGCGGCTGGAGGTGATGACCCACGCCCTGGTCACCCGCGTGCTGTTCGACGACGCCGGCCGCGCCCTGGGCGTGGAGGCGCTGAAGGGCGAGCGGCTGTATCGGGCCTGTCCGCAGCCGGGCGAGGCGGCCGGCGAGCGGGTCGCGCTGATGGCGCGGCGCGAGGTGATCCTGGCCGGCGGGGCGTTCAACACGCCCCAGTTGCTGATGTTGTCCGGCATCGGCCCCTCCGACGCCCTGAAGCCGCATGGCGTCCCGGTCCGCGTCGACCTGCGCGGCGTCGGGCGCAACCTGCAGGACCGCTACGAGGTCTCGGTGGTCAATCGCATGGTCCAGGACTGGTCGGTCCTGGCCGGCGGGAAATTCGAACGCGGCGATCCCCTCTGGCAGGTGTGGGATCGGGAACGCTCGGGCATGTATGTGTCCAACGGCGCAGCGGTGGCGACCGCCCGCCGCGCTCCGGGCTCCAAAGGCCCCCGCGACCTTTTCTTCATGGCCCTGCTGGCCAACTTCCGCGGCTACTACCCCGGCTATTCCAAGGTCATCGCCGCCCACCACGACTACCTCAGCTGGACGGTGCTGAAGGGCCATACGCAGAACCGGGGCGGGGTGGTGAGCCTGCGCTCGGCCGACCCGCGAGACCCGCCGCTGGTCAACTTCCACCAGTTCGACGAGGGCACCGGCGACGCCCGGGCCGACCTCGACGCGGTGGTGCACGGCCTGGAGTTCGCGCGGCGGCTGGCCAAGCCCCTGCACGCCTGCGGCATGATCGCGGAGGAAGAGGAGCCCGGGCCCAGGTACAAGACCCGCGCGGAGCTCGAGCAGTATGCCCGCGACCGCGCCTGGGGCCACCACGCCTCGTGCACCTGCCCGATCGGCCCGCCCGAGGCGGGCGGGGTGGTGGACGGCGACTTCCGCGTGCACGGCGTGACCGGCCTGAGGGTCGTGGACGCCTCGGTGTTCCCGCGCATCCCCGGCAGCTTCATCGCCTGCGCGGTCTACATGATCGGCGAGAAGGCCGCCGACGCCATCCATCGCGACGCCGCGCACGAGCGGCCGCCCGCACGGGCTGCGGCCGGTTCCGCCGCCGCCGCCACGCCCAAAGGAGCGGCCCATGCCCCTGCGCCGTCTGCATGACGCCCTGGTCGCGCTGAGCCATGTGGAGCGGCGGCTGGAGCCGTTCTTCCGCGAGCCGGTGGATGCGGTGCTGCGCGAGCCGATGGCCGCGCTGCTGCAGTTCCTGATCAACGTCCAGCGCAGGGACGAAGGCCTGGCCCTGGCCGAGGAACGGCCGCTGCCCGGCGAGGAGGAGGCCACCCAGGCGATCATCCAGCGCATGCACGACCAGATGGCCGGCCGCTTCAAGCCCGGCGGCTTCGAGCGCGGCGGCAACACCAAGACCCACGGCATCGTCCGCGCCGAGTTCCAGGTGCTGGACGGCCTGCCGGATCACCTGCGCAAGGGGGTGTTCAAGGACCCGCGGACCTTCAAGGCTTGGGTGCGCTATTCCGGTCCCGGCCCCGATGTGCCCAAGGACATCGACGACGTGGGCTTCGCCTCCATGACCATCAAGCTCATGGGGGTCGAGGGGCCCAAGCTGATGGAGGAGGAGAAGTTCACCCAGGACCTGCTGTGCGTCTGCACGCCGACCTTCGTCACCCCCACCTCGGCGGCCAACGCCGTGCTGCAGAAGTGGAGCCTGGAGCGCACCCCGCTCTGGTACTTCCTCGACCCGCGCCAGAGCCATGTGCTGGACTTCCTGATGCAGGGGCTGTGGAACCAGACCCAGTACAATCCCCTCGGCCAGAGCTTCTACAGCTGCGTGCCCTACCTGCTGGGCGATGGGCAGGCGATGAAGTACGCCTTCCTCCCGCGCTCGAAGGTGGTGAAGTCGATCCCCGGCGTCCCGTTCGGACGGGTGCCGGACAACTACCTGCACGACAACATGGTCAAGACGCTCGACGCCCAGGACGTCGAGTTCGACATCTGCGTGCAGGTGCAGACCGACGCGCACCGCATGCCGATCGAGAACGCCGCCGTGCGCTGGCCCACGCGCCTGTCGCCCCAGGCGCCGGTGGCGCGCCTGCGCATTCCCCGCCAGACGTTCAACAGCCCGGCCCAGCAGGTCGGCTTCGCCAAGGTGCTGAAGTACAACCCCTGGCACTGCATCCCCGAGCACCGCCCGCTCGGCAACCAGAGCCGCACGCGGCTGAAGCTCTACTGGGAGCTCAGCCAGTACCGCCAGGCCGAGAACGGGGTGACGCACTACGAGCCGACCGGGGACGAGGTGTTCCCGTAGGGCCGTGCGCGGTGGTCAGGCCCCGGACGATCCGGCCTGCCAGCCGCCGCCGAGGGCGCGCACCAGGCTCACCGAGGCTTGCAGGCGCTGGCTGTTCAGGCCGACCAGCAGCCGCTTGGCGTCCAGCGCCGCGGTCTGGGCCGTCACCACGTCGAGGTAGGTGGTGGCCCCGTCGCGGTACTGCTTCAGCGCGATGTCCTGGGCGCGGGCCGCGGCGTCGGCGGCCTTGGCTTCGGCATCGGAGGCGGTGGCCAGGCGGTTGCACTGGGCCAGGCTGTCCTCGACCTGCTGGAAGGCCGACAGCACCACCGACTTGTAGTTGGCCGAGGCCTCGTCGAACTCCGCCTGGGCCTGGCGCGCCACGCTCTGGCGGCGGCCGGCGTCGAAGATCGGCAGGAAGATCGATGGGCCCAGGGTCCAGTAGGAGGCGCCGGCGCTCAGCAGGTTGCCGTGGCTGGTGTCGAAACCGCCGCCGGCGTCCAGGCCGATGGTCGGGAAGAAGGCGGCCTTGGCCACGCCGATGCGGGCGTTGGCGGCGAAGGCGCGGCGCTCGGCGGCGGCCACGTCCGGCCGGCGTTGCAGAAGCTCCGACGCTGCGCTCACCGGCGTCGATGGCGGTGCGGGAAAGGCCCCAGGGTTCGCCGCCAGGGAGAAGGTCGAGGCGGGCTGGCCGATCAGGCTGGCGATGGCGTGCTCGAACAGGGCGCGCGAGGACAGGGTCGAGGCCTGTTGCGAATGCGCGGTCTCGAGCTGGGAGCGGGCGCGGTCGACGTCGATCTCGGTGGCCGCCCCGTCGCGATAGCGGGCCTCGGTCAGGGTCAGGGCCTTCTCGTAGGCGGCGATGGCGTCGGCCAGGACGGCGGCGTCCGCATCCATGGCCCGCAGCGACAGATAGGCCGAGGCCAGTTGCGCCTGCAGGCTGAGGCGGGTGGCGGCCAGGTCCTCGGCGCTGGCCTGCGACGAGGCGCGCTCGGCCTTCACCGTGTTGCGCACTCGGCCCCACAGGTCGAGTTCGTAGGTGATCTGGCCGCCGACGACGTTGTCGCTGACATAGGTCGGCGAGCCCGGCAGCTGCTTCTGGTCGGACTGGCGGTTGCGGGTGAAGTGGCCGTCGTAGTCCGCCTCGGGCAGGAAGCTGGCGCGGGCCTGGCTGAGCAGGGCGCGGGCCTGGTCGTAGCGAGCCAGGGCGGCCGCCAGGTCCGGGTTGGCCTTGTCGATCCGGCCTTCCAGGTCGTTCAGCGTGGGATCGCCGAACAGCACCCACCAGGCGCCGCGCGGCGCGGTGTCCGCGGGGGCGGCGGGCGTCCAGGGCCCGGTCTCCTTATAGGCGGCCGGCAGGGGCGCGGCGAGCTGAGGCGGAGCATAGGCCGGGGCGAAGGAGCAGGCCGACAGCAGCAGGCCGGCCAGGAGCGCACCCGTGCTCGCGACGTGAGCCCTGAGGGATCGATCAGCCATGGGCCGCTCCCGCCGCGCCCGGCGCCTGCGGGGCAGCGATCCGCACCTGCTGGCCGTCGGTCAGGGTGTCGGTGGGGTTGTCCACCACCTGGTCGGTCATCGTCAGGCCGGAGCCGATCTCGATGGCGGTCCCGAGGTCGCGGGCGATGGTCACCTTGCGCAGACTGACGTGGCCGTCCGGTCCGATCACGCCCACGGTCGGGCCCTGGTCGCGGAACATGATGGCGCTCGCCGGGATGGTCACCGACTGGGCCGTCGCGGCGATGGCGAAGCGGGCCGTGGCGTATTCGCCGGGCTTCAGCACATGGTCCTTGTTGTCGATCTGCAGCTCGGCGTTGAGGGTCCCGCTGGCGCGGTCGACGGCGTCGGAGGTGCGCACCAGGGCGGCCTGGAAGATGTGGCCGGGCAATTCGGGCACGGTCAGCTGCACCATCTCGCCCACGTGGATCTGGGCGATGTAGGCCTGGGGCACCTGGACGAAGATGCGCAGCTTGCTGTCGTCGGCGACGCTGAACAGGGGCGGGGCCCCGGCGCCGCCGGTGTTGACCAGCTGGCCGAGCTGGGCGTTGCGCGCCGTCACCACCCCGTCGAAGGGTGCGGTGATGCGGGTGAAGCCGTAGGTCTCGGCCAGGCGGCCGACGTTGGCCTTGGCCGCCGCCACCAGCGCGGTCTTGGATTCGTAGTCGCCGGTCTTCTCCTCGGCGTCCTGCTTGGAGGCGGCCTCGTCCTTCAGCAACTGCTGCCAGCGCTGGTTGGTGCTTTCGGCGAGGCGGGCGTTGGCCTGGGCGGTGACCAGGTCGGCCTTGGCCTGCTCCAACTGCTGGCTCAGTTCCGGCGCGTCGAGGACGGCCAGGGTCTGGCCGGCCTTGACCCGGTCGCCGATGTCGACGCTCCAGGTCTTCAGGTAGCCGGACACCCGCGCATTGACCGCGGCGGCGTTGAAGGCCTCCACCTGGCCCGGCAGGGTCAGGACGCCATTGGCCGCGCCGGTGACCCGGGCGAGGGCGACGGTGGGCGTCGACTGCTCGTTGGTCCAGGTCTTCAGCTTGGCGCCGGCCGTGGCCCGGCCGATCAGGCCGACGGCGACCAGCAGGACGGCGACCGCCAGGGCGATCAGGCCGATCAGTCTCAGATGCTTGGGCCGGTACAGGGGCGCATCGGCGGCGGGGGCATGCTCAGGCATAGGCTTCCTCTCCGGCGACGGGCTCCGGCGATGATGGGTCAGACGCGTGGTGGGCGGCCTTGCGGCCGTGCACCAGGCTGAAGATGACGGGGACGAACAACAGGGTGGCGATGGTGGCGCAGATCAGGCCGCCGATCACGGCGCGCCCGAGCGGCGCGTTCTGCTCGCCGCCTTCGCCCAGGCCCAGCGCCATCGGCGCCATGCCGATGATCATGGCCAGAGCGGTCATCAGCACCGGGCGGAAGCGGGTGGCGCCGGCCTCCATCGCCGCCTTGACGGCGTCGCCGTGCTCGGAAAGGCGTTCGCGGGCGAAGCTGACCACCAGGATCGAGTTGGCGGTGGCCACGCCCATGCACATGATCGCGCCGGTCAGCGCTGGCACCGACAGGGTGGTGCCGGTGGCGAACAGCATCCAGACGATGCCGGCGAGGGCGGCGGGCAGGGCGGTGATGATCACGAACGGGTCGAGCCAGCTCTGGAAGTTCACGACGATCAGGAAGTAGATCAGCACGATCGCACCCAGCAGCCCCAAGAACAGGCCGTTGAAGGCCGTGTCCATGGTGGTCACCTGGCCGCGCAGGGCGACGATCACGCCCTTGGGCGCCGAACCGGCTTCGGCCTTGATCAGCTTGCGCACGTCGGTGGCCACCCCGCCCAGATCGCGGTCCTGGGTGGTGGCGTAGAGGTCGATGGTCGGCTGGACGTTGTAGTGCGAGACCACCGCGGCGGACTGTGTGCGGGTGATCCTGCCGAGGCCGCCCAGCACCTGGGACGGCCCGCCCTTGCCGGGCGTCACGGGCAGGTTCTCCAGGCCGCTCAGGCTGTCGATCTGGTATTCCGGCGTCTGGGCGACGATCGGGTAGGACACCCCGTTCTTGGGGTTCAGCCAGAAGGTCGGGGCGGTCTGCGAGGTGCCGGCGATGGAGGCGCCCACGCTGTTGGTCACGTCCTGCTCGGTCAGGCCCAGGGCGGCCATGCGCGAGCGGTCGACGTCGACGTTCAGTTGCGGCGCGGTCATCGACTGCTGCATGCGGGCGTCGGCGACCCCGGGGATGGTGCGCAGCTTGTCGAGCAGCTTGGCGGCGTAGGCCTGGTCGACGGCCAGGTCGGGGCCGATCACCTGCAGGTCGATCGGCGCGGGGGAGCCGAAGTTGAGGATCTGGGTGACGATGTCGGCCGGCGGGAACGAGAACACGTCGCCGGGGAAGGCCTTGGGCAGCCGCTCGCGCAGGGTGCGCACATAGCCGGCGGTCGGATGGTGCTTCTCCTTCAGGGAGATGAAGATGTCGCCGTCCTGGTAACCGATCAGGCCGGAGTTGTTGTAGATCGTGTTGATCGAGCTGGTCGGCAGGCCGATGTTGTCGACGATCGAGGTCAGCTCGTCGGCGGGGATCACCTGGCGGATCAGGGCCTCGGCCCGGCCAAATTCGACCGACGCGTCCTCGATGCGGGTGCCGACCCGCGGGCGCATGTGCAGGGTGATCTGGCCCGAGTCCACCGACGGGAAGAAGTTCGAGCCGAGGAACGGCGCGAGGCCGGTCGACAGCACCACCACGGCCAGGAAGCCCAGGATGAAGCCGCGCTTGTGCTCCAGCGCCATGGCCAGCAGGCCGCGGTAGCGCTCGCGCACGCCGTTGAAGCCGGCCTCGAAGCCGCGCTGGAAACGGACCAGGGGATTGCGGGTGGGCCTCGGCCCTCCCTCCTGACCGTGGGCGTGCGGCTTCAGCAGGTACATCGCCAGGGTCGGCACCAGGGTGCGCGACAGGATGAACGAGGCGATCATCGCGAACACCACCGACATCGCCATCGGCACGAACAGATAGCCCGCCACGCCCTGCAGGGCGAACATCGGCAGGAACACGATGCAGATGCACAGCAGGGAGACGAAGGCCGGAGTCACGATCTGGCGGGCGCCGTCGAGGATCGCGGTGCGCACGTCCTTGCCGTGCTCCAGGTGCCAGTTGATGTTCTCGATGGTGACGGTGGCGTCGTCGACCAGGATGCCGACCGCCAGGGCCAGGCCGCCCAGGGTCATGAGGTTCAGGGTCTGGCCGGTGACCGCGAGCGCGATCAGGGCGCACAGCACCGCCAGGGGGATCGACAGGGCGATGATCACCGTCGAGCGCCACGAGCCCAGGAACAGCAGGATCATCAGGCTGGTCAGGGCCGCGGCGATGACGCCTTCCTTGACCACGCCCTGCACCGCCGCCTTCACGAACACCGACTGGTCGTTCAGCGGCACGATGCGCAGGCCGGGCGGCAGGATGGTCTTCAGGTAGTCCAGCTTGCCCTTGACCCCGTCGACGATGTCGATGGTCGAGGCCTTGCCGTTCTTGAGGATGGTGGTCAGCACCGCGCGCGCGCCGTCCACGTGCACCACGCTCTGCTGCGGCGGAGCGCCGTCGCGCACATGGCCGACGTCGCGGATGTAGATGGTCGCGCCGCCGACCTGCTTCACCGGCAGGTTGTTGAGCTCCTCGATGGAGGGGACGGCGTCGTTGAGCTTCACCACATATTGCAGAGGCCCGATCTTCACCAGGCCCGAGGGTGTGATCTGGTTCTGGGCGGCGATGGCGTTGGACACGTCCTGGGCGGACAGGCCCTTGGCCTGCAGCGCCTGAGGGTCGAGGTCCATCTGCACCTGACGCACCCGGCCGCCATAGGAATAGGGGATGGCCGCGCCGGGCACCGTCGCCAGCACCGGGCGCATGAAGTTCTGGGTGGAGTCCAGCACCTGCTGCTCGGACAGCGTCGACGACGAGGTCGCCAATTGCAGGATCGGCACGGTGGAGGCGTTGTAGTTCAGGATCAGGGGCGGGGTGACGCCCGGCGGCAGCTGCTTCAGGGTGGTCTGCGAAAAGGACGCCACCTGCGCCGTCGCGGTGCGGATGTCGACGTCCGGCTGGAAGTAGATCTTCACGATGCCGATGCCCGACAGCGAGGTGCTCTCGATGTGCTCGACGCCGTCGACGACTGTGGTGATGTTGCGCTCGTAGGGCGTGATGATGCGGCCGGCCATCTCCTCGGGCGACAGGCCGGTATAGCCCCAGGCCACGCCGATTACCGGAACGCCGATGTTGGGGAAGATGTCGGTGGGCGTGCGCAGGGCCACCAGCGGGCCGATCAGCAGGATCAGCAGCGCCATCACCACGAAGGTATAGGGCCGCGCCAGCGCGATCTTGACGATGCCGTTCATGGCCCAGACTCCGACGCCGCCGGGCTCGGGTTCAGCTCGGCTGTGCGGAAAGTCGTGCTGCGCCGCCACATACACAAGCGGCTGATGGCGCAACAGTCTTGAAGGAAAGCTTCAAGCTGGCGGCGCATTGAGTTAAGAAGGCAAGTGAATGAGGACTCAAGTCCGGCCATGCCCAAGACCTCCGCGGAAAGCCTGTCGGCCTTCGTCGCCGTCGCCGAATTGTCGAGCTTCACCGTCGCCGCCACGCGCCTGCAGGTGTCGCCCTCCGCGGTCAGCCAGAGCATCCGCGCGCTGGAGCAGCGGCTGGGCGTGGCCCTGCTGAACCGCAGCACCCGCAGCGTCAGCCTGACCGAGGCCGGCGCCCGCTACCTCGAACGCATCGCCGGCCCGCTCAAGGAGCTGGATGCGGCCGCCGAGGATCTGGGCGGAGACGCCGACAAGCCCTCGGGCGTGCTGCGGCTGAACGTGGCGCGCGCCGCCTACATGACCGTGATGCGGCCGGTGCTCGCGCCGTTCCTGGACGTCTATCCCGACATCCAGGTCGAGATGGTGATCGACAATACCGTGACCGACATCACCGCCCGCGGCTTCGACGCCGGCATCCGCTTCAGCGACCTGGTCGCCGGCGACATGGTGGCGGTGCCGGTGGGGCCGCCGCTGTCGGCCCAGGTGATCGCCTCGCCCGACTACATCGCCCGCCGGGGCGCCCCGAGCCATCCCAAGGAGCTGCTGGGCCACGACTGCGTCGCCTTCCAGCACGCCACCTCCGGCCAGATGGAGCAGTGGGCGTTCCAGCGCGGCGAGGAGCGGTTCGAACTGGCCATCCGCGGGCGCCTGATCGTCAACGACTCCACGGCCATGGCCCAGGCGGTGCTGGACGGGGCCGGCATCGGCTACATGGCCAGCGGCTTCATCGAGCGCTTCATCGAGGACGGCCGGCTGGTCCGGCTGCTGCCGGACTGGAGCCCGCGCGTGCCGGGGTTCGTGATCTACTACCCCAGCCGCCGGCGGGCGCCGCGCAAGCTGAGGGTCCTGGTCGATTTCCTGCGGGCCCAGCGCTACCCGCTGCGCCCGGACGCGGACGCGACCTACCGCTGACGGACGCCGGCCTCGGAGGTGTCGGAGTTGCGCGTCAGGGCCATGAACCCGGCGGCGACCGCCGCCGCGGCGAAGCCTGACGCTGCGCCCACGCCCAGCGCCCAGCGCGGGCCGAACTGGTCCGCCACCCAGCCGACGATCGGCGCGCCGATCGGCGTGCCGCCGAGCGCGATGGCGAGGCGCAGCGCCATGACCCGGCCGCGCATCGACGGCTCGGTGGTCAGTTGCATCATGCTGTTGGTGGCGTTGGTGAAGGTCAGGGCGGCCACCCCGATCACCACCAGGGCGCCGGCGAACAGCCAGTAGCTGGGCGACAGGGCGCCCATCGTGCAGCCCAGCCCGAACAGCCCGGCCCCGAGCAGCAGCGAGCCGAAGCCGACCCGGTCGCGGCCGGCCGCGATCAGCGACCCGGACAGGGTGCCCACGGCCATGATCGAAGACAAAAGGCCGAAGCCGCGCGCGTCGGCATGGAACACCTTCACCGCCATGGTCGAGGTGAAGATCGCGAAGTTCAGGCCGAAGGTGCCGATCAGGAACAGCATCACCAGCATGGCCTTCAGGTCGGGACGCCCCCAGGCGTAGCGGAAGCCCTCGGTGAAACTGCCCTTGCCGCGATGGGCCCGGGCGTGGGGGCGCAGCTCGGACGCGCGCAGCAGGCACAGGGACAGCAGCACCGCGACGAACGAGGCCCCGTTGATGACGAAAGCCCAGCCCGTGCCGATGGCGGCGATGGTCAGGCCCGCCACCGCCGGCCCGACCATGCGGGCGGCGTTGAACGAGGAGGAGTTGAGCGCGACGGCGTTGGGCAGGTCCTCGTCGCCGACCAGCTCGCCGACGAAGGTCTGGCGCACGGGCGCGTCGAACGCGGCGGCGGTCCCCTGCAGGAAGGCCAGGACATAGACCTCCCAGAGCTGGACGACGCCGGTGACCGTGAGGGCGCCCAGGATCAGGGCCAGCAGGCCCATCGCCGTCTGGGTCGCCATCAGGAGCTTGCGCTGGTTCAGGTGGTCGGCGGCGAAGCCGGTCAGGGGCAGGAACAGCAGTTGCGGCCCGAACTGCAGCGCCATGACGATGCCCACGGCCGAGGCGCTGTGGTGGGTCAGCTGGGTGAGCACCAGCCAGTCCTGGGCCATGCGCTGCATCCAGGTGCCGATGTTCGAGACCAGCGCCCCCGCCGTCCACAGGCGGTAGTTGAAGCTCTTCAGCGAGCGGAACACTCCCGCGCCGACCAGGCTCATGGCCGCTCCGGCGCATTGCCGCCGTTCAAGCGGCCGAAGTGGCGGGCCATGGCCAGGCTCAGCACGAACATGCCGAGGCCCAGCGCGACGGCGTCAGGCGTGGAGCGCAGGTCGAACTCGCCGACCCGGCAGACCAGGCCATAGCCCACCACCAGGTTGAAGAACCCCCAGAGCGTGTTGACGGTGGAGGACGACAGGCCCTGCCCGGGCGGCCTGGCGAACGGGCTCTGGAACGGGCGCCCCATCAGGCCGCTGACCAGGTGTGGCACGGCGTTGGCCAGGAACACCCCGCCGAAGAACCAGGACGCCAGATGGGACCACGGCATGTCAGGCGGCCCTCTGATCGAGCAGGGCGATGATCTCGGCGGCGGTGCCGCTCTCGCCCAGGCGCGGGAACACGGCGCCGAGGCTGTAGTCGTGCGCTTCGGCGCGCATGTCGGTCATGGCGTCGACCGCCAGGGTGACGTTGAAGCCCGCCTCGTAGGCCTGGCGGGCGGTGGCCTCCACGCCGGTCCCGGTGGCCACGCCGAGCACGACTACCTGAGTCACGCCCCGGGCCTTCAACTGCTGCTCAAGGTCGGTGGTGGGGAAGGCGCCCCAGGTGCGCTTGGTGACGACGATGTCGGTGGGCTGCCGGTCGAGTTCGGGCGCGAGTTCGGTCCAGCCCTCGGGAAAGCTCGCCAGGTTCACGCGGGGATGCTCGGTGCGGCCCGGTGCAACGCCGTCGACATTGATCAGCGCCACCGGCAGGCCGTGCGCGCGGAACGCGGCCGTCAAAGCGCCGGCCCGGTCCAGGATGCCGGCCATGGGATGCACGGTTGGCATGCCGACGATGCCCTTCTGCAGGTCGACGACCAGGAGGGCGGTGTTGGGATCGAGGGTGGTGAGCGCCATGGGATGTCCTTTCGGGGGAAGGGCGGGACGAAGCGGCGGGAGCGGGGATCAGTCGTCGACGAGCCGGCGCAGCAGGCCCACCGCCTCGGCGAGCCTGTCCTGTTCATCGGCGGACAGCCGCGCCTGCACGGTGCGGGACAGCCAGTCCTGGCGGGCGGCGCGCCCCTCCACGAGCCGGCGCCGGCAGTCGTCGGTCAGCGACAGCAGGGTCTGGCGCCCGTCGGTCGGGTCCGGCGTTCCGTTCAGCAGGCCCTGGCCTTCGAGCGCGGCCACCACGGCGGCCATGGACTGAGGGCGCATGCCCTCGGCGCGCGCCAGGCCCGAGGTGGTGGCCGGGCCATCCTTTTCCAGCCGCACGATCACCGACACCTGCGACGGCGTCAGGTCGCCGGTGTCCGCCTGTTCGCGCAGCCGGCGCTTCAGCTTGCCGATCAGGGGCCGCAATTCGGCGGCCAGGGCGGAGGCGCGTTCGGAGGGATGGGAGGCGGGGTCGCTCATGCCCGTTCAATGGCATGAATGCAGTTTATCTGTAAAGTCTATCTGTACAGATTGACTGTGTAGTTCGTTCTTGGCTCAGGCCTGCCACGGCGCCGATCGGGCGGCGGCGCGAGGCCGCCGCCCTGGCCGGGTTCGAGTGTCAGGCCTTGACGACCGCCGCCCAGTTGACCGGCGTGACCGAGACCGGGTCGGCCGGGGTGAGGGTGGCCACCGAGACGTGGGGCCAGGTCAGTCCGTTGAAGTTCAGCAGCACCACCTGGGAGTACTGGATCTGGGTCGAGCGCACGGTGATGGTCGTCGCCGCGGGGATGGCCTTGGGCGGTTGCACCTTGAAGGTGGGTCCCCCGCCCTCCGCCTGCAGGGTCAGGGGCGGCTGGCCGACCTGGAACACCGGCAGGTGGATGAGGTGCTCGACCGTCTCTATCCAGAAGGTGGCCTTGACCCCCGCCAGGGTGCGGCTGTGCGAGGCGGCCTGGACCACGGGCACGTCGGCGTTGGTCGTGAGGAAGGCGATGTTGTCCGCGCCGCCGCCGGCGGCCGGGGTCGCGATCGCGTCGGCCGGGATCTGCGGCGCGCTCGCCACCTCGATGGTGGTGGTCTCGACGATGGTCTGGCTGGCGATGTGGTTGCGCAGGAAGCTGTTGGGATCGTTGAGCATCGCCTGGGTGATCGTGCCCGCGGCGATGAAGCTGGTCAGGTCCTGGGGAATGCGGAAGGTCGAGGCGTTGGCCGCGGTCTGGCTCGGGAAGCTCTGGGGCAGCCGGGTGGCGCTGAAGAACGGCGTCGGGTCGAGCGCCGGGATGGTCGGCTTGCCCGCGGTCGGGCCCGTGGAGCCGCCTTGCAGGTTGATCGTGGTGCCGTGCGGGATGGAGGCCATGCGCACGAGGGTGGCGGGCTCATGCGGGTTGGTGGTCGACGGCACCGCCATCCACAGCCCGGGCTCGACGTGGATGCCGACGGCGGCGCCATTGGTGACGTCCGAGACGGTCTGCAGATAGGGGATGCCGTTCAGGAAGATGTCGCCCTGGACCATGCCTCGGTTGGGCACGCTGCCCAGGCTGCCGGAGAAGGCCAGGCTCTCGGCCGTCAGGTTCAGTTCGAGGATGTTGTCGTTCGGGCCCTGGCCAGGATGGGGCAGCTGCGTCGGCGTCTGGGTGCTTTGCGGCCGGAAGATTATGTTGAAGCCGCTGCCGGACCAGCTGCCCGTGAAGTTGGTCAGGGCGCCCAGGGCAGGCGGGAAGTCGACCGGCAATTTCAGGCGCAGGTCGGGAAGGCTGCGGACCTCGTTGAAGTGGAAGGCGGGGGGCAAGCCAATAGTGGCCGGGGCGATCGGGGAGTTGGTCACCGGAAATTCTCCTGCTGATTGAATTTTCACGCGGACAAGACACGGTGGTTCGCCTGCGACTGCACCCGCTGGTCGCACCAAGACAAGCAAATACGGGCGATCGTCAAGAAATCGACGAGCGCTATGCCTATCTGATTGTGTACTATTTTGGTACAGTTTGCGCGAGCGGTCTAAAATGCCCCGTGGCGCAGCGTCCGTTACTGCCAATATTTAGCATTGGTTTATTTTAAGTGGCAAGCGTCGGATGTTTGCTCCGACTATTCTGGCTTTGCCGCCTGCTGATTCATCCGGATGTTGTGTGCGGGTTCTTCAGGAACACAACATAGCCTCGGAACCGGGGGTTGGCCGCGACGGCGCGCTGTGGGGTCCACGCGCCGCCTTCGACCAGGCCGATCTTGAACGGGACCTTCAGGCGTCCCAGCCGCGCCAGATAGGCCTCGTAGCCGGGGATGGTGCGGCGTCCCTGATAGGTCTGCAGGACCACCTCGTCGACGACTCCGGCCAGCGCGTCCAGGGCGGCGGGATCGCCCTGGCTGCTCCAGTCCAGCAGCCCCGTGATGCTCAGCCTGTCCTGCGCCGGCAGGCGCGCCCGCAGGTTCTTCAGGAACGCGGCGTATTGGTCGAGATGGCGGGTGCGGGCGTCGAAGTCGATCTGGACGCCGACCACGGGATTGCCGGCGGCGCGCCAGCGGCCGAGGTCGTCCAGGATGTGGGCGTAGATTCCCGGAGGCCAATCCAGGGTGTGGGCGCGATAGACGATCCAGACTTCCGCCCCGGCGACCCGCGGGCGGATGTGCGGCGTCGATCCGCCCTGGGCCGTCAGCCGCGCCGGCCCGGTTCCGTTTCGCGGCGCCGAGACCTGTCCGCGCAACAGATAGAGGCTCCTGGCCCGGGCCAGGACCGGCTGGGGCGCAACCCCCGCCCACAGCCAGAAGGCGTCATAGTCGGCGGCCTCCACCATGCCGGTGGCGGGCCGCGCGGCGGCCGGCGCGGACAGCGCCAGGGCGGCGGCCAGGCTGAACAGGGCCGCCCTCACCAGTAGTATTTCAGGCGCTTCGCCCAGACCGAGCCGGCGTAGGTGGTCTTGAGGGTCTGGAACCAGGCCTTGCGCTGGGACTTGGGCGCGTCCTTGCCGCCGCAGCCGTTGTAGCCGCTGGGCGCGTAGCACTGGACCGCGCGGTAGAGCGCATAGGTGCGCACCGCCGCCGGCGTCTTCGGGTCGGCCAGCAGGGCCTTGTAGCTCTCCAGCCGCGAATAGGGACCGCCGGGAAACTGCGAGGGCGCGCTGCCGAGCTGGTTCATCATCAACGGCACGCCGAGGCTCCCGTCCAACCCGCCCAGGCGCGCGGCTTCGTCCAGGCAGATCCGGCTTTCCGCCTTGGCCGGGTCCTGCGCCAGGGATTGCGCGAGCGTCTTCAAGGGCGGGCAGACGTAGCCTTCAGGCGTTTGGCCGTCCCAGCGGAAAGGGGCGAGGTCAGGCTCGGGCCTGGTCTGCTCGGCCCGCGCAGGTTCGGCCGGCGGCAGCAGCGCCAGGTCCTTGACGAAGGCTGCGTAGCGATCGCGGGTCAGCTCCTTGTAGAGCAGGGTGTAGAGCGCCAGCCGCCGCTCGCGCTCGGGAACGGCGCTCGCCTGCGCCTGCCGCCGCAGCAGGTCCGGGCCGGCGCTGTTGGTCAGCAGCAGTTCGCGCAGGTCCGGATCGGTGATCGGCGAGCCGGCGGCGAACACCTGGTCGATCGAACCTGACCGCTCGTAGTTCAGCGCCAAGGCGAGCTCCAGGTCGGCGTGCTGCAGCGGCGGACGGGCGGCGGGCATGAGGGCGAGCCAGAGCGCGCGGGCGCCGGCATGATCGCCGGTCTCCTCCAGCGCCAGGCCCTTCAGCACCTGCCGGCTGAACTCCAGGTAGGTCATCGGCCCGCTAGGCGTGGTCTTGGGCAGGAGCGCCAGGGCGGCGCCCGGGTTTTTGTCGTCCTGGAAGAGGTAGGCGGCGCGCAGATAGTCGAACAGCGCCTCATGGCCCGCGAAGATCGGCTTCTGGGCGTCCAGGATCTCATGGGTCAGGACCGTCGGGTCCCTGCCGCGCATGTGCATCAGGTCGAAGGCCGCCAGCAGCAGCGGATCGCTGATCGCGGTCCCCTGGACGCCTTCCCGGGACATGAGCTTGGAGTCGGCCTCCCGCACCAGGGCGACCTCGGTGACGTTGCGCGCCTTGGGATCGGTCACCCCCAGGGCCTGGGCGACATCGCGCGACAGATCGCCGTCCTTGCCGCCGAGCCAGTCGACGCGGCGCAGCAGGCCCCGCGCGGAGACGGCGTAGGCGCCGTTCGGGTAGTCGTGCAGATAGGCCTCGAAGGCGGTCCTGGCGGCGGCCACGGCCTTGGCGTCGATCTTGGCCAGGTCGAGACGGCCGAACTCGTCCGAGGCGCCCGCCTGGGCGCGGTTCAGCGCGACGCGGCCCAGCATGTAGCGCGCCGTCTCCTTCAACCACGGATGGGGGCTGGCCTGCAGCGAGCCGAAGCTCTGGGCGGCGGGGTCGTAGCGGCCGTCGTAGAAGGCGGCCGCCCCGGCCAGATAGGCGGCGAACGCCTTGCCCATGGGCGAGGCGGCCTGGACCGGCGGCGCGGACGCCGCCACCGGATCGGGGTTGTCCACGCAACCGGGCTTGAGCGCGGCGCGGGCGGCGAGCAGGGCGGCGCGGTCGGCGGGCGAGGCCGCACTGCCGCCGAGGGCGGCGGCGAACTGCCGGGCGCCGGCGGCATTGCTGTTGCACCGGCTGCCTTCGCCTTCGACGTTGTCCGCGATGGCCTCGCCCGGGGCCGGCGTGGGGCGGGGCTCGATCAGGGCTTCCAGATCCTCGAGCATGAAGGGCGAGAGCCCCAGCTGCGCCGGATAGCGATCCGCCGGCCACTTGGCGGGGGCGCCCGGATCGAGCTGCGCCTTCCCCGCGTCGAGCAGCAGCAGATGCAGGTTCACGCGGCTGTCGTTGGTGGGGCTGAGGAACGGGTGGTTGTCGCACTCCGTCGGGTCGGCGGGCCTGAGCGTCCAGCTGACCGAACAGCCGTAATCGCCGCTCGCCCAGGCGCAGGCGGGGACCAGAAAGCCCGCCGCCAGGAAAACGACGGCGAGCAACTTGCGCAACATGACGGGAGCCTCGGCAGTGACGGTGGTCGATCCTAGGTCGCGCCGCGGCCGGCCGCCACAGACGCGGCGCGGCCAAGCGGCACCCTCAGCCATTCCCCGCGATCCACTTCAGGGCCCGCACGCCCGGCATGAAGAAGTAGGCGCCGCCCTTGACCGTGACGAACTGCGGCAGGGCGCCGAGGTCGCGGCAGGGGCCGCCGGCCTGGGGCATGCGGAAGGCGTCGGTGGCCTGGCCGCTCTCCAGCGGCTGGCGCGCGCCGAGCAGAGGGTCCTGTTCGGCGGTCATGCCGGCGAACTTGGGGCTGCCCAGCCAGGCGCCCTGGACGAATTCGAACTGGCGCCCGAGGTTGGCGTTGAGCGCGATGAAGTGCAGGCCCTGGGCCCCGCCCGCGACCCCGTACTTGCGGCCGCGGCGCAGGAGGCGGTGGAAGCGGCTGGAGGCGATGGTGTCGGCCCGGCGGTCGACGCCGAAGCCCAGCATCGACAGCAGCATCTTGAGCAGGCCCTGGTCGCCGCCGGGGATGTCGCCGGTGCGCGGGTTGGCCCGCCGGATGTGGCCGGAGTAGGGGCACAGGCGCCCCTCGGCGTCGCTGTCGAAGGTGAAGGCGTTGTAGCGCAGGTCGTCCTGCTTCGGGCCGACGCCGCGGATCGGCTCCTTGGCGTGCGTCGCCAGGGGCTCGCCCGAGGCCAGCTTGCGGCCGACCATGGACTCGGCGAGCGCCTCGCCGCCGTTGGCCTTCACGAACGACCGGAAGCCGTCGACGTCCTGCTCGAGCTGGCGCAGCACCAGATAGGAGCCGTTGCGGCCGAGGTCGAACCAGCCGGGCGCGTCCTGGGCCTCGGGCAGCAGCCGCGCCGGGTCGCGCCGGATCAGGGGGCGGCTGGTGTAGAGGCCGTATTCGTTGGGGTAGCCGAGCAGGAATTCGCCGACCGTGATGGCGTTGCCGTAGTCGAGGTCGGGAAGGCCGCCGGGGGTGCGCTTGCCGGCCCAGTCGACCACGGGCTGGCTGAGGCCGTCGAGGAAGCCGAACGGTTCGCGCCCGTCGCGGCGGGCGGTGGAAAGCTCGGTGTGGGTGAAAGCGGCCTCGAAGGCGGTGTTGACCAGGGCCGCGCGCAGGGGGCCCAGCCCGTCAGCCTCGGCGAACAGCAGCAGCACCAGATGCGGCTCGGCTCCCGCCCCGCCCCAGGCCCAGCCGGCCGGCGCATTGGCGCCGACGTCGCCCAGGCGGCGCGAGCGGGCGGGATCGGCCGCCATGCCATCGACGAACTCCTGGGAGAAGCCGCCGATCACCGCCTCTTCGACGCCCAGGGCCCGCAGCCCCGGCGCGCTGATGGCGATGTGGACGGCGCTCTTCACCCGCGTCTTGAGGTCGGCGATCACCGTGGGGCGGAAGGCCTTCAGCCAGGCCCGCGCGGCCTTGGCGTCCTTCACCCGCAGCAGCAGGTGGCAGGCATCGGGCAGGGGGTTGTAGCCTGCCTTGGCCAGGGCCTGGATGTCGTCCAGTTCGGTCACGGGCGCCGGCATCAGATCAGCGCCAGCCAGCGGTCCAGCGCCTCGCCGGAGAGGCCGGGGGTCTGCAGACCTTTCCTGATCTCGGCGTTGCGGTAGAGGTCGTAGGCGGACAGGCCCGGATAGGCCTTGTACCAGACGTCGGTGGCCTGCTGGCGGCGGCGCAGGAAGGTCTTGAACTGCTCCTCGCGCTGGGCCCCGCCCAGCATCAGGAAGCGGGTGGTGGGATAGCCGACGCCGTTGGAGAAGACGAGGTTCAGGCCGAACGCGGCCTTGTTGATGAAGTCGTCCATGTAGCTGTCGAGCGAGCCGTCGTAGTTGCTGCAGAACAGCACTCGCCGGCCCTGGTCGATCACCACCCAGCGGGCGAAGTGGATGGTGCCCACCCGCGCCAGGCGGCCGCTCTTGTAGATCATGCTGTTGCCGAAATTGAGCAGCCACAGCACCCCGCGCACGATGGTCAGGCGGAACAGCCCCGGCTTGATCGCGCCGATCGCGGTGAAGGGGTTGGTCACGTCGTGGTCCTCGGCCTGGGCGATCGCCCGCCGCCGCGCCCGGTCGTAGGGGGTGGCGATCTCCGGATCGCGCGTCTCGTGGCGGCGCAGGACCAGCAGCCAGATCGGCGCGGTGACCAGGAGGATCGGGGCGACGACCAGCAGGATCAGCGCGCCGGCCAGGAACGCGCCGACATGGCCGAGCAGCCAGCCGAGCGGCGTGGGCGCCTCCGGCGTCAGGGCCGGGCCGTTCTGCAGCACCTGGGCGCTGAGGCGCTCGTGCAGGGCCTGCGGCGCCGTCACGCCCTCGGCGGCGGCCTGGGCCAACTCGGCCTCAAGCGCCTGGTGCAGCACCGCCTCCTCGCGGGCCTGGATCACGGTGCGGCCGGCCGTGTTCACATAGCCGGCCGAGGCGGCGACGGACCGCGCGGCCATCCAGCGGCGCAGGTCCGTGGTCTGGTTGAAGCCGTCGCAGAAGCTGAAGATGCGCCTCAGGCCCTCGCTGCAGCGGGCGGCCATCTCGTCGAGCAACGGCTCGGCGTCGCCGTCGCAGTCGCCGAGGAAGGCGAGGTAGACGGGCGCGTCCGGGAAGCTGGCGTTGAAGGCGGCGAGGTCACCGAGGGTCTGGTCGTCCAGCACCGCGAAGCGCGCCACGTGCAAAGTAGGGAAGTCGCCGAATGGGACCAGTGGGTTCTTCGGATCGGCGAGGCCAGGCCGGCCGTTCATGCCGGCCAACAGCGCCCGGAGCCCCGCGACCTTGTCGGGCGCGAGGCGGGCCAGGATCAGGAACTCGGACTGGGGCGTCATCGCCTCGCCCGCTTCTGGGATCAGAACTGCAGGGCGAAGTCGATCAGGCGCTTCTTGTCCCAGTAGACCTTGCCCAGGTAGAGGCCCGGCCCGATCTGGCGGATCTCGTCACGGATCCAGTGGGCCACCAGCGAGGTCTCGGAGTAGTCGAGGACGATGCACTCCTTGCCGTCCAGCCAGCTCGGAGCCTTGTAGACCTTGGCCACGATGGCGTGCAGCCCGAGCATGGTGACCCGGTTGCGCAGGTAGCCGGCCTTGGCGTCGAACACCTTGCCCTGCCAGGCGAAGACTTCGACCATCTTGGCGATCTCGGGGCTGTAGACGGCGCCGGGCGCGATGATCGCCGTGCCGTCGGCCTGGCCGTCGGGGATCGGCCCCGCGTCCACCGAGCTGAACAGGGCGTCGAGCTCGACCTGGGTCATCTTCAGCAGGTCGGCGACGGCGTGGATCGTCTCGGTCGTCATTCAGGCCCCCCTCGGCTTGGACACAAAACACAACCAACAGCGTGCATTGGGACCATAAGTCGGGTGGACGTCCCCCGCCAAGCTTGATTCGGCGTTTTCATAGAACATTGATCGGCGACCCGGAGGGTGTGGCATATTTCACCCTGTGGTTGAGGGGGCGGCCGTATCGCTCGGCGGCGCCGGGAAAGCGGGTCGACACGGCCGGCAAGGGCGCTCTTGCCGCCGGGACGCCGTCAGACCACAAACACCATTTGGGGAGCGGAGTCGCCAAATGCCGGACAACAAGGCGGTCATCACCTGCGCGGTGACGGGCGCGATCCATACGCCGTCGATGTCGCCTTACCTGCCCGTCACGGCGGAGCAGATCGCGGAGGCGGCGATCGGCGCGGCCGAAGCGGGCGCCGCGGTGATCCACCTGCATGCGCGCGATCCCAAGGACGGGCGCCCGGACCAGAGCCCGGACGCGTTCCGCCCGTTCCTGGAGATCATCAAGCAGCGCAGCGACTGCGTGGTGAACATCACCACCGGCGGCGCCCCCGGCATGAGCCTGGAGGAGCGGCTGAGGCCCTGCGCGGTGTTCAAGCCCGAGGTGGCCTCGCTGAACATGGGCTCGATGAACTTCGGCCTGTTCCCGATGCTGCAGCGTCACAAGACCCTGCAGCACGAATGGGAATACCCGTTCCTGGAGGGCTCGCGGGACCGGGTGTTCAAGAACACCTTCGCCGACATCGAATACATCCTGCGCACCTGCGCCGAAAACGGCACACGGTTCGAGATCGAGTGCTACGACATCGGCCACCTCTACACCCTGGCCCACTTCGCGGACCGGGGCCTGGTGCAGCCGCCGTTCTTCGTGCAGAGCGTGTTCGGCATCCTCGGCGGGATCGGGGCCCACCCCGAGGACGTGACGCACATGCGGCGCACCGCCGACCGGCTGTTCGGCAAGGACTATCACTGGAGCGTGCTCGGCGGCGGCCGCAGCCAGATGCAGGTCTGCGCCCTGGCCGCGGCGATGGGCGGCAATGTGCGCGTCGGCCTGGAGGATTCGCTGTGGGACGGGCCGGGCAAGCTCGCCCAATCCAACGCCCGCCAGGTGACCCGGGTCCGGCAGATCATCGAGGCCCTGGGCCGCGAGGTCGCCACGCCGACGGAGGCGCGGGCCATGCTGAAGCTCAAGGGCGCCGACCGGGTCGGCTTCTGACGCGCCCCTGTCAGCCCCCGTAAGCTCCTGTAAGGTTGCTGCGCTAACCCACCTCAGCGGTGCGGCCTTGCCTGGTCCGGGGCGGGGGCGGTCAACTTGACAGGTCTGGGCCGCAGCGTCAGGAACCCGAGGGTGGAAGTGTCGAACGGAAAGATCGAAGGTTCGGGCCGCCGCCTTCTGCTCCTGCTCGAGGTGATCGCCGGCCTCGACGCCGAATTCAGCCTCAAGGAGCTGGCGCAGCGGGCGCAGCTTCCTGTCAGCACCGTCCATCGCCTGCTCCAGACCCTGCTCGAGGCGGGCATGGTCGACCGCGCCGATTCCCAGAGCTACCGGGCGGGGGTCAAGCTGCTGCGGCTGGCCGGCCTGCTGCTCAAGGAGTTCGACGCGCACAAGGTGGCGCAACCCTTCCTGCACGAGCTGTGGGCGGAGTGGCAGGAGACGGCCGTTTTCGCCCTCTACAAGCCGCGCAGCCGGACCGCGACCGTGGTCGAGACCATCCCCGCGCCGCGCCCCCTGCGCTTCGTGATGGAGCGCTTCACCGAGGTGAGCCTGCCGTGGGGTTCGTTCGGCAGGGCGATCCTGGCCCACCTGCCGCCCCACGAACTGGACGCTGTGATCGCGGGCCGCGCGCCGAGCAGCCTCACCGGACAGCCGCCGCCGTCGGCCGAGGCGCTGATGGAGCAGGTCGCCCGCATCCGCCGCGAGGGCGTGGCGGTGTTCGTGGACCTGGAGCACGAGATCGCCGGCCTCGCCGCCCCGGTGTTCGGCCCCCAGAGGACCGTGATCGGCAGCATCGGCCTGGCCATGCCGGGCTCGCGCTTCGCCGCCTATGACCGGGCGCGGATCTGCGCGGCGGTGTCGAACTGCGGCCTGCGCCTCAGCGAGGCCGTCGGCTGGACCCCGATCGCCGGCCGGCCGACCGTCTAGTTCAGGCGGCGGCCCGGCGGACGTCCGCCTCGACCGTGCGCGAGGCCAGGGTCAGGATCAGGCCGCCGGCCAGGACGCAGGCGCCGCCGAGCAGCAGGGAATAGCGGATCGCCTCCTCGCCGAAGGCCGCGGCCCATTGGTCGTTGAGGAAGCCGACGGCCAGGGGCCCCACGATCTGGCCGGTCAGGTTGGCCACCAGCAGGAACACCGCCGTGGCGGTGGCCCGCATGGTCGGCCGGGCCAGGGCGTGGCAGGCGACGTAGATCGGGCCGAAATGCATGCCGATGAAGAGGTGGTAGCCGAGCATGCCCGTCAGGGCGAGCTTGAGGTCCGGGCTCAGCAGGAACAGAAGCTCGGCCGGCAGGGCCAGGATGCAGGCCAGGCCCGGGGTCAGCAGCAGCCAGCGCGCGTCGCGCCGCGCCAGCCGCTCGGCCAGGACGCCGCCGAGCAGGGTGCCGATGATGCCCGCAACGCCGCGCAAGACTCCGCTGGCCAGGCCCACCTCGCCGATGGGCAGGTGATGCACCCGGGCGAGGAACGACGGATGCCAGGCCTGGCTGGCGTAGAGGCTGACGCCCACGAACGCTCCGCCGAGCACGGTCAGGACGTAGGCCCGCGACCCGAGCAGGAAGCGGGCGGCGCCGAGGGCGTCGTCGCGGGGCCGCCCGGCCGCCGGCGCGGGCGCGCGGGGCGGTTCGCGGACGGTCAGCAGCAGGAGGCCGCAGAGCGCCAGCCCGGTCCAGCCGGCCGCCATGAAGGCGCCGCGCCAGCCCCAGGCCTGGGCGATCCAGCCGGCGGGGGGAAGCAGCAGCAGGGCGGAGAGGCCGGAGCCCGTGCTGAGCACGGCCATGGCCGTCTGCCGGCGCCGTGGGCCGGCGATGTCGGCGGCCAGGGTGGTGGCGGGCGCATTGGCGGCGGCTTCGCCCGCGCCCATGAGCAGGCGCGCGAGGGTGAGTTGCCAGACGTTGGCGGCCAGGCCGCTCAGGCCGGTCATCAGGCTCCAGACGGCCACGCCCGCGGCCAGGATGTTGCGCCGGCTGGCGCGGTCGGCCAGGCGGGCCACCGGCACGCCGAGCACCGAATAGAGCAGCACGAACACGAAGCCGGTGATCAGGCCGAGGCTGGTGTCGCTGAGCTCGAGGTCGGCCTTGATCAGGGGCGCCAGCAGGCCGAGCATCTGCCGGTCGGCGAAGCTGATCGCCCAGATCAGGGTCAGCAGGACCAGGGTGTACACCGAGCGCGGGGTCCAGCCGTCCCGGGCGGATTGGCCGGCCACGTTCCCGTCGGGGGAGGCCGACTCCGGCGCGCGCTCGTGCAGCGCCTCCGGCTCGGGCGCCGCGCTTGGCCGTTTCTGGACCAAGGTGTCCAACGCAAACCCTCCCCGGCCGGAACTGCACGCCCGGCTCGCAACGGCGCGCGCAGGGACTTGCGCCCGCGCCGTCGGCGAGAGTTATCCTGGATACCTATCTTGTGAGAATTGTTTCAGGGCCGCCAAAGCGCCGCTACCAAAGCGCCCTTACTTGAGCCGGTCGGCGATCTTCTGGGCGCCGGCCTTGGCGCAGGCGTCGTCGAACTGGAAGCCCGGCGCCCCGGCCGCGCCGATGGCGCCCACCACCGTCTGGCCCGACTTGATCACCACCCCGCCGCCGGCCAGCAGCATGTGGGGCAGGCGGGTGACCAGGGCGTTCAGCGCCTGGGCGCGGTCCAGCATGGGCGTGGTGTCGGACTTGAAGGTCACCGAGGTGTAGGCCTTGTCGTGGGCGCTATCGAGGGTGTGGATGCCAGCGTTGTCGCCCCTGAGCGAGGCCTGGACCACGCCGTCGATGTCCACCAGCACCGCCGTTTCGGCATAGCCCTGGGCGGCGCAGGCCGCCACCGCCGCGCCCACCGCCTCATTGGCCAGGGCGGCGTTGATCCGCGGGCTGGGCAGCAGACCCTGGGCCAGGGCGGGGATCGGCATCAGCACGGCGCCGGCCATCAGGGCGACGGAAATGGGCCTGATCATAGGCTTGGGCATGGGGTTCCTCCGGGCGCCGCTTCTTCGGGCGGTCGATTCCATTTTTCCGTGGATATATTCCGGATCACGGAAAATCCAGCGTCGATATTCCCCTTGATCCCGAAATCCGGAAATGTCATTCCATTTATCGGAATGGATGGGGATCGGCTGGACTTGGCCGGTTGCGTCCGCTCCCATGGACTGAACGACGACAGTGACAGCCCGCGTAGATGGGCGGGCTGGGGAGGCCGGGTTCGATGAGAATGCGCATCGCAGGCGCGGCGACCGCCACGGCGGTCGGCTTGGCGCTCCTGGCCCTGCCGTCGATTCTCGAGGCGGCCGGAACGCCCCACGACACCGCGCCGCCGGGCGCCACCACGGACGGGACCGCCCAGCGCGCCCTGGCTCAGAAGTACTGCTTCGCCTGCCATAGCAACGCGGCCAAGGTCGGCGGCCTGTCGCTGGAAGCGGCGCGCTTCAACGACATGGCGCTGGACGCCGACACCTTCGAGAAGGTGGTGCGCAAGGTGCGCGCGGGGATGATGCCGCCGCGCGGGATGCCGCGTCCGGACAAGGCCGAGATGGTGCGCTTTGCTTCGGCCATCGAGGCCAACCTCGACGCCCACGCCGCCCAGCATCCCGAGCCCGGCAGCCCGGGCCTGCACCGGCTGAACCGCACCGAATACGGCAACGCCGTTCGCGACCTGCTGGCGCTCGACGCCGACGTGAGCACCCTCTTGCCGGCCGACGATTCCAAGGAGGGCTTCGACAACATCGCCGACGTGCTGTCGATCTCCCCGACCCTGATCCAGGGCTATGTCTCCGCCGCCATGAAGCTCAGCCGCCTGTCGGTGGGCGACCGCACCGCGCCGCCGGCGCGCGCCACCTACCGGGCCGAGGCGGGCCTGGCGCAGGACAAGCACATCGAGGGCCTGCCGCTGGGCACCCGCGGCGGCCTGACGGTGACCCACAACTTCCCGCTCGACGCCGACTACGAGTTCCAGGTCAACTGGTCTGTGGGCGGCGGCTTCCTCGCGGCGCCGGGCAATGGCGCGGTGGACCCGCATGCCTCGGACCTGGTGGTCACCGTCAACGGCCAGCCGGTCGAGACCAAGAACCCCGGCCATTTCGTGCTGCGCCTGAAGGCGGGCCCCCAGGAGATCGGCGCGGCCCTGCTCGACCGTCAGCGACCGGCCGGCGTGGACGACGTCTATTCCGTCTATTCGGTGGGCGGCGGGGTGCAGAGCATCGTCGTGATCGGGCCGAACAACGCCACGGGCGCGGGCGATACGCCCAGCCGCCGGCGCATCTTCATCTGCCATCCGGGACCGAAGGCGTCCGCCGCCGAGGAGAAGGCCTGCGCCCAGCGCATCCTGGCGCGCCTCGCCACCCACGCCTATCGCCGTCCGGTGACCGGCGCGGACGCGCTGGTGAAGCCGCTGATGGCGGCCTACGACGAGGGCCGCAAGGACGGCGACTTCGAGAGCGGGGTGGAGCACGGGGTCGCCCGCATCCTGATCGACCCGCGCTTCCTGTTCCGCATCGAGCAGGAAGACCCCAAGGTGGCCGCCGGCCAGCCCTACCGCATCAACGACCTGGAACTGGCCTCGCGCCTGTCGTTCTTCCTGTGGAGCACCATCCCCGACGACGCCCTGCTGCAACTGGCCGCCAGGAATCAGCTGCACGAGCCGGCGGTGCTGGAGAAGCAGGTGCGCCGCATGCTGGCCGACCGGCGCTCCGAGCAGCTGGTCGAGAACTTCGCCGGCCAGTGGCTGATGCTGCGCGACCTGGCCAGCTCCCAGCCGGACGTCTCCTATTTCGACGCCAACCTGCGCGACTCCTTCCGCAAGGAGACGGAGATGCTGTTCGGCAGCGTCGTGAAGGAGGACCGCAAGGTCACCGACCTGCTCGACGCCGACTACACCTTCGTCGACGAGCGCCTGGCCCGCCACTATGGCATCCCCGATGTGCACGGCAGCTACATGCGCCGGATCACCCTGCCCAAGGACAGCCCGCGCCGCGGCCTGCTGGGCCAGGGCTCGATCCTGACCGCGACATCGGTGGCCGACCGCACCTCGCCGGTGACGCGCGGCAAGTGGGTGGTCGAGAACCTGCTGGGCGTGCCGGTGCCGGCTCCGCCGCCGGGCGTGCAGACCGACTTCGTGGCCACCTCGACCCTGGCTGGGCCCCAGACCCTGCGCCAGCGGTTCGAGGACCATCGCAAGAACCCGGTGTGCGCCTCCTGCCACCAGATCATGGACCCGATCGGCTTCGCGCTGGAGCCCTTCGACCTGACCGGCAAGCTGCGCGACAAGGACTCCGGCCTGCCGATCGACGCCTCGGGCCAGCTGCAGGACGGCACCCCGATCAACGGCCCCGCGGGCCTGCGCCAGGCCCTGCTCGACCGCAAGGACTCCTTCGTGTCGACCCTGACCCAGAAGATGATGACCTACGGCGTCGGGCGCACCCTGACCTATGCCGACATGCCCTCGGTGCGCGCCGCGGTGCGCCAGATCGAGGCCAAGGACGACCGCTTCTCCGAACTGGTGCTGGCGGTGGTGCGCAGCCCCGAGTTCCAGATGCGCCAGAAGGGCGGAGCTGGCCCTGCCGGGCCCAAGACCCTGGCCGGCGACGGCGCGCCCAGACCGGCCTCCAAGCCGGCCCCGAACCCGGCCAAGTACGGCTTCAACGACATCCAGATCTTCCATCGCAAGGAGGCCGTGCGATGACCTCGCGCCGTGAGCTGATCCTCGGGGCCGGGGCCGCCGTCGCCGCGTGGCCGCTGTCGGCCGCCATGGCCCAGGACGCCGCCGCGCCCGGCGCGGCAGGCCCTGGCGCGCGTCCCGCCGGCCCACCGCCGACGCCCGAGCAGATCGCCGCCCAGCTGCCGCTGAAGACCACGGGCCTGGAGCATGTCAGCATCTGGGTGCCGGACGTCGCCGCCGCCGGCGACTTCTACGGCAAGGTGTTCAACCCGTCCCTGCACAAGGAGAAGGCCCCGCCGCTGCGCCTCTATGTGCCGCTGTCGCTGAAGGAGCCCAAGCCGCCGCTCAGCTACATCGCCATCGGCGCCGCCAACGACCGCCCGGTGCAGATCGACCACTACTGCGCCCTGGTCGAAGCCTACAACCCGGCCGCCATGGCCGCGCGGCTGAAGCAGGAGGGCGTGGAGAGCGTCGGCCGTTTCGGCATGTATCCCGACGGCGACAAGCTGCAGCTGCAGATGCTGGGCCTGCCGGGCGGCCTGGCCGCCACCACAGAACCGGCCGGCAAGGTCTCCGACGCCGCCCCGATCTTCGAGCCGGTGGGCCTGGACAACGTGATCCTGCAGGTCTCCGACCTCGACCGGTCAGTGGCCTGGTACCGCAAGTTCTTTTCCGGCCCCGTGACGCGCTCGGGCGAGCGGGTATGGATCGAGGTGTCGGGCACGCGGCTCGGCCTCGAGAAGGCCGCGGCCGGCGGCAAGCCGGCCATCTCGAGCTTCTGCGTGAAGGCCCGTCCGTTCGATCGGGCGGCGGTCACCCGCAAGCTGCAGGCCCTGGGGGGGCAGGTCCTGACCGCCGCCAAGGCCGACGGCGATGTGCTGCGCTTCAGGAGCCCCATGGGGCTGGTCGTCGATGTGAAGGGCGTGAAGTCATGAACGTCATCAGGAAGAAGCATCTGTCCCGCCGCATGCTGCTGCGTGGAGCCGGGGTCGCCATGTCCCTGCCGCTGCTGGACGCCATGATCCCGGCGGCCACCGCCTGGGCCAAGACCGACGCCAAGCCCAAGCCGCGCTTCGGGGCCTTCTACATCCCGCACGGCGCGACCATGGCCAAATGGACGCCGGCCAAGACCGGGACCGATTTCGAGTTCACCGAGATCCTCAAGCCGCTGGAGCCTTACCGCGACCGGGTGAACATCATCAGCGGCCTCGGCCTGCCCCTGGCCTACGGCTCCGACGGTTCGGCGGGCGCCAACCACACGCGCTCGTCGGCGGTGTTCCTCACCTGCGCCCATCCGGGCACCGACGCCCAGGCCAAGCTCGGCATCTCGATGGACCAGGTCGCCGCCCAGGCGCTGGGCCAGGACACCCCGCTGCCGTCCATCGAGCTGACCATCGAGGAGAGTTCACTGAGCTGCGGCGAAGGCCTGAGCTGCGCCTACCGCAACACCGTGTCCTGGCGCGGCGACGTCACGCCCCTGCCGATGGAGAACAACCCCTCGGTGGTGTTCGAGCGGCTGTTCGGCGACGGCGCCACCGAAGCCATGCGCGCGGCCCGCCGCGCCGAATCCAGGAGCCTGCTGGACTCGGCCCTCGCCGAAATTTCAGTGCTCAAGCGCGATCTTCCGGCCACGGACCAGGCCCGCCTGTCCGACTACCTCGACGACGTGCGCGAGATCGAGCGGCGCATCCAGTTGGCCGGCCAGATGCCGGCGGGGCTGAAGCTGCCCAACGCGCCGGTGGGCATCCCCAACGACTTCGAGACCCACGTGAAGCTGATGCTCGACCTGCAGGCTCTGGCCTGGCAGTCGCAGACCACGCGCGTGGCGACCATGATGTTCGCCCACGAGGTGTCGAACGCGGTCTACCCCAACAGCGGCATCCGCGATCCCTTCCACAACCTGTCGCACCACTCGGGCGTTCAGGCGAACAAGGACAAGTTCGCCCTGCTGAACCGCTACCACGTGTCGATGCTGGCCTATTTCATCGACCGCCTGAAGAAGACGCCGGACGGGGAGGGCACCCTGCTCGACAATTCCCTGGTGCTCTACGGCAGCGGCATCAGCGACGGCAACGAGCACAACCACGACCCGTTGCCTGTGGTGCTGGTCGGCGGCGCCGGGGGGACGCTGAAGGGCGGCCGCCACCTGGAGTTCGAGCGCAAGACCACCATGGCCAATCTGCACGTGGCCATGCTGAACAAGCTCGGCGCGCCCGTCACCCGCTTCGGCGACTCCACCGGGGTGCTCGACATATGAGCCTGCGCGCGCACCTGCTCTGCGGCGCCCTGGCCATCGCGGCGCTCTCGCCGCCCGTCCTGGCCGCGGCCCAGCCGGCCCGCGGCGGCGGCGCGCCTGCCGCGGCGGGCCAGCAGGCGCCGCCTCCGGCCGCCGCCGAACTCGCGCCCGTTGCGGCGGACACGCGCCTGGCCGACGCCGCTGCGCGGCAGGACGCCAAGACGGTGACCACCCTGCTGAAGGACAGGTCGAAGGTCGATGTGAACGCCTTCGGCCGCGACGGCTCGACCGCGCTCGAGGAGGCCGTGCGCTACGACGACCTGGCCATGGCCAAGGCCCTGGTGGACGCCGGCGCCGAGGTGAAGAGGCCCAACCGCTTCGGCCTGTCGCCGCTGATCCTGGCCGCCCAGGGCGGGGCGGTGCAGATGATGGCCCTGCTGCTGGATCACGGGGCGAACGCCAATGCCGTCGACACGGCGGGGGAGCCGGTCCTGATGGCCGCCAGCCGCGACGGCTCGGCCAAGGCCGTGGCCCTGCTGCTCGACCACGGCGCCCAGGTCGACGCCAAGGACGCCGCGTTCGGCCAGACGGCGCTGATGATCGCCGTGCGCGAGAATCATCCGGAGCTGGTCGAGCTGCTGATCAAGCGCGGGGCGGACGTCAACGCCCGCGACCGTGTCGGCCCCGCGCCCAAGCCCCGCATGCCGGGGGAAGGCGGCGGTTCGCACGGCGAGGGCATCGTGCGCAGCGGCATCCCGCCCCAGGGCGCCCGGCCGGCCCAGCCCGGGGGGATGACCCCCTTGCTCTACGCCGCACGCGATGGGCGCACGGACTGCGCCACGCTGCTGCTCGCCGCCGGGGCCAAGATCGAGCTGGCCGACGCCAACGCCATGACGCCGTTGCTGATGGCCCTGCTCAACGCCCAGATGCCCACCGCCCAGCTGCTGCTGGACCACGGCGCGGCGGTGAACGTGCACGACTACTGGGGCCGCACGCCGCTCTACGCCGCCATCGAGGTGCGCGACCGCGAAGTCAATGCGCCCAACAAGAAGGACAACGGGGTCGACCGTCCGGCCGCCCTGCAGCTGGCCAAGGCGCTGCTCGACAAGGGCGCCGATCCCAATGCGCGGGTGAAGGAATACGCGCCCGACCGCCGCTTCATCATGAACCTGGGCTCGCTGGCCTGGGTGAACTTCACCGGCCAGACCGCCTTCATCCACGCGGCCCTGGCCGACGACGTGGACGGCATGAAGCTTCTGCTGCAGTACAAGGCCGATCCCAACATCACCACCTTCGGCGGCACCACGGCCCTGGCCGCGGCCTCGGGCGTCAACTGGGTGTTCAACCAGACCTGGACCGAGCCTGGCCGGCAGCTGGAGGCGGTGAAGTTCCTGGTCGACCTCGGCCAGGACGTGAACGGGGTCAACGACATGGGGCTGGCGCCCCTGCACGGCGCGGCCAACCGCGGCTCCAACGACGTCATCGAATACCTGGTTTCCAAGGGCGCCCGGCTGGAGGCCAAGGACAAGGTCGGGCGCACGCCGCTGGTGTGGGCCGGCGGGGTGTTCCTGGCCACCAACGCGCCCGAGCCGAGGCCGGCCACGGAGGCGCTGATCAAGGATCTGCTGGCCCGGGGGCCGGCCGGCCAAGGCGACCGCGCGAAGGTCGCCGATGCGCCAGGCGGCGGAAAGCCGGACGGCAGAAAGGACGCCGCCAGAAGTCGGTTCTAGGGGAGGGACGGCTAACCCAATTCATCAAACCCGCAGTCAGCGGGTGCTCACAGCACTCCGCCGCAGGACCCGTCTGTCCGCAGCGCGGCGGAGCTGCGTCCAACGGAGGGGGGATTTTCCATGTCACGCGTTCAGTATCTGCTCAGTAGCGTCGCACTCGGCAGCTGCCTCATCGGCACCGCCGCCCTGGCCCAGCAACAGCCTGGGTCAGACACGGGCATCTCGGAGATCGTCGTCACCGCCACGCGGCAGGCCGACACCGTCAGCAAGGTGCCCTTCACCGTCCAGGCGGTAACCCAGGCGACCATGGACCAGCAGGGCATCAAGAACGCCTCGGACCTGGTCCGCATCGTTCCGGGCCTGAACGTCTCCAACACCGGGGGCACCAGCCTCGCCACCTTCTCGATCCGCGGCGTCGTCGGCGGGACCGGGGCGGCGACCACCGGCGTCTATCTGGACGACACCAACCTGACCAAGCGCGCCAACGGCGGCGTGGCCCAGGAGAACGGCGCACCCGTGCCGCTGCTCTATGACCTCGAGCGCGTCGAGGTGCTGAAGGGCCCGCAGGGCACGCTCTACGGCGGCTCCTCCGAGGGCGGCACGATCCGCTACATCACGCCCACGCCCAGCCTGACGCAGTACAGCGCCCAGGCCCGGGCGGAGTCCTCCTGGTACACCGGCCACGGCGAGCAGAGCTGGGAAGTCGGCGGCGCCGCGGGCGGCCCGATCATCCAGGACAAGCTCGGCTTCCGCGGCAGCCTGATCAGCCGCAACCAGGGCGGCTACATCGACGTGCTCAGCCCCTATACCGGCCAGACCATTCGCTCCAACGCCAATTCGGTGTGGGATTGGGCCGGGCGGCTGGCCCTGCGCGGCCAGCTCACCGACCGCTTCTCGGTGACGGGCTCCTACTATTACACCTCGACCAAGGTCGAAGGCGGCCCGTCGGGCCCCACGGCGATCTACCTGCCCACCGGCCAGTTGGCGCCCGCCGGCCAGACCTTCACCACCCCCGACATGTGCGTCGCCTCGATCGTGCGCAACCCGGCGACCTTCCCCAACGCGGTTCCCGGCGGGGCGCCGTCGGCGTCGTTCATCCCGACCAACCTGCCCTGCACCACCGCGCTGCGGGCCACCGCCACCTATGTGCGCCCGGGGGCGACCTACGGGCCGTTCGCGACCGGGCCCAACATCGCCTATACCGCCGCCGGCCCCTACGGCGGCTCGGGTCGCCCGGTGGTCGCCGGCGGCGACAACAACAGCGGCGTGGCGGCCCTGACGCTGAACTACGACCTGGATCACGTCAGCTTCAAGTCGATCACCTCATACCTGCGGGACCAGGCCTATACCAACAGCACCGGCGGCGAGGACTACGTCAGCGTGGCCAACGCCGCCCAGACCACGACCATGACCTATCCGGGCTGCACCTCGGTCCCCTGCCGCGGCTTCGGCCTGTTCAACCTGTTCCCGGATTCCTCGGCCCAGTTCCAGTCGGTCAACCGGCGCGACGGCATCGAGCAGGAGTTCCGCCTCTCGTCGCCGGCCACCGAGCGGCCGATCAGCTGGGTCGCGGGCCTCTACGTCTCCGACACCACCACCCACATCCGCTACTTCCTGACGGCCGACCCGGTGCGTGAGAACGCCCTGTTCAAGCTGCTCTACGGCCCGGGCTTCACCGACCTGGCGCGCTACGGCCTGGCCAACACCAACGGCGTCGAGTCCTACCTGGACGCCAGCATCCACGACACCGAACTGGCCGGCTTCGCCGAGGGCAACTGGTACGTCACCAGCAAGCTGAAGCTGACCGTGGGCCTGCGCCAATCCAAGATCGGCCTCGACTACAGCCAGCTCAACTACGGCCAGACCGCGGGCCGCTATCCCGACTCCCAGGGCGCGCTGACGCAGGGCAAGAGCAACGACACCCCGCTCACCCCCAAGTTCGGCGTGTCCTACCAGGTCACCGACGCCGACATGGTCTATTTCACGGCGGCCAAGGGCTTCCGCGCCGGCGGGGTCAACACGCCGCTCACCCAGGACCGCTGCGGGCCCTACCTGGCGCTCTACGGCCTGACCGCCGACACCGTGCCCCACGCCTATGCGCCGGACTCGGTGTGGAGCTACGAGCTGGGGGCCAAGATGCGGGCCTTCGACAACCGGCTGCAGGTCAACGCCGCGGGCTTCCGCATCGACTGGACCGGCATCCAGTCGACCATCTCCCTGACCTGCGGCCAGAGCTTCGTCACCGGCGGCGGGCGCGCCCGCAGCCAGGGCGTGGACCTGCAGGTCCAGGCGCGGCCGATCCGGCCGCTGACCTTCACCCTGAACTTCGGCTACACCGACGCCCGCTACGTCGATCCGATCGGCGGCATCAACGGCGTGCTGCCGGCCGGGTCCAAGGCCTCGATCAACTCGGGCGACGCCATCTCGGGCGCGCCGGCGCCGATCCAGGTCAGCCTCAGCGGCCAGTACGACTTCCGCGTGCTGGACAAGTACGACAGCTATCTGCGCTTCGATTACACCTACCAGAACAAGTACAACTCCGGCCCGAGCTTCGGCTCGACCGGCTACAACGCCCTGACCTACGTCACCCAGTCGCGCGACCAGCTCAACCTGCGGGCGGGGGTGCGGTTCAGGTCGTTCGAGATCAACGCCTTCGCCATCAACGCCGCGGACGCCCACGCGCCGATCGGCTCGGGTCTGGCGAACGGGCGCACCTGCGCCCCGACGTCGGCGGACTGCAGCGCCTACAGCCAGTTCGACCCCTTCGTGAACCAGAGCTACCAGGCCCCGCGCCGCGTCGGCCTGCAGGTCAACTACCGCTACTGATCAGGGTGCAGGAGCGTCCGGCCCGGGTCACGGGCCGGACGCTTCCTGCGCCGCCGTTCCAGCTTCCCCAAGAAGACCCCCTCCGCCGCAGGCCCCCGCCTGCGGCGGTCTTTTTCTATTCGTACCTCAGGGCGTCGACCGGCTTGGCGCGGGCCGCGGCGACGGCCTGGGCCGAGACCGTCAGCCAGGCGATCGTCACCGCCGCGCCGGCCGCCAGCAGGAAGAATCCCGGCTGCAGGTCGACGTGATAGGCGAAGCCCTGCAGCCAGCGGCTCATCACCATGAAGGCCACGGGCCAGGCGATCAGGTTGGCCCACAGCACCGGCTTGGTGAACTGCCAGACCAGCAGGCGCACGATGTCGCCGGCGCCCGCGCCCATGGCCTTGCGGACGCCGATCTCGCGGGTGCGCTGCTCGGCGGTGAAGGCCGACAGCGCGATCAGGCCCAGCGAGGCGATCACCAGCGCCAGCATCGCACAGACGGCGATCACCGCGCCCTGAGCCAGGGCGGCCCGGTATCGGAACATCATGAACTGGCTGGTGAAGGTGCGGATCATGGGCCGGCCGTCGCCGACCTGGGCCCACACGCGATCGAGGGCGGCCAGGGTCTGGGGAATGTCTCGCCCCTTCAACCGGATGTTGAGGGCGGTGGAATAGAGGGCCGTCTTGGGGCCGACGTAATAGACGGTCGGCCTGATCCGGGCGCGCACGTCGCCGAAGGTGAAGTCGCGGACCACGCCGATGACCCGCGCCGGCCGGGCCGGCGGCGGGCGGGTGCTCGCGGTCGGCGCGCCATGCCAGGACAGGGTGCGCCCCACCGCCTGGGCGGGCGAGGCGAAACCCAGTGCGCGGGCGGCGGTCTCGTTCAGCACGAGGTTCGAGGCCGCGTCCGGATCGGGGTGCAGGCCGTCCTCCGGCCGGGTCCGGTCGAACAGCCGCCCCGCCAGGGGCGTCAGGCCGTAGACGTCGAAGAAGCCGAAGTCGATGGGGTCGGCTTCCAGGCTCTGGCGCTGGTCGCCGAGCCGCACGCCGTCGCTCAGGCTGTTGAAGGCCAGGACGCTGGAGCCCGAACAGCCGGCCGCCGCCACCCCCGGCAGCGCCCGCACCTCGTCGCGGAAGTTGCTGGTGCAGGGGGCGACGAAGGCGATCAGGGTCTGGTCCTTGTCGACCCTCATGCCTTCATTGAGGGCGAAGGCCGTCTGGCGCGCGACGGTGACGGTCATCACGATCAGGGTGATCAGGATGGAGAACTGGGCGATCACCAGCCCCTGCCGGACCAGGGCCGAGCCGCCGGCCCTGACCACGCCGCCCTTGAGCGCGGCGGACGGGTTGAACGACGACAGCACCAGGGCGGGATAGGCCCCGGCCGCGAGGCCGACGACGAGGGCGAAGGCCAGCATGCCGAGGTCGAGGCCCGGGTCGCCCAGGTAGTTCAGCGACATCCTGCGCTGCAGGAAGGCGTTCACCGCGGGCAGCAGCAGTTCGGCCAGGGCGGCGGCGGCCAGCATCGCCAGCAGGACCTGGACCACCGCCTCGCCCATGAACTGCGCGATCAGGTCGCCGCGCGTGGCGCCGGCAGCCTTGCGCACGCCGACTTCCAGGGCCCGCCGGCCCGCCCGGGCGGTCATCAGGGTGACGAAGTTGATGGTGGCGATGATCACGATCAGCACGCCGACGAGGGCGATGGCGGCGACCACCTGCGGATTGCCCTGGGGCTTCATCTCGCCCTGGTCGGCGCGGCGCAGGTGGATGTCGGCCAGGGGCACGAGGCGGCCGGTCTCGCTGGCGGCCCCGACGGCCTGCAGCACGCTGGGCTCGATCGGCATCCGCTCGCGGAAGAACCGCGGCATCGCCTGCTCGACGCCCTCCGCCCGGGCGCCGGGCTTCAGCCGGATGTAGGTGAGGGTGTTGAGGTAGAAGTCGCCGACCCCGTTCATCTTCTCCGACTGCTTGATCGCGGAGAAGGCCGAGAGGCTGGAGGCGTAGAAGTCGCCGTCCAGGTGGGTGTTGGAGGGCGGGTCCTCGAGCACGGCGGCAACCCTCAGCGGATGGCCGTCGACCAGCAGGGCGGCGCCCAGCGGCGCGTCGCGGTGGAAGTACTTGCGGGCCATGGCGCGGGTGATCACCAGGCCGTCGGGCTGGTCGAGCGCGCTGGCCGGGTCGCCGGCGATCGCCCTGAGCGGCAGCACGCGGAAGAAGCCGGGGTCGGCCCAGTAGAAATGCTGTTCGGCGGCGCGGTAGTCGCCCAGCTTCACCAGGGGCGGCGAGAACGACTTCTGCAGCCGCACGGCGTCCGCGACCTCTGGGAACTGCAGCTTCATCAAGGGCGCGGTCCACACCTCGCTGACGAGGGATTCGACGGCGGGGGCGCGAGGGGTCTTGGCCGTGATCGCCACGAGGTAGGTGTGCTGGCCGCCGGGAATGAAGCGGTCGTAGCTGAACTCGTCGCGGGCATAGAGCGCGATCAGGATCGCCGCGGCGAAGCCGATCGCGAGCCCGGCGATCGAGATCGCCGCATGGAGCCGGTTTCGCGCCAGGTTGCCGATCGCGGCGGACAGGTAGTTGCCGAACATGCTGAACCCTCGCCCTGGTCCCAGTATGGGGCGGTCGGCGCGTGGGTCAAAACCGTGTGGTTCCAATTGGTTGGCGAGCTTGCGCAGGGCGGCCGAGCCGGCCGGCGTCCGAAAACGGACAGTCGGGCGCGGGTCGCTGGAGTGGCTCAGGCCCTCTCGGGCCTGCCCCTTTTCGTGCGCGGGGCGCCGGGCTGGACCCGCCGCACCGTTTGCCGTACTACACCCCTACAGACGTAGGAGGCGCACACGCCCATGGCCACGCCAAAGCTCACGGCGCTGGAACTCCAGATCATGGACGCGTTGTGGTCGAAGGGGCCGCTTGCTGTGCGCGAGATCCAGGAAACCTTCCCTGAGAAGAAGCGTCCGGCCTATACGACTGTCCAGACCATGGTCTACCGCCTCGAAAAGAAGATGGCGGTGCGGCGCGTGAAGAAGATCGGCACGGCGTTCATCTTCGAGGCCGTGGTGTCCCGCGGCGCAGCGCAGGGCACCCTGATCGACAACTTCCTGAAGCTGTTCGACGGCCAGGCCCAGCCGATCATGGCGCATCTGATCAACACCGGACAGCTCACCGCCGAAGACATCAGCGCCGCGGAACGGTTGCTGAACGAGCTTTCGGCCAAGGACAAGCGTCCCTGACCACTCCCTGACTACAGCTTGAGCGGCGCCAGGTAGCCGGTCAGCTCCAGGTAGCCGCGCCCGCCCGTCGTACGCACCGCGCCTTCCCAATAGACCGGACCGCTCGGCCGGCTGTCGAGCTCCTGGTCGTCGAACAGCGGGCTCAGCGGAAAGGGGCGGGGGCCCGTCGGCAGCTTCACGGTCAAGGTCTGGTCCACCGGATAGGCGACCCCGGTCCGGGGCGAGCGCCAGCGCCGCCGCGCCGCGAACGCGACGTCGGACGGAGCGAAGCGGGTGATGGACCCATCGGGGCGCCGCAGCGATCCTCCGGCCCACAGGGCGCGCCCCTGGCGGTCGCGCACCTGGAAGGCCATCAGGGCCGAGCCGTCGTCCAGGTTCAGCCCGGTCCAGTCCCAGCCCACGGCGTCTGGATCGAGATAGGTGGAGGACCATTCGCGGTCGAGCCAGGCCTCGCCGGTCACCTGGACGGCTCGGCCGCCGCGGGTGAGCGCGCCGGACGCCTTCAGGTGCGGCAGGCTGTAGTAATGACTGGCCTCGGTCGGCAGCGGCCCCTTGCGGCTGAAGCCGTCCTCGCCCTCGGGCAACACCGGCTGGGTGGGGGTGAACGTCAGGTCCAGGGCGAAGGCCTTGCCGCCGGCCCGGGTGTGGAAACGCCCGTCCGCCTGGCGTTTCAGGCTCCAGTCGTCGAGCACGACGTCGGTGTCGCCGGTGGCCGCCTCGGCCAGGCCGAAACCCTGGCGGGCGATGCGCTCGCCGTGCAGCAGCCGGCCGACCGTGGGATCGGACAGGGCGGCGTGGGCGAACAGGATCTGGCGCGCGGCGAAGGCGCTGGGGTTGCGCTGGTCGACCTCTGGCCGGGTGCGGAAGAAGGTCACCTGGAAGCCTTGCGGGCCGCTGGGGGTGTCGAGCCAGCCGGTGATGTACCACCACTCTGTGCGGTACTGCGGATGCGCCCCGTGGTCGGCGGGGAAGGCGAGGGGCCGACCGGGCAGGACGGGCGCGTAGGCCGGAGCGCCGGCCGGGGCGGCCAGGACCGGCGCGGCCGCGAGCAGCAGCGCCGCGATCAGGCGGATCAGTCGGAGCGGGCGCGCCATCTACCAGTCTTCCCGCACGGCGCGGATGGCGTCGGCGGACAGCGCCCGCCGGCCGGCCAGCAGAGCGGCGCCGGCCGCTGAGATCACCAGCACGGCGGCGACGACGGCGAGCAGGGGCCAGGGGATGCGCGTCTCCATGGTCCAGTGGAACGACTGAGGGTTGACCACGTGGATCAGCACCTGGCTCATCGCCAGCCCCAGGCCGATCCCGGCTACGCCGCCCACCGCGCCCAGCAGGGCGCCTTCGGTGGCCAGCATGGCGCTGATCTGGATGCGGCGCACGCCCACGTGCCGCAGCATGCCGAATTCCTTGGTGCGGGCCAGGGTCTGGGCCGAGATGGTGGTCGCCACGCCCGCCAGGCCGACGACGATGGCCACCGCTTCCAGCAGGTAGGTGATGGCGAAGCTGCGGTCGAACACCTGCAGCGCCCGCGCCCGGATTTCGCGCGGCTTGGCCAGGGTGGCGTGGGCGGCGATCGGCGGCGGCAGCACGGCTCGCACCGCGCGGGCGACGGCGTCCTCGCTGGCGCCCGGCTTCACGGCGATCGAGGCGCTGGTGCGCTGGGCGTCGCCGGTCAGGCGCGTGTAGGCGGCCCCGTCGATGGCGATGGCTCCGTACTGGCGGGCGTAGTCGCGCCAGACCCCGGCGACGAACACGCGGGGCGCGACGCCCGCGATCGGCAGCACGATCCGGTCGCCCGCCCGCCAGCCGTAGAGCCGGGCGGCGGGCTCCGACACCCACACCGGCGTCTGCCCGGCCGGAATGGGAAGGCTGCGGCCCAGCAGGGGCAGGGCGCCGGCGGGGCCGCCGACGGCGCGGGCGATCAGCGACACCGGCGGGCGGTCCGGCTTCAGGCGCAGCGGCGTATCCTTGAGGAAGCCGACCCACTGGACACCGGGCAGGCTCGCCAGGCGGGCCTGGGTCGCCGCGTCCAGCCCCGCGCCCGAGGCGGCCTCGTCGAGGGTCAGGTAGAGGTCGGCAGGCAGGATCTGAAGGAGCCAGTCCTCCACCGAGGTCCGGAAGCTCGACACCATCACCGCCATGGCGATCATCAGGCTGGTGGAGGCGACGATGCCGCAGAGCGCGATGGCCGCCTGGGACGGCGCGCCCCACAGGCCGGTCACCGCCAGGCGGACCGGCGGGCTGGAGATGGCCGCGCCCCGCAGCGGCGACAGCAGCACCCGCGCCAGCCACGGCATGACGGCCACGCCGCCGGCCAGCAACAGGGCGATCGACAGGTAGCCGAGGATCGGCAGCCCCTGCACGGCGGGGGCGAAGGCCGCCGCCGTCCCCGCCGCCAGCAAGGCCAGGGCCGGCCACACCCGCGGCCAGCTGGACGGGTCGATGGCGTCGCCCAGGTTCTTCAGGGCCACCGCGGGCCGGGCGTCGGCCGCCGCGCGCGCCGGCAGGAGGCTGCCGGCCAGGGCCACGGCCAGGCCCAGGGCGCCGAACACCGCCGCCGGACCGGGCGCGGCGGCCAGATGCGGCGCGGCGCCCCTGAAATAGCCGCCGCCGAGATCGCCGCCGAGAAGATCGAGGGCCGCCGCCGCCAGGGCCAGCCCGAGGCCGAGGCCGGCCAGGGCGCCGAGGCCGCCGACCGCCAGGGCCTCCACCAGGATCTGGGTCAGCAACGCCCGCCTGTTCACCCCCAGCACCCGCAGCAGGGCGAACTGCGGCCGACGGCGGGCCACCGACAGGGACTGAGCCGAATAGACCAGGAAGCCGCCGGTCAGGAGGGCCACCAGGGCCAGCATGTCGAGGTTGACGCGATAGGCGCGCGAGAGGCTGTCGCTGCGCCGCGTCTCGCTCTGGCGGCTGACGATCTCCGCGCCCGTGGGCAGGAGGGCGGCGACGGCTGCCGAGACCTGGGCGGGATCGGCGCCCTCCGCCAGCTTCAGGTCGACGCGCTGCAGCCGGCCGAGCTGGCCGAACCGCCACTGGGCGGCGGCGATGTCCACCACGCCGATGCGCTGCTCGCCCTGCACGCCCGGCAGGTCTCCGGCGATGACGAAGGGGAAGGCGTGTCCCGCCGCGGCCACCAGGATGGTGTCGCCGACGCGCCGGCCGCTGGCCTGCAAGGCCGCAGGGGAGAGGTAGAGGGCCTGGTCGTCGAACGGATCGGCCGCGCCCTTGCCCAGCAGGTTCGGCGTCACCGCGACGGCGCGCAGCAGGTCGAGGCCGAGCAGGGTGATCGGCGTGTGCTCACCGGCCTGGGCCTTGAGCTCCACCGCCGGGCTCGCCCCGGCCAGCCCGGGCAGCCGGGCCAGGCGCGGATAGAGGCGCTCGTCGAAGCCCCGCTCGCTGGCGGCGTGCACCTGCAGGTCGGCGTCGCCATTCACCGTGCGGATGGCGCGGTCGAATTCGGTGAGGGCCGAGGCGTTGATCAGGTGCACCGCGAAGCCCAGGGCCACGCCGATGGCGATGGCCAGGGCGGCCAGGATCACCCGCGTGGGATAGGCCCGCCATTCGCCAGCGATCATCCAGCGCAGGGCCGTGCCGCTGGCGGTGGCGGTGGCGGGGGCGCCCATCGCGTCAGCCATGATGCTCCACCAGGCCGTGGGCCGTCAGCCGCAGCACGCGGTCGGCCTCGGCGGCGGCGACCTGGGAATGGGTGACCAGCAGCACGGCCGCGCCGGACTGGCGCGCCTGGGCGACGAACAGATCCATGATCCTGCCCGCCGTGTCGGGGTCGAGGTTGCCGGTGGGTTCGTCGGCCAAGATCAGGGCCGGGCGGTGGACCAGGGCGCGGGCGATCGCCACCCGCTGCAACTCCCCGCCCGACAGGGCCTTGGGATAGTCGCCGCCGCGGCCGCCGAGCCCGACGGCGTCCAGCAGGGCCTCGGCGCGGGCCATCGCCTCCCTGGCCTTGGCGTGCTGCAGCACCAGGGGCAGGGCGACGTTCTGCGCCAGGGTCAGGTGCGGCAGGATGTGGAAGGCCTGGAACACGAAGCCGATGCGGTCGCGCCGCAGCAGGGTGCGCTCATCGTCCCTGAGGCGCTCCAGCGGCTGGCCGTCGATGGCCACCGAGCCGACATCGGCCTGGTCGAGCCCGGCGATGATGTTGAGCAGGGTCGATTTGCCCACTCCCGATTCGCCGGTGATGGCGACGAACTCCCCGGCGCCCACGGCAAGGTCCAGGCCCTCGAACAGCACGCGCCCCCCAGGGACCGATTTGGCGACGTCCGTCAGGGACAGGATCGTAGGGGCGATAGAGGGCATGCCTGCTCCTTGGCGCAGGCCGAACAGAGCAGGTTCGCGCACCCCGCTCCAGCGCGGCGGCGAGGGCTGCGCAAAAAGAGTCCCGATTTCCGCCGATGGCGCTTGACGCAGGGCCGTCATCCCCATAGATAGCGCCCTCCGCCGACGGGGAGCCGATTGCTCCTTCGGACGACGGGCCGCCGAGACGGTCCAAACGATCTCGCGAACGCGGCGAAAGCTGCAAAAGGGCGCCGCTTCCATGCAGAGTTTCTGCAGCGGGCGCCTCACCAGAATTTACGCTTTCGGGCGGGACCGGTTCGCTGGTTCGGGTCTTTGACATCGTTGATTTGGAAAGAGAAACGCAGGCGGCGGCGTCCTGGCGATGACCCTAATGGTCATCTCGACGCTGACAATTGCGGTCTCTTGAAGACACCATGAAATTCCGATTG
>DASYBX010000143.1:0-4374 GCA_036500495.1 Caulobacteraceae bacterium
CATCGCCAAGGCGGCCAAGAACGACTGCGCGGCGGGCGCCCATTCCTGCGCCGGCCAGGCGACCAAGGACGGCGACAAGACCTCGTTCGTCTACCTGCCCAAGGGCGCCTGCGCCAAGATCGCCGGCAGCTCCCTGAAGGCCATGTGATCCCAGAGCTTCAGGCATAGAGGAGCGGCGCCATGACCGTCCACACCCCCTCCCGTGCGTTCGACCTGGACGCCGCTTCCTCGCCCGCCTCGAGCCGAGTCGCGATCGGCCGGCCCATTCCGGCCGCGGCCGGGATCGGGCTGCGTCTGCCCCACCACGCCGTGGTGCGGGCCGACCGCCCCACCATCGCCTGGCTCGAGGTCCACCCCGAGAACTACCTGACCCCGGCCCCGGCCGACGAACTGGCCGCCTTCGCCGATCGCTATCCGGTGTCGCTGCACGCGGTGGGCCTGTCGCTCGGCTCGGCCTGCGGCCTGGACCACGACCACCTGCTGCGGTTGAAGGGCCTGGAGCGGCGCATCCGCCCGGGCCTGATGTCCGACCATCTGTCCTGGAGCCTGGCGACGACGGGGCGCGGGCCGCTGGCCCTGCCGGACCTTTTGCCCCTGCCCTATACCGAAGAGGCGCTGGCGGTGGTGATCGCCAATGTCGACCGGGCGCAAGCGGTGCTGGGCCGGCGGCTGCTGATCGAGAACCCCTCCACCTACCTGCAGTTCGCCGCCTCGTCCCTCGGCGAGGCCGAGTTCCTGGCCGAGCTGGTCCGCGCCACCGGCTGCGGTGTCCTGCTCGACATCAACAACATCGCCGTCAGCGCCCTGAACCAGGGCGCCGATCCGGCCTTCGCCCTGGCCGACTACCTGGCCATGATCCCCGCCTCTGCGATTGGAGAGATCCACCTGGCCGGCCACGCCGTGCGTGAGCTGCCGGGCGGGCGCCGCCTGCTGATCGACGACCATGGATCGCGGGTGGGTCTGGAAGTGTGGCGGCTGTTCGAGACGGCGGCCAACCTGCTTGGGCCCAAGCCCACCTTGATCGAGTGGGACACCGACATCCCCGAACTGCCGGTGCTGCTGGGCGAGGCGGCCGTGGCCCAAGCCATTCTCAACGCCGCCGCGCGGCCGGAGCGGAGCGATGGCTGAGCTCGCCGTCCTGCAGGCCGAGATGGCCGAGGCCCTCCTTGCCGGCCGCTTCGAGGCGATGGCGGCGTGGCTGAAGCCGGGCCCGATCGAGGCCGAGGAGGCCTTGTCTGTCCACCGCGGCACGGCCATCGGCGGCCTGGCCAACGCCCTGCGGCTGAGCCACCCGACCGTGGGCGCCCTGGTGGGCGACGACTTCTTCGACCAGGCCGCGCGCGCCTTCGTTCAGATGGCTCCGCCGTCCAGCGCGTGGCTGGCCGGCTATGGCGAGGGGTTCGGTGATTTTCTGGCGGCCTACCCGCTGGCCGGCGATCTGCCCTACCTGGCCGACGTGGCGCGGTTTGACTTCGCCCTGGACGCTGTCGGGCAGGCCGAGGCTGGCTTGGACGGACCCGTCCTCGACCTCGGTGAGACGGCGGTGACGCTCGACGCCTCGCTCAGGCTGCTGGCGCTCGACCATCCGGCCGACGCCGTCCGCGACGCCCTGGCGGAGGACGAGGACCGCCTGGCCAGGCTCGACATGAGTCCCCGGCGCCGCACGCTCGCCCTTTGGCGTCTGCCCCACGGGGTGGGCCTGCGCGCGCTGAGCCCGGTCTCGGCCGCCCTGGTGCAGGCCCTGATCGAAGGCGAGGACCTTTCGGAGTTCGACGCGCCAGAGCAGGACCTCGCCGTCCTCTCGGCCGAAGTGCTCTGCGCGCCCTTTGCGCGGCTTTCCCTGAGGCAAGCCCCCTGATCGCGCGCCGGCTGGTCTAGGCTTTGGCCAGCGCCGCCTCGGCCTCGGCCAGGACCGGAGCATTGCGCGTCGAGCGGCCGATCCACCAGGCGCACAGGCCGGCCAGCGCCATCAGCGGGGCCATCACCTCCAGCACCTGGGTCGCGCCGAGGCCGGCGCCGAGCATGGCGCTGGCGAGCAGCGGGCCCGTCGCCGATCCGATCCGCCCCACGGCCAGGGCAAAGCCCACGCCGGTGCCGCGCACATAGGTCGGGTAGATGCCTGGGGACAGGGCGTACATGATCGCCTGGGATCCCGAGACGGTCAGGCCCACGAGACCGGCGACGGCCAGGGACAAAGGCATCTGGGCGGGCGCCGCGGCCAGGATCACCAGCGAGACGATGCCCGCCCCGAACACGCCGACGATGCTGGCCGAGCGCTGGGCCGGGCGGTCGATCAGCATCCCGGCGACGATGGCGCCGACGACCGACAGCAGGTTGTACATCATCTGCGCCAGGGACGCGTCGCCGCCCGACAGGCCCTTGGCCTTGAGCAGCGACGGCAGCCAACTGAGCAGGATGTACTGGGTGATCAGGGCCGACAGGAAGCAAAGCCACATCACCGAGGTCTGGGCCGCGCGGCCCTCGCCGAACAGCGCCAGGGAGGTCGACGGCTTTTCGGCCTTGTTCGCCAGCGGCTTGAGGTTGGGCACCAGGGCGATGATGCAGGGCACGGCGACCAGGGGCACCACGGCGCCCAGGTAGTAGATGTTGCGCCACAGCTCAGGCGTGGCCCAGCTGTAGGCGGCGAAGCTCACGGTGGCCCCGCCGACCGGCATGGCCGAATAGAGCACCCCGACCGCGGTGTTGCGCCGCTCCGGGCTGACATTCTCCACCGAGATGGCGATCATGTTGGCGTAGCAGCCCCCGAGCCCGAGGCCGGTCAGGAAGCGCATCCACAGCAGCATGTCGGTGTTGGTCGACTGCACCGTGAGGGCCGAGAACACGCCGAACAGGGCGACCGACCACACCAGCACCCACTTGCGGCCGATCAGGTCCGACAGGCGGCCGCCGATCATGGCGCCGAAGAACAGGCCGAAGGTGCTCATCGAGGCGAACAGGCCCTTGGTGCCGATGAAGCCGCCCCAGAAGCCCTGGCCGGTGGTCAAGTGGAACAGCGGCGCCAGCACCGGCATGGTCACGCCGGGGGCCTGTAGGTCGATGCCCTCGCCGAAGGAGGCCAGGCAGCACGCCGCCACCACCCACGCTCCGCGGCTCGCTGCAGTGCTCGAAGCCATTGGGCTCGACGCCATATTGGTTTCCTCCGAGAAGTATTTTTCCGCGAGTTCGGGCCAAACCGGGGGCAAAGGCAACCGAAATCTTCAGGAGCGCAAGGCCGGGCCGAGCGCCTGGCCGCGGAGCGGCGTCAGGTCAGCGGCTTCCAGCACGACTGCAGGGCCGTCCGCAGGCCTTGTGACCACTGTCCAACCGGGGAGATGTCGTTGCCCGACACCGTCAGGCCGCCGACAACATAGGGGCCGGATATCCGCACCGAGTAGCCGGCCCCGTCGAACTCGACCAGTCGCCCGCGCCGGTTGGGCCCGTCGGGATGCAGGACCGCGCGCTGTGTGCCGGACACCACCCTGTCCAGGGCCTTGAGGGCGCGCGTCAGGGCCTTGCACTCGGCGCCGTTGGTCCAACTGTCGCGGATCGGCAGTTGATGCGGATCCGGCCGCTTCGCTCCGCGGGGAGGGAACTGGATCTCCGACAGGACCGCGGTCGGCGCCTGGTTCGGCGGGGTGACCACGCTGATCACGAACAGGGGCGCCCAGTAGGTGACCACGATGTCCCCGCCGGTGGTCAGGTCCAGGCCCCGGGGTTCGTTCGCGCTGTCCGGGCCCGGCAGGGGTATGGCCTTCAGGATGCGCGCCTGGGCCTGGGCGATCTGCCTGGCCCGCTCGTGCATGCGACCGATGTCGAAGGGTTGGGCGCAGGCCGTCACGGGAAGGGCGCACAGGACGAGGACCAGCAGGTTCGGCCGCACTTGTGTCGCCTTTCGATCGGACCCCGTGAGCCTGTCCGACCGCGGCGAAGCTTTCAACACTGGAATAGGCGGCGCTGCGCGCCTCGCGGCGAATTCCTGCGGCGAACGGCCGCGCTTGTTTGTCGATTCCCTTAACAGGCGAGTTAAGTATCCCGTCCGAATATATCGCCAGATTTTCGGGGGCATATTCAATGTATCTTGAGTTTGGCGGAACTGCGACTGCGATTTCCGGCGTTAATAATGGAGTAAATCTGTGGGATTCCAGCGGTAACCAGACGCTAACGGGTGGAAACCTTAACGACGTGTTAGGGGGAGTGTCGGGCGATACACTGGTCGGTGGCCTTGGAGACAATCAATACTATCTGTCTGGGTGGGCGACGATCGTCCAGGGCGCCACGGGGGTGAACACCGTCACCACGTGGATGGATTACACCCTTCCCGCCAACATCCAGAACCTGAACCTGTCGGGCGCCGGGCTCTATGGCGCGGGAAAC
>DASYBX010000144.1:0-12001 GCA_036500495.1 Caulobacteraceae bacterium
GTTATGGTTGCGGCGCATGTAGGAGATGATGCTGTCGTCCATCTTGTCGCCGCCCACGCGCACCGAGCGCGAATAGACGATGCCGGAGAGCGAGAGCACGGCCACCTCGGTGGTGCCGCCGCCGATGTCCACCACCATCGAGCCCTGGGGCTCGTGGATCGGCAGGCCAGCCCCTATGGCCGCGGCCATGGGCTCGTCGATCAGGCCGACGCGGCGGGCCGAGGCGTTGAGGCAGCTGTCGTTGATCGCGCGGCGCTCCACGGCGGTGGCGCCCGACGGCACGCACACGATCACCTTGGGGTTCACGAAGCCCTTGCGGTTGTGGACCTTGCGGATGAAGTACTTGATCATCTCCTCGGCCACTTCGAAGTCGGCAATGACCCCGTCGCGCATCGGGCGGATCGCTTCCATGTGGCCCGGGGTGCGGCCCAGCATCTGCTTGGCCTCTATGCCCACGGCGTGCACCACCTTGCGTCCGCCGACATTGCGCAGCGCCACCACCGAGGGCTCGTTCAGCACGATGCCCTTGCCCTTCATGTAGATCAGGGTGTTCGCGGTGCCGAGGTCGATCGCGATGTCGTTCGAGATGACGCCGAAGAGGGACGAGAGCATGCAGGACCTTGGCGATGGGAACGGAAGACGTCGCTGCGCCCCCTAGGCGCGTCAGACTGGGACCGTGTGCCTTGCGCCATGCGTGATTTCAAGGCTTTTCGCAGAGGCGAAGTGTTCGTTAACCGACGTTTTCGTGATCGCCTGAGGGGCGAGCGGACGACCCTGCGACACTGGGGCTCAGCCTAGAGCCGTCATGGCCACCCCCACGGCCACCGCGGCGCCGGCTATCCATTGGATCAAGCTGAGCTTTTCCTGGAACACGCGACGCCCCGCGATGGCCGCCACCGGGGCCTCCACGACGCCCAGGGCGCGCACCGGCGCGGCGGGCGCGAGGCCGAGCGCCAGGAGCCAGCAGATCGACGCCATGGCGCCGCAGAAGCCCGCGGTCAGAGACTGGCGCCAGGCGGCGAACACCGACCTCAGGGCCACGCGGTCCCAGGCGGCCAGCAGCAGGCCCAGGCACAGGGACTGGGCAGTCTGGCTGACGGTGACGGTGGCGGCCGCGGCGAACAGCGCGTGGTGCGCGTCCATGGCCAGGCCCGCCTGGCGATAGGCGTTCAGCGAATAGCCGAAGCAGAGCCCGGACAGCAGGCCGAACACCCCGCCCGAGACCGGCTGCGGCCCCGAAGCGCCCTTGCGCGGCCAGGTGAGCACCAGCAGGGCGGCGCTGGTCACGGCCACTCCGATCCAGGCGACGGCCGTCAGCTGGTCCTTGAACACGATCAGCCCAAGGATGGCCGCCAGCGGCAGCGAACTCTGCTGCATCGAGGTGCCCACGGCGAAGCCGGCGCGGCGCATGGCGACCAGCAGGCAGGCGGTGGCCAGCACCTGGGTGAAGGCGCCGGTCAGGACGTTGAGCCAGAAGGTGTGGGTCAGATGCACCGCGGCGCCGGGCGTGACGAGGTAGAGGCCCGCGGCCGCGACCAGCGAGAACGGCAGGCCGAACAGGAAGCGCACCAGGGTGGCCGCCCACGGCCCGGACTTGGGCAGCAGGCCCCGCTGCAGCGCGTTGCGACCGACCTGCAGCACCGAGGCCGCCAGGGTCGCGGGAATCCAGAGGAGCATGGGAATGATGCCTGATGATGGGGGCGACCTCTCCCGCTTGCGGGAGAGGGGGACCGTTCGCCGAGCACAGCGAAGAGCGAATGGTGGAGAGGGCGCGCCGGCGCGGGGTCGGGCAAGGCTCGCAGCTGGAACCGTAGTTCACCCCGCACGCCCTCTCCACCACCCGCTCTTCCGCCGGCTCGCGCCGGCGTCGGCGGGCGGTCCCCCTCCCCCGTTCGCTGCCGCTTACAGGGGAGGTCGCATGAATCCTAGAACCCTGACGCGATCAGCGGTTCGGGCGCCGTCTTCTCCTTGCGCATCAGGAGGTTGTTGAGGGCGTTGACGTAGGCCTTGGCGGCGGCGGTCAAGGTGTCGGTGTCGGCGGCGTGGCCGGTGGCGATGCGGCCGCCCTCCTCCAGGCGCACCGAAACCTGGGCCTGAGCGTCGGTGCCTTCCGTGACGGCGTGCACCTGGAACAGGCGCAGGTCGGCCTCGTGTGGGACGATGGCGCGGATGCAGTTGAACACCGCGTCGACCGGGCCGTCGCCGGCCAGGTCCGCCGACCGGGTCTCGCCGTCGACTTGCAGGGTCAGCTCGGCGCGCTGGCCCTCGGTGCCGGCCACCACGTAGAGCCGCTGGACCTGGATACGATGGGCCTCGGCGGCCAGGCTGTCGTCGACCAGGGCGACGATGTCGTCGTCGTAGACCAGCTTCTTGCGGTCGGCCAGGTCCTTGAACTTGCCGAAGGCGGCGTCGAGCGCGTTCTGGCCCAGCTCGTAGCCCAGCGCCTTCAGCTTGTCGCGGAAGGCATGGCGGCCCGAGTGCTTGCCCATCACCAGGTTGGTGGCGCCCTGCCCCACCGACTGCGGCGTCATGATCTCGTAGGTGGAGGCGTTCTTCAGCATCCCGTCCTGGTGGATGCCGCTCTCGTGGGCGAAGGCGTTCTTGCCGACGATGGCCTTGTTGAACTGCACCGGGAACCCGGTGATGGCCGAGACGTAGCGGCTGGCCCGGGTGATGTGCTCGGCCACGATGCCGGTGTGCTGGGGCATGCGGTCGTGCCGCACCTTCAGCGCCATCACCACCTCTTCCAGGGCCGCGTTGCCGGCGCGTTCGCCGAGGCCGTTGATCGCGCACTCGACCTGGCGCGCCCCGCCCTGCACCCCGGCCAGGCTGTTGGCCACGGCCAAGCCCAGGTCGTTGTGGCAATGGGTGGAGAAGATGACATTGTCCGCCCCCGGCACGTTTTCGATCAGGTCGCGGAAGATCTCGGTATATTCGGTGGGATAGGTGTAGCCCACCGTGTCCGGGATGTTGACGGTGCCGGCGCCGGCCTTGATCGCCGCCTCCACCGCCCGGCGCAGGAAGTCGCGCTCGGTGCGGGTGGCGTCCTGGGCCGACCATTCCACGTCGCCGCACAGGTTGCGGGCCAGGGTCACCGACTTGGTGATCAGCTCCAGGATGTCGTCCTGCGACATGTGCAGGATGAAGTCGCGGTGCTGCGGGCTGGTCGACAGGAAGGTGTGGATGCGGCCGCGTTTGGCCGGCTTGATCGCTTCGGCGGCGCGCTCGATGTCCTTGACCCCGGCGCGGGCCAGGCCGGCGACGGTGCTTTCGGTGACGATCTCGGAGACCTTGCGCACGGCTTCGAAGTCGCCGTTGGAGGCGATCGGGAAGCCCGCCTCGATCACGTCGACGCGCATCTCTTCCAGGATCTTGGCCAGCTCCAGCTTCTCGTCCAGCGACATGGAGGCGCCCGGCGCCTGTTCGCCGTCGCGCATGGTGGTGTCGAAGATGATCACCCGGTCCTTTTCAGGCTTGGCCTTATCGGACGGGGCGGGGGCGGCCGGTTGCTGGCCTTGGGTTTGTTCGGACATGGGTTTGCTCTTCGCGGGATTTTACCAGGGACGTCGCGGTTCAAGAACCCCTGCGCGCCCGGCCGCGATGAAGCGCGGCCCTAGAGCGCCCAGGGGCTGCTAAGCCCCAGCGAAAGGCCGAGGGCCTTCAGAGTCGCAATGGTCCGGCGCGTGCGCATGGCGGCTATGTAACCAAACGGGGTCTTGCGCACAAGTGAACGCCGAGAGCGTTCCGCAAAAGTGGAAGCCGGTTTTGCGATCGGAACGCGCCCAGCCTTGAACCGAGCTCAGGCGGCGCGGCTGCTGTGCGCGATCCCTTCCGCGCGGCTTTCGATCACCCCGTACCAGCCGAGACCCTCGTAGGTCTCATAACCGGGGGTCAGGGCGAAGGCGGTCAGGGCGCCGTTCGCCGCATAGTGGCCGCGGCTCGAGCCCTGGGTCTCCAGCGGATAGGTCTCCTGCAGCAGGCCTCGGCCGTCGGACGAGGCGATCACTCGGCAGCGAGCGTCTAGCAGCATGACCCGGGTGGTCCGCCGCTCCTCTTCCGATAGGGATACGCCCGTGACCACCGCCTCGGCCTGGGGCCGCCAGTCGAAGAAGATGCCCAGCACGCCGAGCGGCTGGCCCTCGTTCCTCGCGCCCTGGCGGATGGCGGTGGCGTAGGTGGCCACGGCCGCGCCGCCGAGTTCGCGGTTGGTCTCGATGTCGGCCACGGTGAAGTCCTCGCCCGAGGCTGTTCGCATGGCCTTGCGGAACCAGTCGGTGTCCGACACGTCCAGGCCCTGCACGTTGCGATAGGTGCCAGGGCGGCCGCTGGTGACCACCTTGCCCTGTGCGTCGGCCACCCACAGGTCGAGGTATACGGTGTAGGAACGCAAGATGGTGGCCAGACGCTCGGACGCGCAGGCGGCGCTTTGTGCGCTCGGGCGCTCCAGCACGTCGACCACGGCGCTGTCAGTGGCCCACCAGCGCACGTCGCAGGAGCGCTCATAGAGATTGCGGTCGATGATCTCCACGGCGTTGTGCGCCAGATCGGTTAAGCGGGCGCCCTTGAACCGGGTCATCATCTCAGCCCCGGCCTGCTCCAGCTTGTCGATGTTGGCTCCAACCGCCGCGCGCAGATCCTTGGAGATGCGGCTGATCTCGGTGGCCACCTGGCCCATCTCCTGCGCCACCACCGAGAACGCCGCCCCGGCCGTCCCCGCGCGAGCCGCCTCGATGCGGGCGTTGATGGCCAGCAGGTGGGTCTGGCGCATCACCGAATCGATCAGCTCGACCTTCTCCTCGGTCACGCGTGAGACTTCGTAGGCGAGCTTGAGAATGTCTTCCTGCATAAGGACTCCCGGATCGAACGCGCGCTCCGAGATCGGCGGTATCCGGCGATTCCTACGGCCGTATTAACGACGGCCAAAATCACGCCAGCGGCGCGCGAATCCGGCCGATTGGAGCCTCCGCTGCCTGGATAGTGATCCCGCAGCCCAAGGATTGGGCAGGCAAAGGGACGCGCCTGATCAGGGTCCTTCACAGCGCTGCAGGGCGGCGGCATCGCGGAACGGCCCCCCCGAGATGGTCAGCAGCGAAATCTGCGTCTTGTTCGGCGCCGTGATGATGAGACGCGTGGGCGTCGGGCCGGAAGCGGTGTGGCAGACGGCGTCGAAGGCGTAGCCGGCCGGACTGGTCTGGACCTTGCCGAAGTCGCAGTCGGCCGTGCTCGAACTGAGGCTGTGGGCCTTGAGCACCAGGGGATGGACGCACTGCGCGGCCGAGGGGGCCCACAGGCCGACGAAACGGGGCGCGTCTTCGGCGGACGCCGTTGGCGCGATCAAGGGCACGGACCGATCGGCGTAGAGGCCGTTGCGCCGGCCGCAGCCGCACAGGGCGATGAGCAGGACCAGGGACACTGCGAAGGCGCATTTCATGAGATGAGAGCGGCCTCGATACCGCACAGGTTCCCTTTGTCGGCGGAATCCGCCCAACGCGCGCCGCCGAGGGTGGCGCTGCGCTGCAACAAGAGCTAAACCCGCGCCCGCGAAACCCACCGGAGTCGTCTGATGTCCCTCGAATCCGCCGCCCTGAAGCGCGTCAAGCCGTCCGCCACCCTGGCGGTCGACGCCAAAGCCCGCGCCCTGGTCGCCGAGGGCAAGAACGTGATCGGCCTGTCGGCCGGCCAGCCGGACTTCGACACCCCCGACAACATCAAGGAAGCGGCCATCAAGGCCATCCGCGAGGGCAAGACCAAGTACACCGACGTCGACGGCACGCCGGAGCTGAAGGACGCGGTCGCCGCCAAGTTCAAGCGCGAGAACGGCCTGGACTACAAGCGCAGCCAGATCCACGTGGCCCCGGGCGGCAAGCCGGTGCTGTTCAACGCCCTGGTCGCGACGGTGAACCCGGGCGACGAAGTGATCGTGCCGGCGCCCTACTGGGTGTCGTACCCCGACATGGTGATGCTCGCCGGCGGGACGCCGGTGATCGTGGTCGGCCCGGAGTCCAACGGCTTCAAGCTGGAGCCCGAGGCGCTGGACAAGGCGATCACGCCCAGGACCCGCTGGGTGATCCTGAACTCGCCGTCCAACCCCACCGGCGCGGCCTACACCAAAGAAGAGCTGCGCGCCCTGGCCGACGTGCTGTTGAAGCACCCGCACGTGTGGATCATGGCCGACGACATGTACGAGCACCTGCTCTACGACGGGCTGGAGTTCGCCACCATCGCCCAGGTCGAGCCCGAGCTCTACGACCGCACCCTGACGGTGAACGGCGTCAGCAAGGCCTACGCCATGACCGGCTGGCGCATCGGCTTCGCCGGCGGCCCCGAGGCGCTGATCACCCTGATGCGCAAGCTGGAGAGCCAGTCGACCTCCAACCCCTGCTCCATCGCGCAAGCCGCGGCGGTGGAGGCCCTGAACGGCACCCAGGAGTTCCTGGCGCCGCGCGCCGAGGCCTTCCAGAAGCGCCGCGACCTGGTGGTGTCGATGCTGAACCAGGCCACCGGCATCACCTGCGCCAAGCCGGAAGGGGCGTTCTACGTCTATCCGTCCTGCGCCGGGCTGATCGGCAAGACCGCGCCCTCGGGCAAACTCTTGGAGACCGACGTCGACTTCGTCACCGAACTCCTGGAATCCGAGGGCGTGGCCGTTGTGCAGGGCTCGGCCTTCGGCCTGGCCCCCTACTTCCGCATCTCCTACGCCACCAGCGAGAAGGTGCTGGAAGACGCCTGCAGCCGCATCCAGCGCTTCGCGGCCAACTGCAAGTAAGGCAGCGCCACATCCAGACCATGAAGGGCGCGCCGCGAGGCGCGCCCTTTTTGATTGGGGCGTCACTGCCAGAAGTGGAAGGCCTTCCAGCCGTAGTCGAGGAGCTCGGGCCTGAGGCCGACGGCGAGGCTGAGGCGGGCCGCGGCCCCGAACAGGACGGCGCTGCCCCCGGGGACCACGAACACCAGCACCAGCAGCGCCACCATGGAGAGCCCTTCGGCCTTGCGGATGGCCGGGCCCCAGGACGCCGGCAGGAAGGGACGGATGGCGTTGAAGCCGTCCAGGCCCGGGATCGGCAGCAGGTTGAGGATCAGGGCCATGGCCTGCAGGAAGGCCAGCACGCTCGCCGCGGCGTAGAGCTCACGGCCGACCTCCGTCACCGCCCACAGGTCCAGGCCCCCCGACAGGGCGATGAAGATCGCGGCCGTGACCGCCGGCCCGGCCAGGGACGCCGCCGAGCGCCAGAGGCGGCTCCGCATCAGGTCGTTGCGCAGATAGACCGCGCCGCCAGGGAAACCGACCCCGCCGAGGGCCAGGGCCAGCAGCGGGATGCCGATGGTGACGCCCGGATTGACGTAGCGGCGCGGGTCGAAGTCGAGATAGCCCTTGGCCTTGACCGTGTGGTCGCCGGCCCAGTAGCCGACCAGGGCGTGGCCGAACTCGTGGGCCATGACCGACAGCATCCAGCCGACCATGACGAAGGCGAAGGTCAGGATGTGGGGCGGCTGGTCCATGACCAGCAGGGCGCACCCCAGCAGGAGCCAGGCCGCCAAGACCGCGAACCCCACCGGGTGCATCGAGTGGGCGCGTGGATCGGGCTGCCCGGGCATGTCTTTCACGGATTCCCCCTCGCGCGATGGGCCACCCTAGGCAAGCGGAGGTGCGAAGGGAATGGACTGGCCCAAACACTCTGGCGTTCGACCGGCTTATCTGGAAGCTTCGCCCCGACCAGATTCCGGGGACGATCCATGGCTCTCGCTCGCACCTCGGCCCTCGCGGCCGTTTCGCTCGCCCTTTGCGCCGGCGCCGCGCTGGCCCAGCCGCCGGCCAGCCCGCCGCCGCTGGCGACGCCCAACCCGACCTACGCGACCATCGTCATGGAGCAGGATGTGGCCCGGCCGGCGGCCGAGGTGTGGAAGCGGGTCGGCAAGTATTGCGACATCGGCGAGTGGTCGCCGGGCCTGAAGTGCCAGTTGACCGGCGAGGACGGCAAGGTGGGCGCCGTGCGCCTGCTGAACGGCTCGACCATCGAGGTGCTGGTGGCCAGGACCGACCTTTCCTACACCTACACCCAGCCGGTGCGCGTCGGGCAGGTCTATAACCTCTACCACGGCACCCTCGAGGCCAAGCCGGTGACGGCCAAGACCTCCAAGCTGGTCTACACCCTGATCCTCGACAACTCGATGCTGGCCGACGACGCCGCGCGCAAGGCCGACGTGGAGCGCCGCCGCACCCGCTTCACCCAGGCCCTGAAGGACATGAAGACCCTGGCCGAAGGCGGCAAGCTGGCGCCGTCGGCGGCTGCGGGGCGGTGATCAGACGGCGCGGGTGACGGCGAAGTCCGCCAGGGCTTCCAGCGCCCCGCGCCACTCGCCGCCCTCGAACACCTGCAGCGCCTGCTTGGCGGTCTCGGCATAGTCGGCGGCGAGGTCCAGGGTGGCCTCGAGCGCGCCCGTGCCGACGACCAGCTCGCGGGCGCGGCGGAAGTCGGCCTCGGTCTGCTTCAGGTCGCCGATCACGCGTTGCCAGAACTCGGCCTCGCGCGGGCCGCTCATGGCGATGGCCAGCAGCAGCGGCAGGGTGGCCTTGCCCTCGCGGAAATCGTCGCCGGCGTTCTTGCCGAGATCCTCGGTCTTGCCGCCGTAGTCCAGGGCGTCGTCGGTGAGCTGGAAGGCCAGGCCCAGATTCAGGCCGTAGGCGCGCAGGGCCGCGATCTGGCTCTCCGGGGCGCTCGCCGCCACCGCGCCGGCTTCCGCCGCCGCGGCGAACAGCTCGGCGGTCTTGCAGCGGATGATCTCGATGTAGGTGGCCTGGTCGAGATTCAGGTCGTGCGAGCGGGTGAGCTGCATCACCTCGCCCTCGGCGATCACGCCGGAGGCGCGGGCCAGGATGTCGAGGGCGCGCAGGGAGCCGGTCTCGACCATCAGCTCAAAGGCGCGGGCGAACAGGAAGTCGCCGACCAGCACGCTGGAGGAGCCGCCCCAGATCAGGTGGGCGGCCACCTTGCCGCGGCGCAGCTGCGAGCCGTCGACCACGTCGTCGTGCAGCAGGGTGGCGGTGTGGATGAACTCGACGGCGGCGGCCAGCTTCAGGGCCCCGTCGCCCTGCCCGCCCGACAGCCGGCTGGCGGCCACGGTGAGCAGCGGGCGCAGGCGCTTGCCGCCGGCGGCGATCAGATGCTCGGCCAGGGCCGGGATCACCGGCACGGGGCTGTCCATGCGCTCGGTGATCAGGGCGTCCACGCGCGTCATGTCGGCCGAAGCCAAGCGCACCAGGGCGTCGACGGAAGCCGTCTTGGAGGGCCGAACGACAGACGGGTTCACAGCATCCAAGACAGCGCGAGCTCCTAGGGCGGGACCTGAAAAAGGGCCTCGCAAATCGGCGGGACAATGGTCGTGCAATAGGTCAGGGTCAAGCCGAGGGAAAGCGAAGGACGGATGGAATCGACGGAAGCCTCAACGCGCAGCCCGCAGGGCGCGATCCGCGACGGCTTCCTGGGTGGGCGGCTGAGCCTGGCCCAGCCGAAGAAGGGCTACCGCGCGGGGATGGACGCCGCCCTGCTCGCCGCCGCCTGTGACGCCCGTGCCGGGCAACGGGTGATCGAGGCCGGATGCGGGGTGGGCGCGGCCCTGCTGAGCGCGGCTCTGCGGCGGCCGCAGAGCCAATTCACGGGGATCGAGCGGGACGCGGAGGCGCTGGCGCTGTGCCGCGAGAACATCGCCGCCAACGGGCTCGGCGAGCGGGTGCGGGCGCTGCGGGGCGAGGTGGGGAGCAAGCTCGCCGCCCTGGGCCTGGAGCCGTTCGACGCCGCGATGGCCAACCCCCCATTCTTCGACGACCCGGACGCCATCCGCGGCCCGGCGCCCGAACGCGAGGGCGCCTGGATCGCCGAGGGCGGGCTCGAGGCCTGGACGCGGTTCCTGCTGAAGGCCGTGCGCGAGGGCGGGACCATCACCCTGATCCATCGCGCCAATCGGCTGGCCGACATCCTGGCGCTGCTCGGCAAGGGCGCGGGCAGTTTCCGCGTGCGCCCGATCCATCCCTTCGCCGACGAGCCGGCGAAGCGGGTGCTGGTGCGCGCGGTCAAGACGGGCAAGGCGCCGCTCGCTCTGCTCCCTCCCCTCGTCCTGCACGACCGCTCCGGGGGGAAACACACGCCGGAGGCGGATGCGATCCTGAAGGGCGAGGCGGAGCTGCCTTGGAACTGACGCGTGCTCCCCCGCGAGCCGGGGGGCACGCGTTGGCCGGCGCTAGTTGAAGCTCGAGGCGCGCTGGCCGACCAGGGTCACCTCCACGCGGCGGTTCTGTTGGCGGCCGGCGGCGGTGGTATTGGGAGCCTTGGGATCGGCCTCGCCGTGGCCCTGCAGCTGGAAGCGGCGCGACTCCACGCCCATGGTCCCGAGGGCGTCGGCCACCGACTGGGCCCGGTCCTGCGACAGGGTCACGTTGGAGGTCTTGGAGCCCACGGAGTCGGTATAGCCGTCGATGCGCAGGCGCACGGCCCCCTTGGCGCGCAGGTAGCCGGCGAGCGGCCGCAACTGCTCGATGGCCTCGCGCTTCAGATGGGCGCTGCCGGTCTCGAACAGCACGTCGCCGAGGTCGAACACCGCGCCGTAGCGGCCTTCGCGGAAGTGGTAGCGGCGCAGGCCCTCGCGGTCGTAGTCCTCGCCCCCGCGGCGCGGGGCCGGGCCATCGGCCAAGCGGCTCTGCGGATGATCCCAGTCGAAGCGGCGATGGTCGCCGGGGCCGGCGACGTCGAGGAAGGCGCGGTTGGCCTCGCGCGCCTCGCGCGGGGTGATGACGCCGTCGTGGCCGAAGTCGAAATTGCGCATGACGAAGGCGCGCCCACGCGGGGTGTCGCGCAACTCCGGCAGCAGGTCGCGCACGCCAGGGCCTCGCAACTGGTCATAGGGCCGGTCGCCGCCGCGGAAATCGTAGCGGCCCTGGGCCTGGGCGGCGCCGCCAAGCGCGCCGGCCGCGATCAGCGCGCCGAGCGCGGCGCCCAGCATCGGTCGGAAATGAACCATGGCTCTGTCTCTCGTTGTTTCGTCGGGCCGCACCATGGCCGCGCTTTCTTGAACCGCAAATGACAGCGAAGCTTGGGACGCCGTTCAGTCCGAATAGAGCCTCACCGCGTCCAGGCACATCTCGAAGCCGGTGATGTCGCCGTAGATGTCGGGGGTGGCGACGACGAACAGGCGGCGGGCCTCGGCCCACAGCATCAGCTCCTCGGGCAGGCCGTAGTCCTCGATGGCCCCGCCGAAGCCGTCGCGCCAGCCGCCGGTGCGGTCGATCTCGAGGCCGAGCTCGTTCTCGATGCGGTTGCGCAGCTCCGCCTCGTCCTCGCTCTGCACGTTCATGTAGGCGAACACCGGCTTGCCCAGGGCCGACATGAAGCCGGCCTCGAAGGCGGCCGAGACGCTGCAGTTGGGGCCGCGCCAGGGGGTCATGTTGATCACGGCCCCGTCGGCCAGACGCATGCGGCTGACGCGGTCCATGTAGATTTCGCGCGCCATGGCTTCGGACGGCTCGGTCTCGACCAGCACGCTGTCCTCGGGGAACACGCCGACGAAGCCCTTGCCCGCGCACAGGGCCCGCTTGTTGGCCATCAGCACCAGGCCGTCGGGCATGGCGGCGTCCGGACCGCCGAGGTAGAGCGAGGTTATGCGCCGCATGTCCCCACTCTACCTGGATTCATGACCGCCGTTTAGTTGCGGGCCTTGTCGACCAGCTTGCCCTTGGTGATCCAGGGCATCATGGCGCGCAGGCGGCCGCCGACTTCCTCGATGGGATGTTCGGCGTCACGACGGCGGGTGGCCTTGAACGACGGCTGGCCGACCGCGTTCTCGAGCATGAAGTCGCGCACGAACTTGCCGGACTGGATGTCTTCCAGCACCCGCTTCATCTCGGCCTTGGTCTCGGCGGTGATGATGCGAGGACCGGTGACGTATTGGCCGTACTCGGCGGTGTTGGAGATCGAGTAGTCCATGTTGGCGATACCGCCTTCATAGATCA
>DASYBX010000145.1:0-4523 GCA_036500495.1 Caulobacteraceae bacterium
GGAGATCCCGCGCTTCTGCTACCACGAGCGGCTGTCGATCGCCGGCAACTGCCGCATGTGCCTGGTCGAGGTGAAGCCCGGCCCGCCCAAGCCCCAGGCGTCCTGCGCCCTGCCGGCGGCGGACAACCAGGAGATCTTCACCAACTCGCCGATGGTGAAGAAGGCGCGCGAGGGCGTGCTGGAGTTCCTGCTGATCAACCACCCGCTCGACTGCCCGATCTGCGACCAGGGCGGCGAGTGCGACCTGCAGGACGAGACCCTCGGCTACGGCCGCGACGACACCCGCTACCAGGAGAACAAGCGGGCGGTCGAAGAGAAGTATATGGGTCCGCTGGTCAAGACGGTGATGACCCGCTGCATCCAGTGCACGAGGTGCGTGCGCTACGTCACGGAAATCGCTGGCGTTCCCGAGATCGGCATGATCTCGCGCGGCGAGGACGCCGAGATCACCACCTACCTCGAGCAGGCGATCAATTCGGAGATGACCGGCAACGTGGTCGATCTCTGCCCGGTGGGCGCGCTGACGCACAAGCCGTGGGCCTTCAACTACCGTCCCTGGGAACTGAAGAAGACCGAGACCATCGACGTGCACGACGCCGTCGGCGCCAACGTCCGGGTCGATGCCCGCGGCGCCGAGGTGATGCGGGTCCTGCCGCGCACCAACGAGGCGATCAACGAAGAGTGGATCGACGACAAGCAGCGCTACGCCGTCGATGGCCTGATGCGCCAGCGCCTCGACCGTCCGTTTGTGCGCAAGTCCAAGAAGCTGCAGGCGGCGACCTGGGGCGAGGCCTTCGAGGCCATCGCCGCCAAGCTGAAGAAGGCCGATCCCAGCCGCATCGGCGTGATCGCCGGCGACCTGCAGGACGCCGAGTCGATGAAGGCGGCCATGGACCTGTTCAAGGCCCTGGGCTCGCCCAACACCGACTGCCGCCAGGACGGCATGGCCCTGGGCCGTGGCCCGCGTGAAAGCTGGCTGTTCAACACTACCATCGCGGGCCTGGAGCAGGCCGACGGGGTGATGCTGATCGGGACCAACCCGCGCCTGGAAGCCCCGTTGGTCAACGCCCGCCTGCGCAAGTCGTGGCTGGCCACCGGCGTCCATATCGGCGTGGTCGGCGAGCAGGCCGACCTCAACTACAAGTATGCCTACGTCGGCGCCGGCGCCGCCAGCCTGAAGCAGATGTTCGACGACCATAAGTCGATCGCCATGCAGAAGCCGGTCTTCATCCTCGGCTCTGGCGTGCTGGCCCGCGAGGACGCCCCGGCGGTCCTCGACCTGATCGCCGCCGGCACCAAGGACTACGGCCTGGTCAAGGACGGCTGGAACGGCTTCAACGTGCTGCACACCGCCGCCTCGCGCGTCGGCGGGCTGGACATGGGCTTCGTGCCGGCCGCCGGCGGCCTGACGGCCAAGCAGATGGTCAAGCAGGGCGCGCTCGACGTGCTGTTCCTGCTGGGCGCCGACGAGATCGACACCTCCGATAGCGACGCCTTTGTCGTCTACCTGGGCGCCCACGGCGACGCGGGCGCGCACAGGGCCGACGTGGTGCTGCCGGGCGCCGCCTACACCGAGAAGAGCGGCCTCTACGTCAACATGGAAGGCCGGGTGCAGATGGCCAACCGCGCGGTGTTCCCCAAGGGCGAGGCGCGCGAGGACTGGGCGATCCTGCGGGCCCTGTCGGACAAGCTGGGCCACACCCTGCCGTACGACAGCCTCAACGCCCTCAGGAGGACGCTGATCGACGATCACCCGACCTTCGGCCAGGTCGGCTATGCGCCGGGCTCGATGCCGGCGGCGCTGGACCTGTCGAAGCTGGGCAAGAAGGGCGAGATCGCCGATACGGCCTTCACGAGCCCGGTTCAGGATTTCTACCAGACCAACCCGATCGCGCGGGCCAGCGTGACCATGGCGGAGTGCTCCGCCCTGGCCGCGTCGCTCAAGTCGGCCCCGGTCGCGGCGGAGTAGGCGATGACCACTGGCGGCATTTCTTCCCCGAGCCCGCTCTTCTGGAGCCTGCTGACCGTCGGCCAGATCCTGCTGGTGACGGTGGTCCTGTTGATCGGGGTCGCGTTCCTGATCCTGTTCGACCGCAAGGTCTGGGCGGCCGTGCAGTGGCGCAAGGGCCCCAACGTGGTCGGCCCGTTCGGCCTGCTGCAATCGTTCGCCGACCTGCTCAAGTTCGTGTTCAAGGAACTGGTCATCCCCTCGGGCGCCGACAAGTTCGTGTTCCTGCTGGCGCCGGTGATCAGCGTGATCTGCGCCTTGGGCGCCTGGGCGGTGATCCCGTTCGCGCCGGGCTGGGTGGTCTCGAACCTCAATGTCGGGGTGCTGTATGTGCTGGCGGTGTCGTCGCTCGGCGTCTACGGCATCATCATGGGCGGTTGGGCCTCCAACTCGAAGTACCCCTTCCTCGGCGCACTGCGCTCGGCGGCGCAGATGGTGTCCTATGAGGTCTCGATCGGCTTCATCCTGATCACCGTGATCCTGCTGGCCGGTTCCATGAACCTGCAGACCATCGTCGAGCACCAGAACAACGGCCTCGGCTTCCTGGGCTGGAACTTCCTCGGCGGCGGCCTGCACGACCTGCCGCTGCTGGTCGTCATGCTCCCGATGACGACGATGTTCTTCATCTCGGCCCTGGCCGAGACCAACCGCCCGCCGTTCGACCTGCCGGAAGCCGAATCCGAACTCGTGGCCGGCTACCAGGTGGAATATTCGTCCACCCCGTACCTGCTGCTGATGCTGGCCGAGTACTGCAACATCGTCCTGATGTGCGCGATGATCTCGGTCCTGTTCTTCGGCGGCTGGCACGCGCCGTTCCCCGAGAGCTGGATCGGCCTGCAGAACTGGCCGCCCATCGCGGCCCATCTGTGGGCGCTGCTGTGGATGCTCATCAAGATCGTCTTCTGGTTCTTCATGTTCGCCATGGTGAAGGCGATCGTGCCCCGCTATCGCTACGACCAGCTGATGCGGCTGGGCTGGAAAGTGATCCTGCCCACCTCGATCGCCGCGGTCGTCCTCGTCGCCGCCTGGCGGGTCTTCGGACCCGGGGCCTAAGGGAGAGAGGGGCACATGTCGTTCGCCGCTCGCATCGGTCAGGCCGTCAAGGGCGCCGCCCTGATGGACTTCACGGGCGCCTTCGGGCTCGCCATGAAGGCCTATTTCCAGCCGAAGAAGACCATCTACTACCCCTTCGAGAAGGGGCCGCTGTCGCCGCGCTTCCGTGGCGAGCACGCCCTGCGCCGCTATCCCAACGGGGAAGAGCGCTGCATCGCCTGCAAGCTGTGCGAGGCGATCTGCCCGGCCCAGGCCATCACCATCGAGGCCGAGCCCCGCGCCGACGGCTCGCGGCGTACGACCCGCTACGACATCGACATGGTGAAGTGCATCTACTGCGGCCTGTGCCAGGAGGCCTGCCCGGTGGACGCCATCGTCGAGGGGCCGAATTTCGAGTTCGCCACGGAAACCCGTGAGGAACTCCTGTTCGACAAGGACCGCCTGCTCGCCAACGGCGACCGTTGGGAGCGGGAGATCGCGAAGAACCTGGAACTGGACGCCCCCTACCGATAAGACGGGCGGCGCCACCGTCCCGGCTCGCCGGGAAGGCATGTGAGCAAGAATCGAGCCCGGGAAACGGGCTCGGAGCAGGCTTTTTGAGAATAGGGCGGGGCGGTCGCAGGACGGCTCCGCGAAGAGGCGAGAAGGGGTAAACCGGCGTGGCTTTGCAAGAGGTCGCCTTCTACGTGCTGGCGTTGGTGAGCGTGCTCGCGGCCTTGGCGGTCGTGATCGCGAAGAACCCGGTGCACTCCGTCCTGTTCCTGATCACCGTCTTCTTCTCGGCGGCGGGGATGTTCGTGATGATGGGCGCGGAGTTCCTCGCCCTGATCCTGGTGGTGGTCTACGTCGGCGCCGTGGCGGTGCTGTTCATGTTCGTGGTGATGATGCTCGACGTCGACTTCGTCGCCCTGAAGCAGGGCTTCGCCCGCTACATGCCGATCGGCCTGGGCATCGGGGTGGTGCTGCTGTTCGAGATGGTCACCGTGGCCGGGACCGTGGCGGTGAACGGCGCGGCCTCCAAGAACCTGGCCCCGGCGACGCCTGACCAGGCCCTGCCCAACGCCGAGGCCATCGGCCGGGTGCTCTACACCGACTACGCCTACCTCTTCCAGGCGGCCGGCATGGTGCTGCTGGTGGCCATGATCGGCGCCATCGTCCTGACCCTGCGGCATCGTCCGGGCGTGAAGCGGCAGAACATCGCCAGGCAGGTCGGCCGCACGCGGGCGACGGGCATGGAAGTCGTCACCATCAAGGCCGGCGAGGGGATTCCAGAATGATCGGGTTGACCCACTACCTCGCGGTCGCCGCGGCGCTGTTCACCATCGGGGTGTTCGGCATCTTCGTGAACCGCAAGAACATCATCGTCATCCTGATGTCGATCGAGCTGATCCTGCTGGCGGTGAACATCAACCTGGTGGCCTTCTCGGTCTTCCTGCACGACGTGGTGGGGCAGATCTTCGCC
>DASYBX010000146.1:0-62661 GCA_036500495.1 Caulobacteraceae bacterium
TCATGGTCGTCTCTCGATGATGCTTGGCGCAGGCCCAATCCTGACGCCGTTTCTGATGACACCATCATTCTGAGGGACGACCACCCAACCTCAACCAGGTAGGCCGGACCGCCCGTTACGCCATCTTTCGGGCTTAGCCAGTTGACCAGGCCCGACATCAAAGGCAACGCTTACGCAACCGCGAATTGGATCGCGTGACGCGTCCGGCGCAGTGCGCCTCCCGCTGAACATAAGTGCCAATTTTCTCGGCTGCTTGAACAAATTGGGGGGCACATGACCGACATCAAGAATTGGTTGATGCTCATATTGGCGATATTGACGATATTCGCCGGATTCTGGAGATTGTACAGTGGATGGAAATCTCTAGGCCAAAATTCTCCTGAAAGTACAAGTAGTAAATCAATTTATAGAGCTGAAATCCGCAAAGGTATCAAAGGATATTACCTCGTTCTAATCACATTGTGCGCTCTATTCGTTGGCTTGAGCGTTTTTGGCGTTGTCGGAGCTATAATGCAGGACCACGGACTGCTTACTCATCATTAGCGCGGCTCCGCCCCATCTCATGGACCGACGGATTAGGATGAGATTTGGATGGCAATGTCCGCTCGCCACCCCTAGTCGCCTCACGCCACGCGACCTGGGTCCCGGCATTCGCCGGGATGAGCGGAAAGGCTATGGTGCGAACGCATGACGAACGCGATTCGCATCCTCGGCCTCGACCCCGGCCTGCGCCACACCGGCTGGGGCGTGATCGCCGTGCAGGGCTCGCGCCTGACCCACGTGGCCCACGGCGTGATCCGGCCGGACGACACCCGGCCCCTGGCCGAGCGCCTGATCTTCCTGTTCGACGCGGTGTCGGCGGTGATCGCCGAGCACCAGCCGCACGAGGCGGCGATCGAGGAGACCTTCGTCAACCAGAACCCGTCCTCGACCCTGAAGCTGGGTCACGCCCGCGCCGCCGCGATGATCGCGCCGGCCAAGGCGGGCCTGCTGGTCGCCGAATACGCCGCCACGGTGGTCAAGAAGGCGGTGGTGGGGACGGGCAACGCCGACAAGGCGCAGGTCGCCTTCATGATCAAGCGGCTGCTGCCCGCCGCCGGTGATCCCAAGGCCGACGCCGCCGACGCCCTGGCGGTGGCCATCGCCCACGCCCACGCCCGGACGGCCAGACGGGGAGCGGCGGCATGATCGGGCGGCTTCGCGGGGAACTGGCGGAGGTCGGCGAGGAGGAGGCGATCGTCGACGTGGGCGGCGTCGGCTACCTGGTGCGCTGCGGATCGCGGACCCTGTCGCGCATGTCGCCGATCGGCGACCTGGTCGTGCTGCACATCGACAGCCAGACCCGCGAAGACGGCACGCGCCTCTACGGCTTCCTGACGCGGGAGGAGCGCCACGCCTTCGTCCTGCTGCAGGGGGTGCAGGGGGTCGGCCCCAAGGCCGCCCTGGCGGTGCTGGACGTGCTGTCGCCGGGCGAGCTGGCGTCCGCCGTGGCGCGGGAGGACAAGGCCCTGGTCGGCCGGGCGCAGGGGGTCGGGCCCAAGCTCGCCCTGCGCATCGTGGTGGAGCTGAAGGACAAGCCGATCGGCGCGGGCGACGCCGCGTCGTTCCACGCCCAGGCCGCCGCGCCGGCGGCCGCGGCCGCCGCGCCGTCCGTGGCCGGCGACGCCGTCGTGGCCCTGATGGGCCTGGGCACGCCTGAAGCGGTCGGCCGCCGGGCGGTGGAGAAGGCGCTCGATCGCCTGGGCGAGGCGGCGCCGCTGCAGGCGGTGATCAAGGGCGCCCTGCAGGAGCTGGGCCGGTGAACCGGATCGTGTCCGGCGAGCCCGAGCCGTTCGAGGCGACCGATCGGGCGCTGCGGCCCCAGACCCTGGCCGAGTTCGTCGGCCAGGCGCCGATCAAGGCCAACCTGCAGGTGTTCATCAATGCGGCGCGCGGCCGGGCCGAGGCGCTGGACCATGTGCTGCTGTTCGGCCCGCCCGGCCTCGGCAAGACCACGCTGGCCCAGATCGTGGCCCGCGAGCTCGGCGTCAATTTCCGCGCCACCTCCGGCCCGATCCTGGCCAAGCCGGGCGACCTGGCCGCGATCCTGACCAACCTCGAACCGCGCGACGTGCTGTTCATCGACGAGATCCACCGCATGGCCCCGGCGGTGGAGGAAATCCTCTATCCGGCGATGGAGGACCATGTGCTCGACCTGATGATCGGCGACGGCCCCTCGGCGCGCTCGGTGCGCATCGACCTGGCGCCCTTCACACTGGTGGCGGCGACCACCCGCGCCGGCATGCTGGCGACGCCGCTGCGCGACCGCTTCGGCATCCCCCTGCGCCTGGAGTTCTACACGCCCAAGGAGTTGCAGCAGGTGTTGGAGCAGGCCGCGCGCAAGATGGGCGCGCCCCTGACCTCGGAAGGCGCGGCCGAGATCGCCGCCCGCGCCCGGGGCACGCCGCGCGTGGCCGGCCGCTTGTTGCGCCGGGTGCGCGACTTCGCCGAGGCCGAGAGCGCGCTGTCCATCGATCGCCCGGCGGCGGCGCGGGCCCTGGCGCGGCTGGAGGTCGACGAGGCCGGCCTCGACAGCCTCGACCGACGCTACCTGCGCTGCCTGATCGAGCACTACGGCGGCGGCCCGGCGGGGGTGGAGACCCTGGCCTACGCCATCGCCGAGGCGCGCGACGCGGTCGAGGACGTGATCGAGCCGTTCCTGATGCAGCAGGGCTTCATCCAGCGCACCCCGCGCGGACGCGTGGCGGCCGGCCGCGCCTACCTGCACCTGGGCCTCGCGGCGCCGGCGAAGAAGCCCGGCCAGAGCGACATGTTCGAGGAATGACGGGCGGGGCGACATGCTCTTCACCCGCGAGCGGGGAAGGAGTTGAAGCGATGGACGAACTTCTTCCCGCTTCCGGCCGTTTCGAGGGTAAGGCGCACCTTCTGCCGGTGCGCGTCTACTACGAGGACACCGACTTCACCGGCGTAGTCTACCACGCCAACTACCTTCGCTATTTCGAACGCGGCCGTTCGGAGTTCCTGCGGCTGACCGGGGTCAGCCACACCGAGCTCAGGGCGCTCGACCAGCCCATGGCCTTCGTGGTGGTGCGCATGACCATCGACTACCGCAAGGCCGCACGCATCGACGACGCCCTGATCGTGCGCACCGAATACGAGCGGGTGCGCCGCGCGAGGCTAGAAGTGCGTCAAACCCTGCTAAGGGGGCTGGACGTGATCGCCGAAGCGGTGGAGGAAATCGCCTGCATCGATCTGGGCGGTCGGCCGAGGCGACCGCCGCCTGCACTGATGGACGGTCTTGGAGCCTGGTTCCGGGAGCCGCCGCCATAGTTTCACCTCAAGGCCGCGCCACTTCCACGGCGAAGCCTGGCTAGAGGAGCACGCTTCTCGATGGACTCTTTGTTGGGCGCCGCGTCGCCGACCAATTTCTCGGCAATCGCGATCTTCGTGCGCGGCGACTTCGTCGTGAAGATCGTGCTGATCGGCCTCCTGGCGGCGTCGCTGTGGTCGTGGACGGTGATCATCGACAAGCTGTTCCGCTTCGCCGCCCTGGGCAAACAGGCGGGCGCGTTCGAGGACGAGGTCAATTCCGGCCGGGCGCTGGAGGACGTGGCGTCGGAATACGGCGACCGGCCCAAGCAGGCCCTGCCGAAGATGCTGGTGACCGCGCTCAAGGAATGGCGCGAGGCGCGCACCAAGGGCGGCCTGCAGGGGCCCGGGGGCGACACCCACGCCGCCATGCTGATCGGCCGCATCGACCGCATGCTCGACAGCATCATCGCCCGGGAAAGCCGGCGGGTCGAGGCGGGCCTCGGGGTGCTGGCCATCGTCGCCACGGCGTCGCCGTTCATCGGCCTGTTCGGCACGGTGTGGGGCATCATGCACGCCTTCGTGGCGATCGCCGCCCAGAAGAACACCAACCTGGCCATCGTCGCCCCGTCGATCGCCGAGGCCCTGTTCACCACCGCCATCGGCCTGGTCGCGGCCATCCCGGCCTATATCTTCTACAACAAGTTCTCGACCGACGCGGGCCGCTACGCCGGCCGGCTGGAGGACTTCGCCGACGATCTGGCCACCGCCGTGGCCCGGCGCCTGGCGGGCGGGACGGGGGCCGAACGCCAGCCGAGCGAAAGGGAGCGGGCCTAGGCGATGGCGCTCTCGACCAACGACGCCTTTTCCCTGGGCGGGGGCCGCGGCCGGCGCCGCTCGGGCCGCCGGCGCGGGGCGCTGGCCGAGATCAACGTCACGCCCCTGGTGGACGTGATGCTGGTGCTGCTGATCATCTTCATGATCTCCGCGCCGCTGCTGACCGTGGGCGTGCAGGTGGAGCTGCCCAAGACCGAGGCCTCGGCGGTCAACGACCAGACCCAGCCCCTGACCATCACCGTGCGCGCGGACGGCGCGATCTACATCCAGGAGAACCTGACGCCGTTCGACCAGTTCACCACCCGGCTGATGGCCCTGGCCGGCGACGGCTTCGACAAGCCGATCTTCGTGCGCGGCGACGGCAAGGCGCCCTATGAGGTGGTGGCCCAGGTGATGGCGGCCCTGTCGAGCTCGGGCTTCACCAAGATCCAGCTGATCACCGACACCGGCGGGCCATCCTCTGGTGGTCCGGCCTCCGGCGGCGGGCGAACCCCGGCGCGGCCGCCGGCCGGCCGCTGAGGCGGCGCGATGCGGAAAGACGACCGGATCAACCTGACCCCGTCGTTCCTGGTGGCCGCCGGGCTGCACCTGGCGGTGTTCCTGTCGGCGCTGATCGTGTGGCCGTGGTTCGGCCATCCGCTGCAGGTGATCGAGGCCACGCCGGTGACGCTGGTGACGTCCCAGGCCGCCCCGCCGCCGCCGGCCCTGCAGGCGCATGAGGAGCAGGAGGCTTCCGCTCCAGTGCCCACGCCCAAGCCCACGCCGCCGGCCAATCCGCCGCCGCCGCCCCAGCCGAAACCGGAGCCCAAGCCCGAGCCGCCCAAGCCGACGCCGCCGAAGCCCGCTCCGGCCCCCACGCCGACGCCCAAGCCCGCGCCCAAGCCGAAGACCCAGAGCCTGGACCTGAGCGCCCTGAGCTCCAGCCTCGACAAGTCGGCCAAGACCCAGAAGCGCGCCAAGACCCGCGACAGCCTCGACCTCAGCGCCTTGAGCTCTGACCTCGACAAGAGCTCAAAGCCCCAGGCCGCCGTGCGCGGCCCCTCGCGCTTCGCCACCGCGCTCACCGCGCGCAACGATCCTGGCGGCCAGCAGACCTCCAACATGATCGGCGCCATCGTGGCCGGGCGCATCATCCCCCGCTGGCACCCGGACTGCGGCGCGATCGGCGCGGGCAATGTGACGGTGGACGTCAAGGTCGACCTGGGGCCGGATGGGTCCCTGCAGAACGCCCAGGCGGTGGGCGGCACCGGCCCGCCGGGAATCCTCGCGGCGGCGCGGGCCCGCGCCGTGCTGGCGGTGGGCCAGGCGGCGCCATTCGAACTGCCCCGTGAAACCTACGGCCAGTGGCGAAGCTTTATCGCAAGGTTCAACGCCAAAGACGTCTGCGGCGGCTGAGGAGACGGAAATGGGCTTGAGAAGACTGTGTTGCGCGATGGCGGCCGCGCTCGGCCTGCTGGCGGTCTTCAGCCCGCCGGCGGCTCACGCGCAGCTGGTGATCGACATCAACAAGGCGAACCTGCAGCCCCTGCCAATCGCGATCCCGGCCCTGAACGCCCCCGCCAGCAACACGGTGGGGGGCGACATCTCCCACGTGGTCAGCGACGACCTGCAGCGGTCCGGCCTGTTCCGGCCGCTGGACCCCAACTCCTTCCTCGAGCGCAACCTCGACGTGAACGTGCAGCCGCGCTTCTCCGACTGGAAGACGATCGGGGCCCAGGCCCTGGTCAACGGCCAGGTGACGGTGGACGCCGACGGCCGGCTGCACGTGGACTTCCGCCTGTGGGACGTGGTGTCCGAACAGCCGCTGGGCCAGGGCGTGCAGTTCACCACCACCCCGGAGAACTGGCGGCGCGTGGCGCACAAGATCGCCGACGTGATCTATGAGCGCCTGACCGGGGAGAAGGGCTACTTCGACACCCGCATCGTGTTCGTGGCCGAAAGCGGCCCCAAGACCAAGCGCAAGAAGCAACTCGCCATCATGGACCAGGACGGGGCCAACCCCAGCTTCCTGACCGACGGCGGCAGTACGGTCATGACCCCCAGGTTCTCCTCGTCCAGCCAGGAGATCACCTACATGTCCCTGAGCGAGAGCGCCTCGAACATCTACCTGTTCAACATCCAGACCGGCCGGCGCGAGACCCTCGGCCACTTCCCCGGCATGGTGTTCGCCCCGCGCTTCTCGCCCGACGGCGGCAAGGTGGCGTTCTCGGTGGAGAAGCGCGGCAACAGCGACATCTATGTCATGGACCTGCGTAGCCGGCAGACCACACAGCTGACCACCGACCCTTCGATCGACACCTCGCCCTCGTTCTCGCCGGACGGGAAGCAGATCGTGTTCAACTCCGACCGCGGCGGCTCGCCCCAGCTCTACCTCATGAACGCCGACGGCTCGGGCGTGCACCGCATCTCGTTCGGCGAAGGCCGCTACACCACGCCGGTGTGGAGCCCGCGCGGCGACTACATCGCCTTCACCAAGCAGACGGGCGGCGAGTTTCACATCGGCATCATGAAGCCGGACGGCTCGGACGAGCGCATCCTTACCTCGAGCTTCCTCGACGAGGGGCCGACCTGGGCTCCCAACGGGCGGGTGCTGATGTTCTTCCGCGACGCGCCGGGGGCCGGGCCGCGCCTGTGGACGGTCGATATCACCGGTCGCATCATCCAGAAGGCGCCGTATGACGGGCAGGCGTCCGATCCCGCGTGGTCGCCTCTTCTGAACTGATCAAAGATCGTGGACGAAAAACGAGTCGGCGCGCTAAGTTGCCGCAGTAAAGCTCAGCTAAGAGCTGACCAGTCGGCGGACGGGGGGCAGACAGACCGTTACGCCGAGAGGCTATTGAGGAGAACCAAACCGTGAGCTTCGACCTCCGTCACACCACCCGACTGGCTGCGCTGGCCGTCGCCGCCGCTGCCCTGGCGGCTTGCTCGACGCCCAAGCCGCCGCCGCCGGCGCCCGTGAGCGGGCCCCCGCCGGCCGCGCCTGCGCCCGAGCGTCCGCGCGCTCCGCCGGTGGCCCAGGCCCCGACCGGGCCCGTGCCCGGCTCGATCCAGGACTTCGTCGTCAACGTCGGCGACCGCATCTACTTCGACTACGACAAGTACGATGTCCGCGCCGACGCCCAGCCGGTGCTTTCGGCCCAGGCCACCTGGCTGGCGAAGTACCCCAGCGTGAAGGTGCGCATCGAAGGCAACGCCGACGAGCGTGGCACGCGCGAGTACAACCTGGCCCTCGGCAGCCGCCGCGCCAACTCGATCAAGGACTTCCTGACCAGCCACGGCGTCGCCGCCGACCGCATCGAGACCATCTCGTACGGCAAGGAAATGCCGATCGACGCGGGCAACAACGAAGAGGCCTTCGCCAAGAACCGCAACGGCCACACCGCGATCACCTCCGGCGCCCGGTAGGCCCCGCGGCTGAGTATCGACGTTCTGGGGGAGCCCGCCTGGGCTCCCCCTTTGCTTTCGCGGCGCCTGAATTTCGCCGCCGAACCTGCGGACTCTTTCGCCATGAAACGCTTCACCACCCGCACCCTCCTCACCACCACCGCCACCGCCACCGCCGCCCTGGCCGTGAGCCTGGCGGCGCCGGCCCTGGCCCAGAGGACGCCGGACCTGCCGCAGCCGGCCGTGCCCGCGCCGGTCGCGGGCGAGGTGCTGGACAACAAGGGCATCGAGCGCCGGCTGCAGCGGGACGAACAGGCCCTGCGCGAGCTGCGCCAGATCGTGCTGCAGGCCAAGGCGCAGGGGAATCCGGTCACCGTGAAGGACGCCGGACCCGATCCCGAGGTCGAGCGGCTGCAGCAGCGTATCAACGAGCTGGAGGAAACCATCCGCCGCCAGACCGGCCAGATGGAAGAGGTCTCGCACAACGCCCAGCTGGCGGCCCAGGCGGCCGACGCCGCCAACCGCAACAACCAGGCCCTGGCCCAACGCCTGGACCGCATCGAGCAGCCGCTGCTGGCCGCCGGCGCTGCTGCCCTCGCCGGCCAGCCGGGACAGCCGGCCGGGTCCGGCCCCCAAGGCGCGCCTCCGCCCCCTCCGCCCGGCGGCGGCGGAACCCTCGGCGCCCTGCGCGGCGGCCCGGGCGGCCCGCGTGAGATCGAGGACAATCCCCAGGACACGGTCGGCAAGGGCGCCGCCGCGGCCCCGGAGGACGAGCAGGGCGCCTATCGCAACGCGCGCAAGGTGCTGGACAGCGGCGACTACGCCGGCGGCGCCACGGCCCTGCGCGACTACATCGACCACTATCCGTCCAGCCCGCGCGCGCCGGAGGCCAACTACTGGCTCGGCCGCACCCTGGCGGTGCAGAACCAGCAGGCCGAGGCGGCCGGGGCCTACGCCCGCGCCCTGAAGGGCTGGCCGCAGACCGCCTGGGCGGGCGACGCGGTGGTGCGCCTGGCTTCTTCCCTGGTCGAGCTCAAGCGCGGCTCGGACGCCTGCAAGGCCCTGGCCGAGTTCGACAGCCGCTACCGCTCCAAGGCGACGCCGCAGATCCGGGCCCGCGCCAAGGACATCGGCGGCCAATCGTCCTGCAGCTAGATGAGCGAGGCGCTGCCGGCGGCCCTCGGGGTCCTGGGGCGCCGGCTCGACCCGATGTCCCATGCGCCCGTCGCGGTGGCCTTCTCCGGCGGCGGCGACTCCCTGGCCCTGCTGCTGGCGGCGCGGGCCTTCGCCGAACGCTGCGGCCGGCCGCTCGTGGCGCTGCACGTCGACCACCGCCTGCAGCCGGCGAGCGCGGCCTGGGCCGACGGCGCCGAGCGGGCGGCGGAACGGCTGGGCGCCCGGTTCGAGCGCCTCTCCTGGATCGGCGACAAGCCTGAGGCCGGCGTCCCCGCGGCCGCACGGGAGGCCCGCCACCGGCTGGTCGCCGACGCGGCAAGAGCCCTGGGCGCTCCGGTGGTCCTTGTCGGCCACACCCTGGACGACCAGCTGGAGAACGTCCTGATGCGCGGCTCCGGCGTGCGCATGGGGGTGCTGGGCGAATGGTCGCCGTCGCCGGTGTGGCCGCAGGGGCGGGGCTTGTTCCTGTGCCGGCCGTTGCTGAACCTGCGCCGGGCGGACCTGCGCCGCTGGCTGGCGGACGAGGGCCTGACCTGGCTCGACGATCCCGCCAACGAGGACCTCCGCCACCCGCGCGCCCGCGCGCGCCGCGCCCTGGCCGAGGGCTGCGAGCCCCCGACGCCCGACGCGGGACGTCCGCAAGACTGGGCCGGCCTCTGGCGCGCCGAGGCCTGGGGCGGGGTGGTGATCGACCGCCAGCGCCTGACGCGGGCCGATGCGGGACAGGCCCTGCGCCTGTTGCAGGCCACCGCGGTGTGCGTGTCGGGGGCCGAGCGGCTGTCGCGGCCCGGGCGGGCGGAGGGGCTGCTGGCGCGGCTTGCCGCCGGGCGCGCCTTCGTGGCCAGCCTCGGCGGGGCCCGCATCGAGGCCGGCCCGGATCATGTGGCATTGGAGCGTGAGGCGGGCGAGGCGGCGAGGGGAGGGCTGGCGCCGCTCACGCTCCGGGCCGGCGCGCCCACGGTGTGGGACGGCCGGTTCGAGATGGTCGCGCAACAGCCCGGTCTGGGGGTCGAAGCCCTGCGCGGCCAGGGCGCCCGGCTGGAGCCCTGCGACCGGGCCGCCCTGTCCGGCGTCCCGGCCGCCGCGAGGCCGTCTTTGCCGCTATGGCGAAACCTTGATGACGACGGCGCGTCGCCACGACTTGCCTTGGCGATCCCGCGCGCTCATCTAGAATATAACGGTGTGCGTTGCCGGGCGCTCGGTGGGGAGCGACTTGCAGCCGCCGCCGGCGTTGTGACCAGGGAAGCAGAGATCGGGACAAACGCCCGCATGGCGAATGCCGGTCTACCGTCCTATGTAGGGACGGGAAGCAAGGACTGACGAATGACCTTTCGGAATATCGCCATCTGGGCCGTGATCGCGGTGCTGCTGGTCGCGCTCTACGGAGTGCTGAACCGCGGGAGCCATACGGGTGGGCCCGCCGAGATATCCTACTCCCAGCTGTTGAGCCGGATCGACGCCCATCAGATCAAGGCCGCCACCATCCACGGCGAGATCGCCGACACGCGTGATTCCGACGGCAAGAGCTTCACCACCGTCATCCCGCTGAACTCGGATGACCTGGCCAAGCGCATGACCGCCAATGGCGCGGACGTGCAGCTGAAGGGCACCAGCCAGCCGACCCTGGTGAGCGTGCTGCTGCAGAGCCTGCCGATCCTGCTGCTGGTCGGCGTGTGGATCTTCTTCATGCGCCAGATGCAGGGCGGGGCGCGCGGGGCCATGGGCTTCGGCAAGTCCAAGGCCCGCCTGCTGACCGAGAACAAGAACCGCGTCACCTTCGAGGACGTGGCCGGCGTGGACGAGGCCAAGGAAGAGCTGTCGGAGATCGTCGACTTCCTGAAGGACCCCGGCAAGTTCCAGCGCCTGGGCGGCAAGATCCCCAAGGGCGCCTTGCTGGTCGGCCCTCCGGGCACCGGCAAGACCCTGCTGGCCCGCGCCATCGCCGGCGAGGCGGGCGTGCCGTTCTTCACCATCTCGGGTTCGGACTTCGTGGAGATGTTCGTCGGCGTCGGCGCCAGTCGCGTGCGCGACATGTTCGAGCAGGCCAAGAAGAACGCCCCGTGCATCATCTTCATCGACGAGATCGACGCCGTGGGCCGCCATCGTGGCGCCGGCCTGGGCGGCGGCAACGACGAGCGCGAGCAGACCCTGAACCAGCTGCTGGTGGAGATGGACGGCTTCGAGGCCAACGAAGGCATCATCCTGATCGCTGCCACCAACCGTCCGGACGTGCTGGACCCGGCGCTGCTGCGCCCCGGCCGTTTCGACCGCCAGGTCGTGGTGCCCAACCCGGACGTCAACGGCCGCGAACGCATCCTGCGCGTGCACATGCGCAACGTGCCCTTGTCGGCCGACGTGGACGTCAAGGTGATCGCCCGCGGCACCCCCGGCTTCTCGGGCGCGGACCTGGCCAATCTGGTCAATGAGGCGGCCCTGCTGGCGGCGCGCAAGAACCGCCGCATGGTCACCCAGCGCGACTTCGAAGAGGCCAAGGACAAGGTCATGATGGGCGCCGAGCGCCGGTCCATGGCCATGACCGAGGACGAGAAGAAGCTGACCGCCTATCACGAGGGCGGCCACGCCATCCTGGCCCTGACGGTGCCCAACACCGACCCGGTGCACAAGGCCACCATCATCCCGCGCGGCCGCGCCCTGGGCATGGTCATGCAGCTGCCGGAGCGCGACAAGCTGTCGATGAGCTTCCAGCAGATGACGTCCCGCCTGGTGATCCTGATGGGCGGCCGGGTGGCCGAGGAGCTGATCTTCGGCAAGGAGCACGTTACTTCGGGCGCCTCGTCCGACATCCAGCAGGCGACCAAGCTGGCGCGGATGATGGTCACCCAGTGGGGCTATTCCGAAGAGTTGGGCGTGGTCAGCTACGGCGACAACCAGGAAGAGGTGTTCCTGGGACACTCGGTGTCGCGCACCCAGAACGTCTCCGAGGAAACCGCGCGCAAGATCGACGCCGAGGTCAGGCGCCTGGTGGAGACCGGCCACGCCGAGGCCAAGCGCATCCTGATCGAACGCCTCGATGACCTGCACACCCTGGCCAAGGCCCTGCTCGAGTACGAGACCCTGACCGGCGACGAGATCGGCAACGCGTTGAAGGGCATCCCGCCGACGCGCGACGACGCCGACCGCCTGCCCGGCCCCGCTGTCTCGGTGCCCCTGACGCCGGTGAAGCCGCCGCCGAGCCTGGCCGGTCCCGACCCGCAGCCGGCCTGACGGCGAGGGCAGTCATCTCTTAGTCTCGGGCGATCAGGGCTTTGGCCTTGGTCGCCCGAACCTTTGTTGGGCCATAGGGAGAGGTGCATGGCCGCCGAGCGCACAGGTCCTCAAGTGATGGGGATCGTCAACGCCACCCCCGACAGCTTCTCCGACGGCGGCCGCTACCTCGGCGCCGAGCGGGCCATCGAGCACGGGCGCCGGCTGCTGGCCGAGGGCGCCGACATTATCGACATCGGCGGCGAGTCGACCCGCCCCGGGGCCGCGCCGGTCTCGGCCGAGGAGGAGATCGACCGCATCCTGCCGGTGGCGCGCGCCTTGAAGGCGCAGGGAGCGGTGGTCTCCATCGACACCATGAAGCCGGAGGTGATGCGCGCGGCCGCGGCCGAGGGCGCGAGCCTCTGGAACGACATCACCGCGCTCGGCTTCTCGCCGCAGAGCGCCGCCGTGGCGGCCGAGCTCGGCTGCGAGGTCATGCTGATGCACATGCAGGGCGAGCCGCGCACCATGCAGGACAACCCGGTCTACGAGGACGTCGTGCGGGAGGTATGCGGCTTCCTGCAGGCGCGCGCCGAGGCGGCCATGGCGGTGGGAGTGCGTCGCGAGGCGATCTGGGTCGACCCCGGCATCGGCTTCGGCAAGACCCTGGTTCACAACCTCGAGCTCCTGGCCAACCTCGACCGGATCCGGGCGCTCGGCTTCAAGACCGCTCTGGGCGTCAGCCGCAAACGCTTCCTCAAGGCCATCGACTCTACCGCGGTGGAGGCGGACGACCGGCTGGGCGGCTCGTTGGCGGGCGCCCTGATCGGGGCGGAGGCGCAGATGGACGCGATCCGCGTCCACGACGTGCGCGAGACGGTGCAGGCCCTCAGGACTTGGTCGCTGGTGCAGGCGCGCCGGCCTGGGGGACGGTGAGACCCGCCGCCATCACCTTGGGCTTGTAGGTCTCCTCGAACAGCTTGAGCCAGGCCTCGAAGTCGGGCTTCTCCTCGCCGCCGTCCAGGATCGCCTGCATCCGGTCCAGGCATTTGTGCCAGCCGGCCATGCTGCGCGCGGTGACCGGCGGGTCGGCGACCTGCTGGCGCATGATCAGCCGGCAGCCCTCTCTCTCGGGCTCGATCTCCCAGCGCATGCGGCTGGCTGGGCCGAAGCCGCCGATCCACAGCCACTCGATCAGGCGCGGCGGGTCGAGCGCGGTGATCTCGCCGTGGCTCTCCATGCCGACGTAGTTGTGCGTGAAGCGGATCGTGGCCCCGACCTCCAGCGGATCGGGCATGACGGTCTCGTCGAACCAGCGGCTCATTTCGCCGGGTCCGGTGATCGCCGCCCACACCCGCTCGGGGGAATGGCGCAGCCGCCGTTCGAAGCGGATTTCCCACTCGCTCTGTCCATCGGCCCGGTCGACTTTGAGCAGCACGCCCTCGCGTCCATCCATGGTCACGCTCCTTCCTCGTCGAGATAGTGTTCCAGGGCGTCGAGCTTGCCGGACCAGTAGCGACGGAACGGCTGCAGCCAGGCGTCGATCTCCGCCAGGGGCTCGGGGCGCAGGCGGTAGAGGCGGCGCTGGGCGTCGGGACGGACCTCGGCGAAGCCGGCGTCGCGCAGCACCTTGAGGTGCTTGGACACGGCCGGCTGGCTCAGATGCAGGGCCTCGACCAGCTCGCCGGCGGACCGTTCGCCCTGCAGCAGCAGCGACAGGATGCGGCGGCGGCTGGGATCGGCCAGGGTGTCGAACAGGTCGGCTTGCATGGGCATATATTGCCCATAAGGAATATAACTGTAAAGGCATGTAATGCGCGGTTACGTCCATGGCCGCGCGGCTGCTAGAAGGGCGCATGGAACCTCACAGCCAAGGCCGAGTCCTGATCATCGCCGGGTCCGATTCCGGCGGCGGGGCAGGGGTGCAGGCCGACATCAAGACGGTGACGGCGATGGGCGGCCATGCGGCCACGGCGATCACCGCGATCACGGTGCAGAACACCCTCGGCGTGCAGGATGTGGTCAAGCTCCCGGCGAATCTGGTGACCGCGCAGGCCAGGGCGGTGCTGGACGACATCGGCGCGGACGCCATCAAGACCGGCATGCTGGCGCGCCGCTCCACGGTCGAGGCCGTGGCCGAGCTGCTGGAGGCGTTCCCGGCCATCCCGGCGGTGGTCGACCCGGTGATGATCGCCAAGGGCGGGCAGGCGCTGCTGTCCGATGGCGCCCTCGACGTGCTGATCAATCGCCTCCTGCCGCTTGCGCGGCTGCTGACCCCCAATGCACCCGAGGCGGAGGCCCTCACCGGCGTCGCGGTGACCGATCTCGACAGCCAGAGGCGCGCCGCCGAGGCCCTGCTGGCCATGGGCGCAGGGGCCGTGCTGCTGAAGGGCGGCCATATCCCTGGCCGCCAGGTGACCGACCTGCTGGCCACCCCCGAGGGCGAGACCCTGCTGGAGGGCCCACGGCTCGACACGCCGCATACGCACGGCACCGGCTGCACCCTGGCCTCGGCCTGCGCCACGGGCTTGGCCCAGGGCCTGGCTCTACCCGAGGCGGCGGCGCGCGCCTGGGCCTATACGGCTGAGGCGATCCGCCGGGCGCCGGGGCTCGGCAAGGGCCATGGGCCGCTGGACCACGGCTGGCCGCTGCGCCGATGACCGACGAGCAGCGGCTGATCGGCATCCTCACCGCCAGCCCGACGCTGATGCGCGTGATGGAGGGGGTGAGGGCGCTGGCGCTGGGCCTGCCGGACTGGCGGCTGGTGTCCGGCTGCGTGTACCAGACCGCCTGGAACCACCTGACCGGCCGCGAGCCCGACTACGGCCTGAAGGACTATGACGCGGTCTACTTCGACCCCGACACCTCCTGGGACGCCGAGGACCTGATCATCCGCCGGGCGGCGGCGGCCTTCGCGCCGCCGCTGGACGTCATGGTCGAGGTGCGCAACCAGGCGCGGGTGCATCTGTGGTTCGAGCAGAAGTTCGGCGAGCCCTACACCGCCCTCGGCCAAACCGACGAGGCCCTGGAGCGGTTCGTCTGCACGGCCTTCGCGGTGGGTGCGCGGCTGGAGGCGGACGGCGCCATCACCCTGGCGGCGCCGTTCGGGCTGGACGACCTGTTCGCCATGCGCCTCAGGCGCAATCCGAACCGCCCGATCAGCGCCGCGGCGTTCAGGCGAGTCTCGGACTCGGCCCGGGCGCGCTGGCCAGAGCTCACGATCGCGGGCTGACGATCGTCGGGCTATTCCGCGGAGGCCGCCGTCGGCGCGCGGCGCACGTCGACGCTGGCCGGATGGGATTCCACCTGGATGCGGGCTTCCAGCGTGTCGTAGCGGGCTTCCAGGTCCGCCGTCTGAGCCTGGGTCAGGCCGGTCTTCTTGTACTGGTCCTCCAGGTCGAGGAGGCCCTTGAACTGGTCGCGCAGGTCGCGCTGCTGCAGTTCGGACAGGGTCCCCTTGTCAGCGCCGTCGGCGATCTGGGCGGCGACCTGGTCCTGCCGCTGGGGCAGGGGCTTCCAGCTGGCCGGCGCCGGCTGGGTCGAAAGGGTCTGGGCAAGAGCAGGGACGGCCGCGGCGGCCAGGCTGGCGGCGGCGGTGAAGGCGAGAACGGTGCGGATCATGATGTCACCTCTGGATCAGGCTGTTGAAACGCCGGTTCGGTTGGTGAGATGCGGCCCCGGCCAAAAAGCCGGGGCCGCGGGGACTCAACGGACGCGGTCGTTGTGCTTGTCGAAACGCACGCGGTCGGCCAGGGCGTCGTAGCGATGCTCCAGGTCGGCGCGTTCGCGCGGCGTCATGCCGTCGCGGCGGTAGCGGGCCTCCAGGCGCAGCAGGCCGCTGAACTGCTCGTGCAGGCCGCGGGCCTCGCGGCGGGTCAACTGGCCGCTGCGCATGCCCTCGTCGATGCGGTGCTCGATATTGTCCTGGCGCTGGGCCAGGGGCTGCCAGTCGCTCGGGCGCGGGCCCTGGGCGAAGGCCGGAACCGCGGCGCCGGCCAGGCTGGCGGCGGCGATCAGTGAAAGAACCACACGCTTCATGACATCATCCTCCCTCTATCAGTCAGCGAAAGGCCACGTGACGGTGGCCGTGATGGTCGACCCACACCACGCGGTGCAGGCGATGGTGAACAGGCGTCACGTGTCTGACCACGACCGTCCCGTTGGGACGTTCATGGACGACCACGGCCGCCGAGGCCGGGACGGCGGCGCCGAGTGCGGCGGCCGCGAGCAAGCCAAAAACCAGCGTCTTCATGACGAACTCCTCAATGGGCCGTCCAGCGGACTGGCCCGTATGTGATTTCCCAGGGAACCGGGCTCCCTGACGCTCTTCAAACGTGACCGCAGCATTGATCCCCGCACATGAAACGCCGCTGAATGCCCACCGGCTCCGCCGTTCATCTTCGTTGTTTTCCGTTCATCTTGGGCCGGACGAAGGCGGATAGATTCTTTGCTGCGGCGCGCAACTTTCCCCTCGCCAATCGCCGTCGTTGGTGTAAGTACCGCCCCGGGCCACGCCCTCCCAACGGGGCGCTGCTCATCTGCAAGGATGGGAGACAATCCATGACGACCCCCGCCAAGCCGGCCATGCGTCCGGCTCGCCCCGAGTTCTCTTCCGGCCCCTGCGCCAAGCGCCCCGGATGGAAACTGGAAAACCTGCAGGGAGCGCTCGTCGGCCGCTCCCACCGCTCCAAACCCGGCAAGGCCCGCCTCAAGGCCGCCATCGACCAGACCCGGGATATCCTGGGCGTGCCGGCCGACTACCTGATCGGCATCGTGCCTGCTTCCGACACCGGCGCCGTGGAAATGGCGATGTGGTCGATGCTGGGCGCCCGCCCGGTGCAGATCGTGGCCTTCGAATCGTTCGGCAAGGACTGGGTCACGGACGTGACCAAGCAGCTCAAGCTGAAGGACGTCGAGGTGCTCGACGCGCCCTACGGCCAGCTTCCCGACGTGTCCAAGGTGCGCAAGGACGCCGACCTGGTGTTCACCTGGAACGGCACCACCTCCGGCGTGCGCGTGCCGAACGCCGACTTCATCGCCGACGACCGTGAGGGCGTGACCATCTGCGACGCCACGTCGGCGGTGTTCGCCATGGACATCGACTGGAAGAAGCTCGATGTGGTGACCTTCTCCTGGCAGAAGGTGCTGGGCGGCGAGGCCGCGCACGGCATGCTGATCCTCAGCCCCCGCGCCGTGGCCCGCCTGGAAAGCTACAGCCCGCCCTGGCCGCTGCCGAAGATCTTCCGCATGACCAAGGGCGGCAAGGTCGCCCTCGACATCTTCGAGGGCGCGACCATCAACACCCCGTCCATGCTGTGCGTGGAGGACTACCTCGACGCCCTGAAGTGGTCCGCCTCCATCGGCGGGCTCGACGGCCTGAAGCAGCGCTCCAACGCCAACCTGAAGGCCCTGGCCGAGTGGGTGGCCAAGACCGAATGGGTCGAGTTCCTCGCCGAAAGCGATGCGATCCGCTCCAACACCTCGGTGTGCATCAAGGTGGTCGACAAGCGGGTCACCGGCCTCGCCGCCGACGCCCAGGCCGACTTCGCCAAGAAGCTGGCCTCGCTGCTCGAGAAGGAAGGCGTGGCGCTCGACGCCGGCGGGTACCGCGACGCCCCTCCGGGCCTGCGCATCTGGTGCGGCGCCACCGTCGACGCCTCCGATGTCGAGGCCCTGACGCCCTGGCTCGACTGGGCGTTCGAGACCCTCGCCGCCGAACTGCAGGCCGCCTGATCCGGCGCGGGGCTCGCCCGAGCCCCGCCGCCTCTCCCCAAGATCGAACTGCCGACCTCGCGACAGGCGAGGTCCGCCTACGCAAAAGGACAAGCCCCATGGCTCCCCGCGTACTCATCGCTGACGAACTGTCCCCCGCCGCCGTCGCCATCTTCAAGGATCGCGGCGTCGAGGTCGACGTGAAGACCGGCCTGACCAAGGACCAGCTGATCGAGATCATCGACCAGTACGACGGCCTGGCCGTCCGCTCGGCCACCAAGCCCAACAAGGAGGTCATCGCCCAGGCGAAGAAGCTGAAGGTGATCGGCCGCGCCGGCATCGGCGTCGACAACGTCGACATTCCGGCCGCCACCGCCGCCGGCATCGTGGTGATGAACACCCCCTTCGGCAACTCGATCACCACCGCCGAACACGCCATCGCCCTGATGTTCGCCCTGGCCCGCGACCTGCCCCAGGCCGACATCTCGACCCAGGCCGGCAAGTGGGAGAAGAACCGCTTCATGGGCGTGGAGGTCTATTCCAAGACCCTCGGCCTGATCGGCGCCGGCAACATCGGCTCGATCGTGGCCGACCGCGCCCAGGGCCTGAAGATGAAGGTGGTCGCCTACGATCCCTTCCTGTCGCCCGAGCGCGCCGTGGAGATGGGCGTGGAGAAGGTCGAACTGGACGAACTGCTCGCCCGCGCCGACTTCATCACCCTGCACACCCCGCTCACCGACAAGACCCGCGGCATCCTCAACAAGGAAACCCTGGCCAAGGCCAAGAAGGGCGTGCGGATCGTCAACTGCGCCCGCGGCGGCCTGGTCGACGAGGCGGCGCTGCGTGAAGCCCTGGACAGCGGTCAGGTGGGCGGTGCGGCCTTCGACGTGTTCACCGTCGAGCCGGCCAAGGAAAACCCGCTGTTCGGCGCGCCGAACTTCATCGCCACCCCGCACCTGGGCGCCTCGACCAACGAGGCCCAGGAGAACGTGGCCCTGCAGGTGGCCGAGCAGATCTCCGACTACCTGCTGACCGGTGCGGTGGTGAACGCCCTGAACAGCCCCTCGGTCTCGGCCGAGGACGCACCCAAGCTGAAGCCCTATGTGGCCCTGGCCGAGAAGCTCGGCGCCTTCGCCGGCCAGATGGTCGACGCCGGCCTGAAGTCGATCGAGATTGCCTATGAGGGCGACCTGGCCAAGCTGAACGTGAAGCCCCTGACGGCGGCCACCCTGGCCGGCGTGCTGCGGCCGATGCTGGCGGAGATCAACATGGTCTCGGCGCCGGCGGTGGCCAAGGAGCGTGGCGTGACGGTGCAGGAGATCCGCCAGGAGACCTCGCCGACCTACGACAGCCTGATGCGCATCACCGTGGTGTCGGACTCCGGCGAGCGCGCCTTCGCCGGCACCGTCGTGGCGGGCGTTCCGCGCATCGTCGAGGTGAAGGGGATGGAGCTCGACGCGCCGTTCGCCTCGTCCATGATCTACGTGAACAACCTCGACAAGCCGGGCTTCATCGGCCGCCTCGGCAGCCTGCTGGCCGAGAACAACATCAACATCGCCACCTTCAACCTCGGCCGCGTCGAAGCGGGCGAGGACGCCATCGCCCTGGTCGGCGTCGACCAGACGCCGTCGTCGGCGGTGATGGACCGGATCAAGGCCACGGCGAACGTGAAGGAAGTGCGCGCCCTGGTGTTCTGAGGCCTGCAAGGCGCGCCGGGATCGTCGCCAGCGGCGATCCCGGCCGCCGTGTTTCAGCGGTGATGGTCGCCGCCGTGGCCACCATCGTGACCGCCGCCGCCATGACCACCGCCATGGCCGCGCTCGCTGTGACCGCCGCCAACGTGGCGACCGCCGCCGCCGCCGCCGTGCCAGCCGCCCCATTCGCGATGGGTGTAGCCGCGCGGACCGATCCAGGCGCCCTGGCGCCAGTAGCGGGGACCGGACGACCAGCCGCGCCAGCCCACCGGGCCGCCCCAACCGAGGCCGCGGCGGAAGGCATAGCCGCACCAGTAGAAGCCCGGCCCGCGCCAGGCGCTGTCGTACCAGCAGAAATCGTGGCCGAGATAGACGTATTGGCTTTTGAGCAGCACGGCGTCGCCGGGCCGATCGACTCCGAAAGTCAAAGTCGGCGCAGCTTGTGCAGCGGCGCTGGTCATGACCGCAAGCGCGGTCGCCGCGCCCAAGATCGACTTCCTCATTCCAATCACCCTATGGTTGCGATCTGGAGACGACTTGCGCCGTCTTGGTTCCTTGATCTTCCATCCGTTACCTGAACCGGGGCTGACTGATCCGGTTCCGCACCGACTTCGTGTCTTATCGCAGCGAGGCCGGGGACGGGCTGTGCTCAGGGCGTCGCCCAAAGCAGATTCTGAAGCGGGGCGACAACCAGGGGCTAGACGGCGCGGGTCATCATGTGGCTTACAGCGTCTGACCTTTCGGCCGCGTTTTTCCGGGCCGGAGCCTGACAATCCAGACCGTTCCGCCGCCGAGTCCTGTCGAAGGGCTGCGGGACGCCGCTCGGCAGGCGAGGAGCCGTATCCATGGCCAATGTGACCGTCGTCGGCGCCCAGTGGGGCGACGAGGGCAAGGGCAAGATCGTCGACTGGCTGTCCAACCGCGCCGACGTGGTGGTTCGCTTCCAGGGCGGCCACAACGCGGGCCACACCCTGGTGGTGGGCGACAAGACCTACAAGCTGTCGCTGCTGCCCTCAGGGGTGGTGCAGGGCAAGCCGTCGGTGATCGGCAACGGCGTGGTGGTCGATCCCTGGGCCCTGCTGGCCGAGATCGAGAAGATCACCGGCCAGGGCGTGCAGATCAGCCCCGACATCCTGATCCTGGCCGACAACGCCGCCCTGATCCTGCCGGTGCACCGCGACCTCGACGGCGCGCGCGAAGCCGCCGCTGGAGCGAACAAGATCGGCACCACCGGCCGCGGCATCGGCCCGGCCTATGAGGACAAGGTCGGCCGCCGGGCGATCCGGGTGGCGGACCTGGCCGATCCTGAGGCCCTGAAGGCCAAGATCGAGCGCCTGCTGGCCCACCACGGCGCCCTGCGCAAGGGCCTGAACCTGCCGGACGTCGAGCCGGAGTCCCTGCTGGCCCAGCTGCTGGAGGTCGCGCCGAAGATCCTGCCCTACGCCCAGCCGGCGTGGCGGGTGCTGGACAAGGCGGTGAAGGACGGCCAGCGCGTGCTGTTCGAGGGGGCGCAAGGCGCGCTGCTCGACGTCGACCATGGCACCTATCCCTACGTCACCTCGTCCAACACCGTGGCGGGGCAGGCGGCGGCCGGCTCGGGCCTCGGCCCGCGCTCGACCGGCTACATCCTCGGCATCGTCAAGGCCTACACCACGCGGGTGGGCGAGGGGCCGTTCCCCACCGAGCTGAAGGACGATGTCGGCAAGCGCCTGGGCGAGCGCGGTCACGAGTTCGGCACGGTGACGGGCCGTCCGCGCCGCTGCGGCTGGTTCGACGCGGCGCTGGTGCGCCAGTCGGTGGCGGTGAACGGCATCGACGGCGTGGCCCTGACCAAGCTCGACGTGCTGGACGGTTTCGCCGAACTGAAGATCTGCATCGGCTACCGCCTCGACGGCAAGGTCGTCGACTACATGCCCGCGGGGCTGAAGGCGCAGGGCGCTCTGGAGCCGGTCTACGAGACCCTCGAAGGCTGGAGCGAGAGCACCCAGGGCGCGCGCAGCTGGAAGGACCTGCCGGCCGAGGCGATCAAATACGTGCGTCGCATCGAGGAGCTGATCGGCGCGCCGGTGGCCCTGCTGTCGACCAGCCCCGAACGCGAGGACACCATCCTGATGCGCGACCCGTTCGCCGATCGTTAGGGCCGATCGTTAGGGCCGATCGTTAGGGCGGGGCGCGGCTGCTACCTCATATTCGGTAAGTGGAACGTTTACGATCGCCTGCCAGGATCGCGTCTTGCATTGTCCTGAGGTTCCCGTGACGGGCCAAGGCCGCAAGACAGCTCCGCTCGACCGCATCCTGGTGGTCGACCCGAACATGGCGACGGCCAAGCTGCTGGCCGGCCTGCTGCGCAGCCTGTGGCCCACGGTCCAGGTCCACGGGGCGCAGGACTCCGAGACGGCCATGGTGCTGGCCCAGGTGCTCGAGCCGGAGCTGGTGTTCGTCGAGGCGGCTGGCTCCGGCTTCGACGGCCTCGCCTTCGCGCGGACCTTCCGCCGCTCCGACTTCGACTTCCACGAGACGCCGCTGATCATGGTGCTGGCCGAGGCCAAGGCGGCCCAGGTTCTGGCCGCGCGCGAAGCAGGCGCCCACGAGTTCCTGCGGCGGCCGATTTCGATGGGTGAACTGGAGCGCCGGCTGGAGGCGGTGTCAGGGCCGCCCCGCGACTTCGTGGAGGCCCCCCACTACATCGGCCCGGACCCTCGCCGGTTCAACTCGGCGAGGGGCGGGCTCGACATCTAGTTTGCGCTATCGCCTGGCGGCTATTCGAGCGCGAGTTGGGTCAGGCGTTGACCAGGTTGCGTTCGGTGGCGGCCGCGCGCATGGCTTTCTGCAGCTTCTCGAAGGCCCGTACCTCGATCTGGCGCACGCGCTCGCGGCTGACGCCGTATTCGGAGGCCAGCTCTTCCAGGGTGGTCGGGTCGTCCTTCAGCCGGCGCTCGGTGAGGATGTGCCGCTCGCGGTCCGACAGCTCTTTCATCGCCTCGTCGAGCAGCGACATGCGGATGGTGTGCTCCTCGGTCTCGGCCAGGGCCGATTCCTGGGACACCTGGGTCTCGTCCTGCAGCCAGTCCTGCCACTCGCTCTCGGAGTCCGAGCGCAGGGGGGCGTTCAGCGAGGAGTCCGGGCCCGACAGGCGCCGGTTCATCGAGATCACTTCCTCGTTCAGCACGCCGAGCTTGGTGGCGATGGCGCTGACCTGCTCGGGGCGCAGGTCGCCTTCCTCGAAGGCGCTGATCTGGCTCTTGGCCTTACGCAGGTTGAAGAACAGCTTCTTCTGGGCGGCGGTGGTGCCCATCTTCACCAGGGACCACGAGCGCAGGATGTATTCCTGGATCGAGGCGCGGATCCACCACATGGCGTAGGTGGCCAGGCGGAAGCCCTTGTCCGGCTCGAACTTCTTCACCGCCTGCATCAGGCCGACGTTGCCTTCGGAGATCACCTCGCCGATCGGCAGTCCATAGCCGCGGTAACCCATGGCGATCTTGGCCACTAGGCGCAGGTGCGAAGTGACCAGCTGATGCGCGGCTTCGGCATCCTGATGCTCCTTCCAGCGCTGGGCCAGCATGAACTCCTGGTCCTTGGCGAGCATGGGGAACTTGCGGATCTCGGACAGATACCGGGAGAGGCCGCCTTCCGGCGACATGATAGCGAGCTGATTTGCAGCCATGATCCCCTCCATATTGAATGGGCGGCCATGCGCGCATCCCCGCATGGGCCACCCCCGACAACTGCCCAAATAAGGATGCGTTGCACCGTAGGTAAGAGCTGAGCCACAAAATAATGACCGACCAGTCCGGTTGGTTATTCGGGTGACCCAGCCTGGGTCTCCGGAGCAGGCTTTTCGTGCTCCATCGCTCGCTAGCGTCCGCTAATTGAGAGCGTCCAACCCCGCTTCCAGCGCCGCCATGTCTGCGGGGAGGGGGGTTTCGAAGCGCAGCCGCTCGCCCGTGACCGGATGGACGAAACCCAGGACCGCGGCGTGCAGGGCCTGGCGCCGCAGCCCCGCGGCCTCGACCGCCGCCCGCACCGCCGCCGCCGGAACGCCCGAGCCATAGACCGGATCGCCGAGGCATGGGCTGCCCCTGGAGGCGAGGTGCACGCGGATCTGGTGGGTGCGGCCGGTCTCGAGTTCGCAGTTCAGACGGGCGGCCAGCGGCTTGTCCGCCGCGCCGAACACGCGCCCGGTGCGGTAATGGGTGATCGCCTCGCGCCCGCCCGACTTCAGCACCGCCATCTTCTTGCGGTCGTGGGGCGAGCGGCCGATGCGGGTGTGGATCACACCGTGGGGCGGGCTCGGCGCGCCGCGGACCAGGGCGATGTAGCGCCGCTCGATGTCGTGGCGGGCGAACAGGGCGCAGAGGCCGGCGTGGGCGGCGTCGGTCTTGGCCGCGACCATCACGCCCGAGGTGTCCTTGTCGAGCCGGTGCACGATGCCCGGCCGCGCCACCCCGCCGATGCCCGAGAGGCTGCCGGCGCAATGGTGGAGCAGGACGTTGACCAGGGTTCCGTCCGGCACGCCGGGGCCGGGGTGCACGGCCATGCCGGCCGGCTTGTCGACCACGATCAGGCTGGCGTCTTCGAACAGCACCGTGAGCGGCAGGGCCTGGGGTTGGGGCTCCGCCTCGGCCGGGGCGGGTACGCGCAGGCGATAGAGGCCGGGTTGCGCCTTGGCGGAGGCGGAGGTCTGCGGCTGGCCGTCGCGGCTGAGGGCGCCCTCGGCGATCAGGGCCTGCAGCCGGGCCCGCGACAGGTCGGGCAGCAGCGCCGCCAGGGCCTTGTCGAGCCGCTCGCCACCCTGTTCCAGGCGCGCCTCGATGACCTGGCCGCCGAGGTCTTGCGGCCCCTCGTCGCCGTCGAGGTCCTCTTCGTCCGGCTCTGGGCGCTCGCCGGCGGGGGTCACGGGCGCTCGACCAGCCGGCCGTCCTCCCACAGGCGGTAGAAGCACGAGCGCGCGCCGGTGTGGCAGGCCCCGCCGTCGCCCTGGGGATCGACCTTGATCCACACCGCGTCCTGGTCGCAGTCCACGCGCAGCTCGCGCACCTTCTGCACCTGGCCCGAGGTCTCGCCCTTCTTCCACAGGGCGCTCCGCGAGCGGCTGAAGTAGTGGGCCTCGCCGGTGTCCAACGTCAGCTTGAGGGCCTCGGCGTTCATCCAGGCCAGCATCAGGATCTCGCCGGTCTGGGCGTGCGTGGCCACCGCCGCGATCAGGCCGTTGGCGTCGAAGCGGGGGGTCAACTCGGCGCCTTGCTCCAGGGCGGCCTTGTCGCCGGCGGGAGGGAAGAGGGGGGTGCTCATGCCGCTTAGTTAGACCGCTTGGGCCGGAACACAAACAGACGGACGATGGACAGCCGCCCCCTTTGCACTCAGTCTCGCCGAGCTTGGTCGTGGGAACAGGGGGAAGCCATGAATACCATCTCGCCATATCACTGGCTGATCGTTCTTGTGATCGGAGTCCTGCTGCCGGGCTTCCCGCTCGCGAAGATCCTGCAGCGGCTCGGGATTTCCCGCTGGTGGACGATCGTGGCGTTCATACCCCTGCTCAACCTGATCGGCCTGTGGGCGCTGTCCGCCGTGAGGTGGCCCGGGGTCGATTCGCCGGCCTAACCTTCGAGGTCGACGCGGTAGAGCTCGGTCTCGCAGAAGGCGCAGCGGTAGAGGCGGTCCTTGTCGCGGAGGCCGAGGCTGGCCGGCTTGCCCTTGCAGGTGTGGCAGACGATCTCGCCGGCGTTTCGCGCGCCGGGATGGGCGGCCAGATACTCGGCCGCCGTGGGATAGGATCGCCAGTTGCGCCGGAACACCCACCGGTTGAGCAGCAGCACCGCGGCCAGGACGCCGAAGCCGAGGATGTAGCCGGTGATCTGCAAGGCCTGCCCCGTCTGACGCTTCCAGCCTAGCATAGGGCCTGGACAGCGCGGGAGGATGAAGGCCGATGAGCGGGATCAAGGGACCGGCGGACGTCCCGGCGGCGTTCCAGGCGGCGTGGAACGCCCACGACATGGACGCGCTCGGCGCCCTGTTCCACGACGACGCCACCTTCGTGAACCGGTTCGCCACCTTCAAGCGTGGGGTGGACGAGATCGTGGCCCAGCACCGCGCCGTCCACGAGACGATCTATCGGGACTCGACGCTCGACAATGAACTGATCGCCGTGGACGACCTCGCGGCGGGCGTGGCGATCGTCCATTTCTGGAGCCGGCTCTCGACCGGTCCCGCTCATCCGGCAGGCCCGCACCAGGTGGACACGCTCCTGCTGACGGTGGCCACCCGGCGGGACGGTCAATGGCGCATCCAGGCCGCCGAGAACGTCACCCTGGTCGACCCCAGGACCGGCGCGGTGATGCTGCGCCCTAGAGGCTGACCTGGGCGCCCAGTTCCACTACCCGCCCGACGGGCACGTGGAAGAAGTCGGTGGGATCGGCGGCGTTCTTGGCCAGCCAGATGTAGAGACGATCCATGCCGGGCAGCAGGTGCGAGCGGTGGGCGCGCACGAAGGTGCGGCGGCCGACGAAGAACGAGGTGCTCATCAGGTCGAGCGCCACGCCGCGCGAACGCAGGCCTCCCAGCGCCTTGGGCACGTTCGGCGTCTCCATGTAGCCGTAGGTCAGCCAGACGCGGGTGAAATCGGGCGACAGCACCTCGATCTCGGCCCGTTCGTCTTCCTGGGTCCAGGGCGCCTGGGCGGTGCGCACGCGGACGATCAGGTTGCGCTGATGCAGCACCTTGTTGTGCTTGAGGTTGTGCAGCAGGGCGCCGGGGACGCGGGCGGGGTCGGAGGTGAGGAACACCGCCGCGCCGGGGGCGCGGTAGGTCGAGCGCGAGACCAGCAGGGGCAGGATGTCGTCCAGCAGCGGCGACTCCCTTTCGATCTTCTCGCGCACATAGTCCGAGCCCCGGGCCCAGGTCGCCATCACGTAGAACAGGACCGCGCCGATGGTCAGGGGGACGAAGCCGCCCGACAGCAGCTTCAGGGCGTTGGCGGCGAGGAACACGCTGTCCATCATCAGCAGGGGGCCGATCAGGGCGATGGCGCCGATGAGCGGCCAGCGCCAGCGGCTGCGCACGACGATGAAGGCCAAGGTGGTGGTCACGACCATGGTGCCGGTCACCGCCAGGCCATAGGCCTGGGCCAGGTTGTCGGAGCTCTTGAACACCCCGATCAGGAACACCACGCCGATGGCCAGCAGGAGGTTGATCTGCGGGATGTAGATCTGGCCGGCCTGGGTTTCGGAGGTGCGCAGGATGGTCAGGCGCGGCAGGTAGCCGAGCTGGATCGCCTGGTTGGTCAGGGAAAAGGCGCCGGTGATCACGGCCTGGCTGGCGATCACCGTGGCGATGGTGGCCAGCACCACCAGCGGCGCGCGGAACGCGAGCGGCGCCATCTGGAAGAACCAGTCGATGTTCTCGACCGGATGGCCGTGGGCGGCGCGGATCTGTTCGAGCGCGAAGGCGCCCTGGCCGAAGTAGTTGAACATCAGCGAGGGCAGGACGAAGAACAGCCACGAGGCCTGGATCGGCCAGCGGCCGAAGTGGCCCATGTCGGCGAACAGGGCCTCCGCGCCGGTCACCGTCAGGAACACCGCGCCCAGGACGAAGAAGCCGGCCAGCCCGTGATGCACGAGGAACAGCAGGGCGTGCTGGGGCCCGATGGCCTGGAGTATCCCAGGCTCGCGCAGAATGTGCGGCACGCCGACGGCGGCGATGGCCACGAACCAGACCAGGCACAGCGGCGCGAACCAGCGTCCGACCCCGGCGGTGCCGCGCGACTGCATCAGGAACAGCACCAGGAGCACGGCCAGGCTGGTGATGATCACCACCGGCGTGGTCACGTGCGCGCCGAGGCCCGGCAGGGTCTTCAGGCCCTCCACGGCCGACAGCACCGAGATGGCCGGGGTGATGACGGCGTCGCCGTAGAACAGGGCCGCGCCGGTGACGCCGAGGAAGAAGATCAGGCTGGTGCGCCTGCCCGCGGCCCCTTCCGCCAGGGCGGCGAGCGACAGCACGCCGCCTTCGCCATTGTTGTCCGCCCGCATCAGGAACAGGACATATTTGACGGTGACCACCAGGATCAGCGCCCACAGCGCCAGGGACACCACGCCCATCACCGCATCGGGGCTGATCCGGCCGGCCTGGCCCAGGGCCTGGCGGAACGAATAGAGCGGGCTGGTGCCGATGTCGCCGAACACCACGCCGATGCTGCCGATCGCCAGGGACCAGAAGCGGGGGCGCGCCTTGCTTTGAAGGCTGCCAGGCGGGGAGGCGTTCACGGTGGGCAGAAGACTCCGCGGCCCGGCGCTCGATCGCGCTCGGGACCACTTCGCAAGCCGGTACTCCCGAACGCCGTAAAGGGGCCATTCGGATCACCGGGGGCCCGCATAAAGGACTTATAAAGATCGGAGGGGCGGCCGGGACCCGCGCGGCCTACTTCCGGCTGCAGAAGCTCAGGAACCGTTCCTGCAGGCCGAGGTCGGTCTTGAACACGCCGGTGAACTGAGTGGTCAGGGTCGAGACGTGGCGGTGGTGCACGCCGCGGGTGGTCATGCACTGGTGCTCGGCGTCGATCAGGATGGCCACGCCCTTGGGCTGCAGGTGGCCGGTGATGGCGTCGGCGATCTGGCGGGTGAGGGTTTCCTGGGTCTGCAGGCGGCGGGAGAAGATCTCCACCACCCGGGCGATCTTGGAGATGCCGACCACCTTCTCGTCCGGCACATAGGCGACGTAGGCCTTGCCGAGGAACGGGGCCATGTGGTGCTCGCAGTGGCTCTCCACCTCGATCTCGCGCAGCATGACCACGTCGTCGTATCCCTGCACGTCCTCGAACACGCGCGACAGCTCCTTGCCGGGATCCGCGTCGTAGCCGTCGAACCATTCGCCGTAGGCGTCGACCACGCGGCGCGGGGTGTCGAGCAGGCCTTCGCGATCGGGATTGTCGCCGGTCCAGGCGATCAGGGTGCGCACCGCTTCCAGCGCCTGTTCGCGGGTCGGGCGCTCGCCGGGCGACGAGCGGTCGGCGATGTGCGACGCGGAGTTGATCAGCTTCCGTGGCTTGGCCAGAGCATCCATGAAGGAGGTTCCCGGGGCTGAGTTGCGCCAGGGCGAAGGCCCTGGAATGACGCGTGCCACCCCTTCACACCTTCGAGGCCAAGGCGTCTGAACCCAGTAGGGGAGCGCCAAACCCGCCGCGTTATCTGGCGTGGTTTCCCGAAGGACACATGGGTATATGGGGCAAGCGCCCTTGCGCGCAACTGCCCAAAAGAAGCGAGCGTATGCCAGTTTTTCTGCACGACACCCTGAGCCGCGAGAAGCGCGCGTTCGTTCCGGCCGATCCGGACCGGGTGACGCTCTATGTCTGTGGACCGACGGTCTACAACTACGCCCACATCGGCAACGCCCGTCCGGCGGTGGTGTTCGACGTGCTGTTCCGCCTGCTGCGGCGCGAGTACGGCGAGGACCAGGTGGTCTACGCCCGCAACATCACCGACGTGGACGACAAGATAAACCAGGCGGCGATCGACCAGGGCGTCGACATCTCGGCCATCACCGACAAGTTCACCGCCATCTACCACCAGGACATGGACGCACTCGGCGTGCTGCGACCCACGCTGGAGCCGCGCGCCACCGCCCACATCGGCGAGATGCTGGCCATGATCGGCCGGCTGGTGGAGGGGGGCCACGCCTATGCCGCCGAAGGCCATGTGCTGTTCGACACCGGCAGCTTCGCCGACTACGGCAGGCTGTCGGGCCGCTCGCTGGACGACATGATCGCCGGGGCGCGGGTCGAGGTCGCGCCCTACAAGCGCAATCCAGCCGACTTCGTGCTGTGGAAGCCGTCAAAGCCGGGCGAACCGGTGTGGGACAGCCCCTGGGGCGCGGGGCGGCCCGGCTGGCACCTGGAATGCTCGGCCATGATCGAGAAGAACCTGGGGCCGACCATCGACATCCACGGCGGCGGCCACGACCTGACCTTCCCGCACCACGAGAACGAGATCGCCCAGAGTCGCTGCGCCGACCACACGCCCACCCTGGCGCGCTACTGGATGCACAACGGCTTCCTGACCATGGACGCCGAGAAGATGTCCAAGAGCCTGGGCAACGTGAAGCTGGTGCATCAGTTGGTCGAGCGCATCCCCGGCGAGGCCCTGCGCTGGGCCCTGCTCAGCGGCCACTACCGCGCCCCGCTGGACTGGACCGACAGCCTGGTCGACCAGGCCCGCAAGTCGCTGGACCGGCTCTATGGGGCTTTGCAGAGAGCGGGGGACGTCGACGCCGTGGCTGGCGAGCCGCCGGCCGCCTTCGCCGAGGCCCTGGAGGACGACCTCAACACGCCCCGCGCCATGGCCGAGTTGTTCGCTCTGGGCAAGACCCTGGAGACGGCGACGAAGGCGCTGGAGCGGCAGGCGGCCAAGGCCGCTTTGCTGGGTGCGGGCGCGCTCCTGGGCTTCCTGCAGGCCGATCCCGACGCCTGGTTCAAGGGCGCGGCGGGCGACGACTTGGCCGCCAAGGTCGAGGCCCTGCTGGCCGAGCGCATCGAGGCGCGCAAGGCCAAGGACTGGCCGACCGCCGATCGCATCCGCGACGAACTGAACGCCCTCAACGTGGTCGTCATGGACGGTCCGGACGGGGCCACGTGGCGCCTGCGCGAAGCCAACCCCACATAGGTCCCGATGGTTTTCAAGGTCGAACACCGGGTCGGGGCGCCGTTCAGCTCCAGGGCCATCTGGGACGTGCTGTCGGACCTGTCCCGCTGGAAGGAGTGGAACACCGTCTATCCGGAGGTCCACGGCCTGCTACGCATCCAGCAGAAGCTGGCGATCGGCGAAGCCTTCCCCGGCCAGCCCGACCGGGTGATCCGGCCGTTGGTCGTGGACTGGGTGCCCAACGAGCAGATCCTGTGGGCGCTCAGCGAGATGATGGGTCTGGTCAAGCGCATCCGCTACATCGAGATCGAGCACCTGAACGACGAGGACAGGAACTGCATCCTGTCCAACGGCGAGGTCTATCAGGGATGGCTGGGGCCGATGGTGGGCAAGGCCCGCCGCAAATGGCTGAGGAAGGGCTTCGAGCAGCTCAACACCGACATCGTGGCGCGGGTGAAGGCGGTCTCGGAAGGCAAGGCCATAGCGGAAGGCGATCGAGGCTGACGTGGTGGAACTAGGGTGATCGACGACCTCTACAGCGCCAAGGTGCTGGCCCTCGCGGCGAACATGCCCCGGGCCGGCCGGCTCGCCCACCCTCAAGGCTCGGCCGAGAAGGTGTCCAAGCTGTGCGGCAGCCGGGTGCTGGTCGACGTGGAGCTGAAGGACGGCCGTGTGTCCGACTTCGCCCAGGAGGTGAAGGCCTGCGCCCTCGGCCAGGCCTCGGCCGCCGTGCTCGGGGCCCATGTGATCGGGGCCACCGTCGAGGAACTGGAAGCGGCCCGCGACGCCCTCAAGGCCATGCTCAAGGCCGGCGGCGCGCCGCCGCAAGGGCGCTTTGCCGACCTCAGGGCGCTGGAGGTGGTGCGCGATTATCCTCCCCGCCACGCCTCGACGATGCTGGCTTTCGAGGCGGTGGTCGAAGCCGCCCACAGGGCGCGGACGGCCTGAGGGACCCGGACAGCCTGACGCAGTGCGACATGTTGCGGCGCGACATGAGAGGGGATGTCGCCCGGCCGTGACTCGGCGCAGGATCGACTGGTCGAACCTGAATCGGCGACTCGCCAGGCAAGGGGAGGGAGTTGGTCATGACGCATAGCGGCCAATGGGATCTGTCGAGCGACCTGGACAGGGCGTTCGACGACATCCGCCCCGGCGACCGGATATGCACCGGCGCCAACGTGCACCCCAACCATGAAGTCATCGCCGTCTACGGCGACAAGGCCTGGATCCGAGACCTGCGCAGCGGTTGCGACGGCATCACCAGCCTGAGCCGCTGCCACAAGTATTGAGCGCCCTCGTCGCGCCCTTCATCGCCGGCTGAACCGCCCCGCGATCGCTGCGTTCGCGTTTCGCGCGGGACGCCTGTGGAACGTTGCTCGCGCCCCTAGCTTGGCCGTTCCGCAAAATCAAATCATTTCAGCGTTTTAACGCTCAAAAAACTTTGCGCTGGCGGCGGAACAATTGGGCAAACCGCTCCGTTTGCATACCAGAAAATCGCCACATCTTAGACACAAAGTATTCGCCATGGTCGCAACTACGGAATTGACTTTTTCCGATGGCCGCTATGTCGTTGTGACGAATATCTCGGGGGGATTTATGGCTCAGTTATACGACGTCGCCGGTAATCCGGCGGGTCCAAACTTTACTCAAGCGCAAGAGTATCTAGGAAGCTACACGCCCGGTGAGGCCATACCACTGGCTACCGGCGGGTGGGCCCTGGTCTACAGCTATTCCGGGGCGCTCGTGCCCGGCGCACAACTGAACGTTGCAAGCTTCTCCGCCGACGGACAACTGCTGGGAACGGCGCCGCTGAACGCGCCGGCCAACGACACGGCCCTGCTGCCGGTGAACGGCCAGGCGCAGATCTACGCCCTGCCGGACGGCGGCTATGTGGCGGCGTGGGCCGACGGCCAGCCGTTCAGCGGCGGACCCGGCCGCACGGTGGTCCGCGAGTTCGGCGCCGACGGCAATCCGGTGAGCGACAGCACCGACCTGGGCGGCGTGGTGTCCGGCAGCCCGGCCGTGCAGGTCACGACCGACGGGCACTACACGGTGTCCTGGAACGGCTTCATGGGTCCGCAACAGCAGACCTTCCTGGAAAGCGCGCCGACTCTGGCCGGCGACCAGACCAACCTGGCCGTGGCCGTCGATCCCGCCCTGTCGGCTTCGAGCGGCTGGAGCGGCGCCGCGGTGCTGTCGAACCACACCCTGGCGGTGGTCGGCGTGCAGGACGGCGGGTGGGGCAGCCATACGGCCGGCGTGCAGCTCTATGACGCCACGGGCGCCCTGACCGGCTCGGTCTCGGGCATCGGCTACGCCGGCGCCGGCGAGGCGTTCACGCCCCAGATCACGGCCCTGGACGCGGGCGGCCTCTACGAGGTCTCGTTTCCCGGCTCGACCGACTACGACGTCTACACCGCCACGGGCCAGCTGGCGTGGGCGCACAACGCCTACACCTCGCCGAACGTGGGCGTGATCGGCCTGGCCGGCGGCGGCTATGCCCTGACCGACTTTCCCGACCAGTACATGGGGCTGTTCGACGCCGCGGGGAACAATACCGCCTGGGTGAGCCTGGCCGGCTATGGGGCGCCGACCCGGTCCGCCTCCCTTTCGGACGGCGGCCTGGCGCTCGGCTTCGACCACTCGGTGACGGCGTTCGACGCCGCGGGGCAGGTGGAATTCTCCAGCCCGCTCGGGGCGACGGCCTCGGACTTCGCCTCGCAGATGACCGCCATGGCCAATGGCCAGGTGGGCGAGGTGTGGCTGAGCCCCGACGGCGGTCAATATGGCCTGGCGACCACGGTGGTGTTCCAGGCGTTCGGCGCCAAGGGAGCATCGGGGGCCATGGTGCTGGGTCAGGACCTCGATCCCTGGCACACCACCTTCTCCCTCCAGGCCCACGCCGACGGCTCCGTCGCGATCCTGTGGAGCCAGGGCGGGGCGATCTTCGGCGCGGAGTATGGCGCGGGCTCCAGCGGAGCCCACGCCGCCATGACCGGCGATCTGGCCAGCACCCTGATGGTGCAGCTGGCCTACGACACCGTCGGCCTGGTGCAGCTTCAGGGCGGCGACGTGATGGCCGAGGTGTTCGATCCGGCTTCGGGCCGGGTGGCCCGGGCGGACCTCGGCGCGGCCACCGGCGACCTGTCGACCGTGCACGCCCTGGCCACCGCGGCCGGCGGCCTGGCGGTGAGCTGGCACGACGCCTCGGGCGGCGCGGTCGGGGCGGTGATGGATCCCTGGGGCGGGGTGGGGCCGGTGACGAACCTGCCCGGCGACTTCCTCGGGGTCGACGGCCAGGGCCACGCCGTCACCCTGCACGACTCCGGCGGCCAGCCGGTGCTGCAGACCTATGCGCTGAACGACAACGGCCTGTTCTGGGCCGCGTAGTTCTGGGCCGCCTGATGGGACGACCGCGCCAGGGTCGCTCGGCGAGTCAGGCGGGCTTCCAGTCGAAGGCCAGTTCCTCGCGGAAGGCGAAGCGCTGCAGGTGCTCGGCCACCACGCCCTCCATGCGCTCCAGGTTCTCCGGCTCGGCGCTGAGCCGCAGGCCTAGGCCCTCGCCGTCGGCGTCGAGGATCAGCACCGCGGCGCTCATCTCGATGCGGCCGTTTTCCGGCGTGAACTCGACCGGGTACTTGTGGCTCCAGTGCTTGCACAGCTGCTGCAGGTAGCGGCTGGCGTGGGCGGTGGGCACGCGGGTGACGGCGACGCTCATTGGGTGCTCCGTTCGATTTCGAGGGCGGCGGTGTCGAGCGCCGCGGCGATCTTGTCGACCTGCTCGGTGGTGAGCGAGCCTGAGGCCAGGCGCAGCCTCAGCGCCATCTTCACATTGCCCATGGCGCGCAGGATGCGCGGGGCGAACTCGCCCTGGCCGCCGGCCTGATCCATGCGGGCGAACAGGCCCTCGACCTGGCCCTTGTTCGTCTCCAGATAGGCCATGCCTTCGGGCGTGGCGGAATAGAGCTTTTTGGGGCCGGCGTCCTCGGCCAGGGCCGCGTAGCCCAGTTCCTCGAGCCAGGTGAGGGTGGGGTAGACCACGCCGGGACTAGGGACGTAGGCGCCGCCCAGCCGCTCCTCGATGGCCTTGATCAGCTCGTAGCCGTGGCGCGGCTGCTCGGCCAGCAGGGCCAGGATCACCAGGCGCAGGTCGCCCTGGTCGAAGAAGCGCCCACCGCGACCGCGCCGGCCGCGATGTTCGAAGCCTCTGTGGTCATGGCCGCCCTCGCGCCAATGGCGGTGGAAATGGTGGTGGTGGGGAAATCCGTGTTGGAATCTCATAGGTGATGGTCTCTTTTCGATAGGGTTTCGATATATCGAAAAGTTAGATATATCTAGACTGTTCGAAGTGCAAGCGCCTTTTTCCTGTCATGTGGCGCCGCAACAGTTGGCGGGCGGAGGGTCGGCATGCTAACCGGCAAGGCCGAATTCGGCGGAAGCGTCGTGATGACCGACATTTACGAGCGTGCGGTGCATCTGGCTCTGCGGGCCTACAAGCTCACGCTGTCGCCCCTGATCGGCCGGCAATGCCGGTTCACGCCGAGCTGTTCGGAATATGCGGCCGAGGTTTTGATCGGCCACGGGCCCTTGAAGGGGTCGTGGCTGGCGCTGAACAGGCTGTGCCGTTGCAGGCCGGGGGCCGCGTGGGGTTATGATCCCGCGCCCTCTGGTCCCCCCGCCATTCAGCGACGTTGGAAGTGCGAAGGATGATCGATCTGGTGTTCCCTGACGGCTCGGTCCGTCAGTTTCCCGAGGGCGTCACGGGGCGCGAGGTCGCCGCCTCGATCGCCAAGTCGCTGGAGAAGCGCTCGGCCCTGGTCAAGCTGGACGGCAAGCTGCTCGACGTCGAGCGGCCGCTGACCCATGGCGGCAAGTTCGAGCTGATCACCCGCGAATCGCCCGAGGCGCTGGACACCCTGCGCCACGACGTTTCGCACATCTTGGCCGAGGCGGTGCAGGAGCTGTTCCCCGGAACCCAGGTGACCATCGGCCCGGCCATCGAGGACGGTTTCTACTACGACTTCGCCCGCGCCGAGCCGTTCAGCCTCGACGACTTCGCCGCCATCGAGAAGAAGATGGCCGAGATCGTCGACCGCGACGAGCCGATCCGGCGCGAGGTGTGGGACCGCAACAAGGCCATCGAGCATTTCGAGTCGATCGGCGAGGTCTACAAGGCCGAGATCATCCGCGACCTGCCCGTGAGCGAGGACATCTCGGTCTACTGGCAAGGCAAGTGGAAGGACCTGTGCCTGGGCCCGCACTTTCCCTCCACGCGCTTCGTGGGCAAGGCGTTCAAGCTGACCAAGCTGGCCGGCGCCTACTGGCGCGGCGACGCCAAGAACGCCCAGCTCCAGCGCATCTACGGCACCGCCTGGGCGTCGCAGGACGAACTCGACGCCTATCTGAAGCGCGTCGAAGAGGCCGAGGCGCGCGACCACCGCAAGATCGGCAAGGCCATGGACCTCTTCCACATGCAGGAAGAGGGGCGCGGCATGGTGTTCTGGCACGAGAACGGCTGGACCCTGTGGCGCATCGTCGAGGCCTATATGCGCCGTCGCCTCGGCGAGGCCGGCTACATCGAGGTCAAGACGCCCCAGGTGCTGGACCGCTCGTTCTGGGAGGCCTCGGGCCACTGGGACAAGTACCGGCCCAACATGTTCGTCTGCGAGACGGTCGAGGGCGAGATCCTGTCGCTGAAGCCGATGAACTGCCCGGGCCACGTGCAGATCTTCAAGTTCGGCCAGCGCTCGTACAAGGAGCTGCCGATCCGCATGGGCGAGTTCGGCGCCTGCCACCGCTATGAGCCGTCCGGCGCCCTGCACGGGCTCATGCGGGTGCGCGCCTTCACCCAGGACGACGCCCACATCTTCTGCCGCGAAGACCAGATCGTGGAGGAGACGGAGAAGTTCGTGCGCCTGGCGCGCCAGGTCCATGCCGACTTCGACATGCACACCGCCCACATCAACCTGGCCACCCGCCCGGAGATGAGGATCGGTTCGGACGAGTTCTGGGACCGTGCCGAGGGCATGTTGGCCGAGGCCGCGCGCAAGGCGGACGTGGAGCCGGTGATCGCCGAAGGCGACGGCGCCTTCTACGCGCCCAAGCTCGACTTCATCGTCAAGGACGCCATCGGCCGCCTGTGGACCTGCGGCACCCTGCAGCTCGACTACATGCTGCCCGAGCGTCTGGACGCGGAGTATGTGGCCGAGGACGGCTCCAAACAGAGGCCGGTGATGCTGCACCGGGCGATCCTCGGCTCGTTCGAGCGCTTCATCGGCATCATGATCGAGAACTACGCGGGCCGATTCCCCCTGTGGCTGGCTCCCGTTCAGGTTGTGGTGGCCACCATCACCTCGGACGCCGACGACTATGCCCGCGCCGTGGCCGCCAGGCTGCAGGCCGCGGGCCTGAGGGTGGAGACCGACCTGCGCAACGAGAAGATCAACTACAAGATCCGTGAGCACTCGGTGGCCAAGACTCCGGTGATCGCCGTGGTCGGCCGCAAGGAGGCCGAGACCGGCCAGGTGGCCCTGCGCTTCCTGGGCTCGGACGGCCAGCGGATCCTGTCGCTCGATGCCGCCGCGGTCCAGCTCGCGCACGAAGCCCTCCCGCCGGACCTGAAGCGGGCGGCCGCCGCCGCGCCTCTCCCGGAGGCGGCCGAATAAGATGAGCAGCGACGGCCGCCCGATCGGGGCAAGCATCGTCCTGACCCAGCTTCCGAGCGAACCGCCGGAGGTGTCGGTCATCATGGTGGTGTTCCGCACCGGGCCGGCGCTGTTCAACGCCATTCCCCACGTGCTCGCCGAGCCGCTGGTGGACGAGTTCATCGTGGTCGACAACGGCTCCTCGCCCGAGGACGAGATCACGCTGCGCAAGATCGCCGAGCGCGAGCCGCGCTTCCGCCTGATCCAGGGCCACGGCAACATCGGCTTCGCCCGCGGCTGCAACCTGGCGGCCCGCACGGCCAAGGGCGGGCAGCTGATCATCCTCAACCCCGACGCCTATCTGCAACCGGGCTGCATCTCGTCGCTGATCGCCGCCGGCCACGACTTCCCGAAGCCCTGCGTGGTCGGCGCCCGGGTGCTGAACGAGGACGGCAGCGAGCAGCGCGGCGGGCGCCGAGGGGAGGTGACGCCGGTCACCACCCTGCTCAGCTTCAGCCACCTGTCCCGGTCCCTGCCGTTCCTGCGCAAGTACGAGATCCACCTGGAGGAGGAGGCCGAGCCGGACCGCCCGATCGCGGTGCCGACCATCTCGGGCGCCTGCTTCTACATGAGCCGTGAGGACTTCAACGCCCTGGGCGGCTTCGACGAGCGCTACTTCCTGCACGTCGAGGACATCGACCTGTGCTGGCGCGCGCGGCGCATGGGCGGCTCGGTGGTGTTCGCGCCCGAGGCCCAGGTCGTGCACCTGGGCTCGACCAGCCTGAAGCATCCGGTGGTGGTGGAGTACCACAAGGGCCGCGGCCTCACGCGCTACTTCAGGAAGCGCGCCGATTCGCCCGGGGGCTATGTCGCGGCGCTCGCGCTCGGCCCGCTGATCATGGTGGTGTCCGTGCTGCGCCCGGGCCTGCGCCTGATCTTCGGCCCCCCGCGCGGCCGGGGCGGCAGCGCCCACGGCCAGGCGTGATTTCGTCCCTCGAGGACGATGGTCGTGGGCCCGCCTAGGGCGGCGCGCCATCCTCCCTGAACGGCGAATATTCCTCGGCCAGCCAGTCCATTTCCTGGCGCACGGCTTCGCGTTCCTGGTCCAGGTAGCGGGCGATGGGCGAGCGCAGCGCCGGGTCGGCGATGTAATGGGCCGAGTAGACCGGCGTCGGCAGATAGCCGCGGGCGATCTTGTGCTGCCCCTGGGCGCCGGCCTCCACTCGGGGCAGGCCCAGGCGGATGGCGTGTTCGATGGCCTGGTAGTAGCAGAGCTCGAAGTGCAGGAAGGGCACGTCCTCGACGCAGCCCCAGTGGCGGCCGTAGAGGCAGTCCGAGCCGATCAGGTTGAGGGCGCCGGCGATCCAGCGTCCCCCTTTCCTGGCCAGGATCAGCAGGATCTGGTCGGCCATCCGTTCTGACAGCAGCGAGAAGAACTGGCGGTTCAGGTAAGGCCGGCCCCACTTGCGCGAGCCGGTGTCCATGTAGAAGGCGAAGAAGGCGTCCCAGTGGGCCTCGGTCAGTTCGGCGCCGGTCAGGGCGACGACCTCGACCTCGGCCAGGGCGTCGCGCCGCTCGCGGCGGATGGTCTTGCGCCGGCCCGAGGACAGGTCAGCGAGGAAATCGTCGAAGGCGCCATAGCCGCGGTTGAACCAGTGGTACTGCTGGTCCTGGCGCAGCAGCAGGCCCTGGTCACCCATCAGCCGCCATTCGGCCTCGGAGGGGAAGCTGACGTGGACGCCCGAAGCCTCGGCCTTGCCGCAGAGGGCCAGGGCGCCGGACAGGATCAGCTTACGCGCCTCGTCCAGCTCTAGGTCCGGACGCACCAACAGGCGCGGACCGGTGACCGGCGAGAACGGCGAACAGCCCTGCAGCTTGGGATAGTAGCTGCCGCCGGCCCGCTCATAGGCGTCGGCCCAGGCGTGGTCGAACACGTATTCGCCGCGCGAGTGGGTCTTGAGGTAGAGCGGCATGACGACGGCGGGCGCGCCCGCGTCGTCGCGCAGCACCAGGTGGCTCGGGCCCCAGCCGGTGCGCTCCACCGCGCAGCCGGCCTGCTCCAGGCAGTCGAGGAAATCGAAGCCGACGAAGGGGTTGCCGTAATGGTCGGCGCAGGCGTTCCAGTCCGCCTGGCCGATGTCGGCGATGCGGCGGTGGACCGATACCTCCCGCCGTAGTCCGCTCACGGACTAAACCCCTCGAACATGACGTTCTCGACGTACGGCAGCGTCCGCGTCAGGTCCGCCGTGCAACGGCAGGTCCAGGCCAGGGCCTCGCCCATGCGCCGCCAGCCCTGCACCACGTCGTGGCCGGCAAGGTCGAGCTGCACCGACAGGAAGTCGGCCCGAGCGCGCTCCGCGCCGGCCAGCTGATCGGGCTTGGCGACGTTCAGGCCCCGACGGATGTCTGGAGCATGGGCGGCCAGCCAGGCCAGGGCCTCGACGTTGAAGCTGAGCACGGCCACCGGCCCGGCGTAGGCGCCGAGCCGTTCGGCCACACGCCGCTCCAGCAGGCCCTCCTGCCCCGCGGGCGTCTTCAGCTCGACCAGCAGCGGGACGCGTCCGCCGATCTGGGCCAGCGCCTCGTCCAGGGCCGGGATCACCTCGCACGAACCCAGCAGACGCAGGGCGTGCAGTTCGTCCGCCGTCTGCTCCTCCATGAGGCCGGCGGAGGCCGTGAGGCGCTCCAGGGTGTCGTCGTGGAACACCATGGCCTCGCCGTCGGCGCTGAGGCGCACGTCGAGCTCGATGCCGTAGCCGGCGCGGCAGGCGGCCTCGAAGGCGGCCAGGGAGTTCTCCGGCGCGCCGCCGCTGCGCCACAGGCCGCGGTGGGCGATCGGCGCCCCTTGGAAGGCTGTGGGCAGGCTCACGCGATCTCCACCACGGCGTCGACCTCCACGGCGAAGTTCATCGGCAGGCGGTAGACGCCCACCGCCGAGCGGGCGTGGCGCCCGGCTTCGCCGAAGGCCCCGACCATCAGGTCGGAACAGCCGTTGACCACCTTGGGGATGTCGAAGAAGTCCGGCCCGGCCTGGACGAAGCCGCCCAGCTTGACCACCCGCTTCACGCGGCCGAGGTCGCCGTCGCAGGCCGCCTTCATCTGGGCGATCAGATTGATGCCGCAGAGCCGGGCGCCGGCGATGGCGCGCTCCAGGTCGACGTCCTCGCCGACCACACCCTTGACGCCGCCTTGGGCGTCGATCGAGATCTGGCCGGAGATGTGCACCAGCGATCCTGAGCGAACGAACGGCACGTAGTTGGCGACCGGGGTCGTCGGCTGGGGCAGGGTGACGCCCAGGGCGGCGAGGCGGTCTTCGACGGTGCTCATGGTGTCTCCGCTGCGGCTGTGATCTGTGAGATAGCGCGCAGGCGAGGCGGGTTGAAGCCCGAAGGGCGCGGGGCGGCCAGGAACAGCGCGCCAAACGCCGTTTTCGCCCCTAAGCTCGCCCCATGCTGGAACGTGAACCGAGCCGGACCGCTCTCGCCGTCGCCTCCTACCGGGCGGCGCATCAGGTGCTGGAGGACGGGCGGGTGTTCAAGGACCCCTTGGCGCTGTCCATCCTCGGCCTCGACCCCGAAGCCATCCGCCAGCACAGCGAGCTGAACGATGCGCGGCGCGGCATCCGCTTCTTCGTGGCGGCGCGCTCGAACATCGCCGAAGCCGCGCTCGACCACGCCGTCGATCAACGTGGCGTGCGCCAGCTCGTGGTCCTGGGCGCGGGCCTCGACACCTTCGCCTATCGAAATCCCTATGGTGATCGGCTGAGGGTGTTCGAGGTCGACCATCCGGCCACCCAGGCCTGGAAGCGCCGGCGGCTCGAGGAAGCGGGCATCGCCATCCCCGACACGGTCACCTACGCGCCGGTGGATTTCGAGCGCGAGACGCTGTCGGAACAGCTGGCGGCGGCGGGGCTCGATCCGGGCGTGCGGACGTTCTTCACCTGGCTCGGCGTCGTTCCCTATCTGACGAAGGACGCCATCGGCTCCACCCTGTCCCTGATCGCCCGCCACCCTGCCGGCGCCGAGGTGGTGTTCGACTACGCCGAGCCGCGCGAGCACATCGACGCGGCGTTCCGGGCGCAGCACGAGGAGCGCGCCGCGCGGGTGGCGGCGATCGGCGAGCCCTTCCTCAGTTTCTTCATTCCCGCCGACCTGCACGCCCAACTCGGCGCCCTGGGGTTCTCCGGGATCGAGGACCTGGATGTGCCGGCCATGGCGGCGCGGGTGACAGGCCAGCCGGCGCCGTCCGGTCGCAAGGCCGGCGGCCATGTCCTGATCGCCCGGACAGCGTCCTAGCTCGGCCGCCGCGGCGGGGTCTTCAACGCCCGGCCGGTGAGCACGGCGGTCTGGCCGAAGCGTTCGCGCAGGGCGTCCATGGCCTTTTCGCTCTTCAGCGCCCGGGTCTCGTCCCCAGCGAACAGCTCGCCCTCCGCCGCTCCGGCATCGATCAGTTCGGTGGCGCCGATGCCGATCAGGCGGTAGGCCGTGCCGTCGATCTCGCGGGCCAGGAGCTCGCGTGCGGTATGGAACAGCACCCGCGCGGTCTGGGTCGCGGCGGGCAGGGTGCGGCGGCGGGTGATGATGCTGAAGTCGGTCTTGCGCAGCTTGAGCACGGCCACGCGCCCGGCGATGCCGTCGCGCCGGCAGATGCGCGCCACCTTCTCGCACAGGGGCCACAGACGGTCCTCCAGCGATTGGAGGTCGGCGTAGTCTTCGTCGAAGGTGGTCTCGGCGCTGACGCTCTTGCGCTCGGTGTCCGGGTCGACGGCGCGGGCGTCCTGACCCTGGGACAGCTGGGCGAGCCTCAGGCCATGGGCGCCGAAGCGGTCGGCCATCGCGCGGGCTTCCGTGCGAGCGATGTCGCCGACGGTGCGCAGGCCGTGCGCCTCCAGCGACCGCACCATCGCCGGGCCCACGCCGGGCAGGATCGACACCGGCTTGCCGGCCAGGAACCCCTTCGCCTCGGCCGCGCCGATCACCGAGAAGCCGCGCGGCTTGTCGAGGTCCGAGGCGATCTTGGCCAGGAACTTGTTGGGCGCCAGGCCCACCGAGACGGTGATGCCGACCTCGCGCTCGATCTCGCCCTGGGCGCGGGCCAGCACCCAGGCGGCCGGACCGCCGTGCAGCCGCTCGCAGCCGTTGAGGTCGAGCCACGCCTCGTCCAGAGACAAGGGCTGAACCAGGGGCGTCAGGGCGGCGAGCTTCTCCATGATCCGCCGGCTCTCGGTGCGGTACTTGGTGAAGTCCGGCTTGATCACCACGGCTTCGGGGCACAGCTTCAGCGCCTTGAACATCGGCATGGCCGACCGCACGCCCGAGATGCGGGCGATGTAGCAGCAGGTGGTCACCACCCCGCGCTTGCCACCGCCGACGATCACCGGCACGTCGCGCAGCTCCGGTCGGTCGCGCTTCTCCACAGAGGCGTAGAAGGCGTCGCAGTCCATGTGGGCCATGGCCAGGCGGTCGAGTTCGGCGTGGGCGATCAGGCGCGGAGAGACGCAGCGCGGGCAGCGACGGACGAGCGGCGCCGGGCCTCGCCACAGGCAGTCGCGGCAGAGGGCCGGCAGGCTCGTGGTGGTCACACCCTGGCAGGCTCCCGCACCGGGGTCTGGTCCAGCGGCCACAGCCAGGCGGCGCCGCGCACGCCCGAGGAGTCGCCATGGGCGGCCTTGACGATGCGCGAGGTCCAGACGTCGGAGAACACGTAGGTCTTCACCATCTCGGGCACGCGTTCGTAGAGCTCGGGCACGTTGGACATGCCGCCGGCCAGGACGATCACGTCGGGATCGAGGATGTCGGCGATCACCGCCAGGGCGCGGCCCAGGCGGTCGACATAGCGGTCGAAGCTCTCGCCCGCCCAGCGTTCGCCGCCGCGGGCGTCCTCCAGGATCAGGGGCGCGCTGCGCTTGCGTCCGGTGGAGCGCTGGTAGTCGGCCTCGAAGCCGGTGCCCGAAATGTAGGTTTCCAGGCAGCCGTTACGCCCGCACCAGCAGGTGGGTGCCCGATGACGGTCGCCCTTGGGCCAGGGCAGGGGGGTGTGGCCCCACTCGCCGGCCACGCCGTTGGCGCCCTCGACCAGCTTGCCGTCGATCACCACCCCGCCGCCGCAGCCGGTGCCGAGGATGGCGCCGAACACCACCTTGGCCCCCGCCGCCGCGCCGTCGACGGCTTCGGACAGGGCCATGCAGTTGGCGTCGTTGGCCAGGCGCACCGGGCGGCCGAGCGCGCCCTCGAGGTCCGCGCCGAAGTTGCGGCCGTTGAGCCAGAGGGAGTTGGCGTTGCGGATCAGGCCGGTGCGCGGCGAGATCGAACCCGGCATGCCGACGCCGATGCTGGCGCAGGGCCCGCCCTTGTGCTCGACCTCGGCCACCAGGTCGGCCACGCAGGCGATGGCCGCCTCGTAGCTGCCCGGATTGGGCGTGCGCAGGCGCGTGACGATCTCGCCCGACGACGCGAGCGCCGCCGCCTCGATCTTGGTCCCGCCGAAGTCGATTCCGATCCGGTTCATCGTCCCAGCATCAGGCGAGGCGCGCGCCAGCGCAATTCACAGGAGGGCGACCGCCCCATGGCGCCCCTATTGAGGCTCGGCCGCCAGGAAGCGCAGGGCGTCGTCGATCGGCACGAAGAAGTTGAGGCCCGTGGGGGCCTCGGCGCTGCGCAGGCCCTTGTCGGTGAAGCCCAGCACCCGGCCCTGTTCGTCCAGCAGCGGGCCGCCGCTGTTGCCCGGATCGACGGTCACGTCGCTCTGGATGAAGCTGAAGCCGTCCATGATGCGGTTGGCCGAGACCACGCCGCGGGTGACGGTGTTCTGCAGCTTGGGGTCGATCGGCGCGCCGATGGCGAACACGGTGTCGCCCGGTTGCGGCGCCTCCCGGCGCAGGGCCAGGGGCTGGCGCCCGCGCGGGTCGGTCTTGATCAGGGCGACGTCGCGGCGCTTGTCGGTGCGGACCACTTCGCCGACGCCTTCCAGGCCGTCGGACCAGCGGATCTTGAGGAACTTGTCTGAACCCACCACGTGTGCCGCCGTGACGACGTAGCCATCGCTCGACACCAGGAATCCGCTGCCGTGCCCGCCGGAAGAGAAGATTACCATAACGCTGCCGACGGCGTCGGAGATTGGCATTGGCTTGGAGGGCTTCGCAGCGGCCATCACGATCATCGGCTGGCCATCTGGTTGGAACGCCTGCCGCGATGACGCGCCCGAAATTGCTGATCTGAACTCCGGCGAGGCCAGCAGCTTCTTCATATTCTCCCGAAGGCCGCCCAGGATCAGCCGATCGTAGTTGCCTGCTTGGTGGCCCGTGGTGGAGAAATTCGAGGAGACCTCCACGTCAGCGACAACCTTGTCGGCCGCCCTCGAATAGACCTGCCAGTCGATGTCGAAAGCTACGTCGCCATAGATGCCATCGAAATCCGGCTTGAGTGGTGGCGGGGGACGCGGTTGGGCGCCGGAGCCACCAATCCTGAATGAAACCATTCCGCCGGGAAGGTGACCCAAACACAGGGAGGCGGTGATATGTTTGATGTTGGCCGCCACCTGGATTTGGGCATCGCCACGATCTTTTTGGAAAAGATTATCCGGATCGTCGGCCGGTGACAGTCCGGCAGATTTGAGTTCCTCGGCAAAGGTAGCCAAATATTTTCGTCGATCTATGGCGGAACTATCGGACCGCCAGATCAACTTGTCGCTTTGACCTTGCGGCACGAAGCATTCGACATCGAAAAGGCCCTTTCCCTGCCGTTTGAAGGTGGCCCACGGAGTACCATTCTGGATGCTCGAGATTATCTTGGTGAGCGCGACCCGTTGGGGCCTCGCGTCCGGAGTCGTCGCCGGCTGATCAGCCGCGGCAACATGTCCCCCAGCTCCGACGCAAAGGACAACCAGAAGTATCGCGCCAAGTCGCTTCATCGGGCCCCCACAACCCCAGCAATACGAACAAACATAGAACTCAAATCGGCGTGCGATGCAACCCCCGGCAACGCTTGCCCACTGTTCGGCTAACGGCCGGGTAAGGATATCGTGGGACAACGTCGGTTGAGAAAGGCCGTGATCTCAAGGGATTCGGCCTGGGTCAGGGGGGCGTAATCCTGGCCGCCAACAGGTTGTGCGATGACCAAGACCGTCCTCATCGTTGAGGATAACGAGCTGAACATGAAGCTCTTTCATGATCTGCTCGATGCTCAGGGCTACGACACGCTGGAGACCCGCGAGGGTCTGCAGGCGCTGTCGCTCGCGCGCCAGCATCGCCCGGACCTGATCCTGATGGACATCCAGCTGCCGGAAATCTCGGGGCTGGAGGTGACCAAGTGGCTGAAGGAGGACGACGACCTCGCCCATATCCCGGTCATCGCGGTGACCGCCTTCGCCATGAAAGGTGACGAGGAGCGGATTCGCGAAGGGGGATGCGAGGCCTACCTCTCCAAGCCGATCTCCGTCGGCCTGTTCCTCGACACGGTCCGGCGGTTCCTGGGTTGAGGCGGTAAGGGTAAGGGGGCGTAGATGACGGCGCGTATCCTGGTTGTCGACGACATCGAGGCCAATGTGCGCCTGCTCGACGCCAAGCTGTCGGCCGAATACTACGAGGTCATCAGCGCGACTGACGGGGTGACCGCCCTGGCCATGGCCGCGGCCGACAAGCCCGACATCATCCTGCTCGACGTGATGATGCCCGGCATGGACGGGTTCCAGGTGTGCCGCCGCCTGAAGGAAGACACCGCCACCCGCCACATCCCGGTGGTGCTGATCACCGCGCTGGACGGCCGGCACGACCGCATCGCGGGCCTGGAGGCCGGCGCCGACGAGTTCCTGACCAAGCCGATCGACGACGTGGTGCTGTTCGCCCGCGTGAGGTCGCTGACCCGCCTGAAGCTGGTGATCGACGAACTGCGCGAGCGCGAGGCCTCGGGCCGGCGCATGGGTGTGATCGGCGGGGTCGCCTCGCGCCTCGGCGGCGCCGGCGGCCGGGTGGTGATCGTCGACGACAACGACCGCCAGTCGATGCGCATCATGTCGGAACTGGCCGTGGAGCACCGGCCGGTGGTCGAATCGAACCTGGAGAAGGCGGCCCTGGCGGTGCGCGGCCCGGTGGACCTGGTGATCGTCAACGTCGCCGCGCGCGACTTCGACGGCCTGCGCTTCGCCGCGAGCCTGCGCTCGGCCGAGGCCACCCGCAACCTGCCGATCCTGGCGATCTACGATCCGGACGACCGCGGCCGGGCGGTGAAGGCGCTGGAGCTCGGCATCAACGACCTGCTGGCCAAGCCGATCGACCCCCAGGAGCTGTCGGCCCGCGCCCGCACCCAGATCAAGCGCAAGCGCTACACCGACCTGCTGCGCAACAACCTCGACAATTCGCTGGAGCTGGCGGTCACCGACCCGCTCACCGGCCTGCACAACCGCCGCTACATGATCGGTCAGCTCGACGCCCTGGCGGCGCGGGCGGCCAAGGGCGGGGCGCCGGTGGCGGCCCTGCTGCTCGACATCGACCACTTCAAGAAGATCAACGACAGCTTCGGCCACGACGTGGGCGACGAGGTGCTGCGCGAGTTCGCCGTGCGCCTGGCCTCGAACGTGCGGGCGATCGACCTGCCGTGCCGCTATGGCGGTGAGGAGTTCGTCACCATCATGCCGGACACCACCCTCCAGGACGCGGAGCGCATCGCCGAGCGCATCCGGCGCTACATCTCCGGCTCGCCGTTCCGCGTGTCGCGCGGCTCCGAACTGCTGACCGTGACCATCTCGGTGGGCGTGGCGGTGACCTTCGGCGAGAGCGACACGCCCGAGGCCCTGCTCAAGCGCGCCGACGAGGCCCTCTACGAGGCCAAGGCTGGCGGCCGCAACCGCGTCATCTCCTGGGCCGCCTGACCGTCTGATTCGGCCGTCTATTTGCGGTCGTTCTGGGTCTTGTCCGACAGCATCCACGGGCCCGCCGGGTCGGGCGCCGGCTCTGGCGCAACAACCTTCGTTTTCGGCCTGAGACCAAGCAGCTTCCTGAACTTGGCGCCGAGGGCCGCGACGGCCGCGGCGATGATCACGGCGCCCTTCTTCAAGACCAGCAGACCGATGGCGAGCAGCCCGAACTTCTGGGCCGCCGCCACGCCGACCCCGGCCGCGACGAGCCCGGCCACGCCATAGGCGGCCTTCTTGTCGCCGGTCTTGTAGTCGTCGTAGCGCGAGCCGGCGTCGAAGGCGGCGGTGCGCGACAGGTCCACCGCGGCCGCCCGCGCCTCGGGCAGGGCGTCCATGGCCGACACCAGGTTCAGACTCAGCACGCCGCGCCGGTTGAGCAGGCGCAGGTCGTAGTTCAGCGTGTCCACCTTCTGGCCGGCGAACTGGATGTCGCGCGCCCAAATCTCCGAATGCGTGGCCGAATCGTAGGTCGGCGGCTGGGCCCAGCCGACCAGGTGGATGGCTTCGAAGCCGTCCTTCTTCCGCGCGGCATTGATGTCGTCTTCGTTCTTGCGGGATTCGTCGAGCAGCTTGTCGTAGTCGGCGGTCTTGGCGTCCTTGTCCGGCACGTAGCCGGTCGGGTCGTAGGTCACCACCGCGCCCCAGCTGTCGAGGAAGTTGCGGCCAGCAGGGAAGATGATGCCGGCGACGCCGTCGGCGCTGCCCGGTGGATTGGCCCAGCCCTCGATCAGCACACGCTTGGCGTCGTCCGGTCCCAGGAAATAGAAGCGGTCGCCCAGGTGCAGGGTGACGTTGGCCTTGTCGATGCGGATGTCGCCGGTGCGGCGGGTCTCGGCGTTGTAGATCGCCTTGAACCTGGCGATCTCCTTTTGCTGCTCCGGCGTCATCGGCTTGTCGCCGTCCGCCGCCAGCGCCGCCGCGGACACGGCCAGCCCCAGGCTCAAACCCAGGCATAGGCCCAGGACGTATTTATTGATCATGCGCTTCCCCCAATGCACGCGCACACGAGTGAAACGGGTTCGCGGACGGAAGTCGAGGCGTCGGAATCAAAACGCCCGCCGGTGAGGGCGGGCGCTGGCGTAGGCAGGGCTGAAGCCCGTCCTTACTTGATCTTGCCTTCCTTGAACTCGACGTGCTTGCGCGCGATCGGGTCGTACTTCTTCAGCACCATCTTCTCGGTCTTGGTGCGGGCGTTCTTCTTGGTCACGTAGAAGAAGCCGGTATCCGCCGTCGAATTCAGGCGGATCTTGATGGAAGCCGGTTTGGCCATGGCCTAAAGGTCCTCACAGGCGGACGGCGACGCCGCGCCAGCCGGATAAATCGAGAGCCGCGGAACATACTCGGGAACGGCCGGAAGTCAACGCCGGGCTTGGCGATGCTCAGCCGCCGCCCCTCGCCAAAGCGAAATCGCGGTTCAGCCTGCCGCGGCGAGCAGGGAGATCGCCGCGCCGGCCGCCGCCAGGGCGCCGCCCGCGGTGGCGGCCCGCGCGCCGGCCCGGGGCGCGCAGGGCAGCAGGGCCGCCACGGCGAGGGCGGCGAAGGGGGCGAGGGCTACTGGCATTGTCTGGCCGACAAGATCGAACAGCAGCAGGGCCCAGTAGAGGATCTCCGACAGGATGGCGAGCAGGATCACCCCCCGCACCCAGGGCCGGTCCGGTCCGCCGAGGGTCAGGGCCAGGCCCACGCCGATGAAGGGCCAGGTCAGGATGAAGGCGTCCAGCCGGGCGACCGCCTGCAGGGCCACCGCGCCCGCCGCCAGCACCGCCAGGGCGCCGAAGGCCAGGCTCTCGGTCCGCAGGCGCCGCCCGGCGACGGCCGCCCACACAAGGGACAGGCCCAGCGCGAGCAGGGCCGCGCCGGCCCGCGCGCCGGCGGCGTTGCGCAGCAGAGGAGCGAGGCGTTGGCCGGCCACGGCGTCGCGCACCAGGCCCAGGGCGTAGAGTCCCAGGGCCAGGAGCAGAACCAGGCCGAGGTAGGCGAGGGCGCCGCCGCCCACGCCGGGCAGGCTGAGCTGGCCCCGGTACGCCAGGCGCAGAGCGTAGGCCGCGAGGCCCCCGCCCGCCAGGATCGCCAGGGCCCAGCCGACCAAGGCGGGATATTGCAGCACCGGGCCGCCGAGGATGTCGGCATAGGCCTGGTCGGGCGCGCGGGCGGGCAGGGACGGGGCGGGCGCGTCAGCCGGGACTGGACCGGCGGTCGGCGGCGCGGTGACCAGGGCGCGGGCGGCGCGCAGGACCTGTTCGCCCATGTGCTCCAGGCTGCCGGGATCGAGCGCCTGCGGCGTGTCGGAGGGCCGGTGATAGGCGTCAAGGCCGGCGAAGAAGGCGAAGTTGAGCCCGGCGAAGCCGTGGCCGATGGCCTCGGTGAGGTCGGTGTTGTTCGGCAGACGGCGGTAGAGGTCCGGCATCAGGGAACTGGCGGCGGCCAGGGCGTCGGCGTCCACCAGGGCGCGGATCAGGGGCGCGGCGCCGGGATTGGTCTCGAACATCACCGCCCGGCCGCGATTGCCCCGCGCTTCGAGGTTGATCACCACCCCGACATGGGCGCGGGCCGGATCGGCCGAGAAGAACGCCTTGGCGCCCAGCAGGCCGGCCTCCTCGCCGTCGGTCAGCAGCACCATCACGTCGCGTTCGCGAGGCGCGGTCCCGAGCGCGCGCACCGTCTCCAGCACGGCCGCCACGCCCGCGGCGTCGTCGGCGGCGCCCGGTCCGGCAGGGACGGAGTCGAAGTGGGCCATCAGCAGCAACGCAGGGGCCGCGTGGTCGCGTCCGGGCAGGACGCCGAGCAGGTTGCGGCCCTCGCCCTTCGGGCTGGCGAAGGGCCGGGCCTGGGGCTGCAGGCCGAGGGCGGCCATGCGGTCCAGGACATAGGCCTGGACCCTGAGGGAGTCGGCCGAGCCGATCGGATGGGGTCGCTGGGCAATGGCCCGCACGTCGGCCAGGGCGCGGCCCGCCGAGAACACCCCGGGCGCCGCATCGACCGGCGCCGGCCCGGGCTCTCGCGTGGCGAGGACGGCGGCCAGGAACCCGAGCAGGAGCAGGACCAGGGGCGTCGCCCAGCGCATGGGCTATCCTAACGTCGTCGGCCGCCGCCGGGCCGCGCCCGCCCGCCCGGGCGAGAGCCGCCGCCGCGGGACGGCGGTCCGCGGTCGTTGCGGGTGCGCAGGCCCAGGCGTGGCGGCGGGGCGTTCGGGTCGCGCGGCTCCGGATCGCTGAGCATCTCGAACAGCAGCCCGCCGGTGATCGGGGTGGCCTCGGTCAGGCGCACCGACACCATCCGTCCGAGCCGCCAGCGCACGCCGGACCGCTCGCCGACCAGGGCGTGGCTGCGATCGTCATGGATGAAGTATTCGCCGCCGAGGGTCGAGACGGGCACCAGGCCGTCGGCGCCGGTCTCGGCCAGGCGCACGAACAGGCCGAAGCGCGTGACGCCGGTGATGCGGCCCTCGAACTCGGCGCCCAGGCGGTCCTGCAGATAGGCGGCGACATAGCGGTCGGTGGCGTCGCGCTCGGCCGCCATGGCCCGTCGCTCGCAGTCGGTGATGTGGTCGGCGGTTTCCTTGAGCTTGCTGACGTCCCAGTCCGACAGGCCGTCGTCGCCGAGCTTCAGCGCCCGCACCAGGGCCCGGTGCACGATCAGGTCGGCGTAGCGGCGGATCGGCGAGGTGAAGTGGGCGTAGCGGTCGAGGTTCAGGCCGAAGTGGCCGATGTTCTCGGGGCTGTAGTGGGCCTGCATCTGGGTGCGCAGCACCACCTCGTTGACGATCTCGGCGTGCGGCCCCTCGCGGGTCTGCTCCAGCAGGCGGTTGAACCGGTCGGTGCGCGCGGCCTCGCCCTTGTTCCAGGGGAGGCCGATGGTGCCGAGGAAGTCGGCCAGGGCCGCGATCTTCTCCAGGCTCGGCGCGTCGTGCACCCGGTAGATCAGGGGCGAGCCGCGCTGCTCCAGGGTCTCGGCGGCGCAGACGTTGGCCTGCACCATCATCTCCTCGATCAGCTTGTGCGCCTGTAGCGAGGTGCGCGGCTGGATCGACTGCACCTTGCCGTCCTGGCCGATGACGATCTTGCGCTCCAGGCTCTCGATGGCCAGGGGCTGGCGCGCGTTGCGGCCGATCCACATGCAGGCATAGGCGTCCCACAGGGGCCGGATGATGCGGTCCAGGATCGGGACGGTGACATCGTCGGTATCACCCTCACTGGCGGCCTGGGCCTGCTCGTAGCTGAGCTTGGCGGCCGAGCGCATCAGGCCGCGAACGAACTTGTGGCTCTTCTTCCTGCCCTGCTTGTCGAACACCATCCGCACGGCCATGCAGGCGCGGTTCTCGCCCTGGCGCAGCGAGCACAGGCCGTTGGACAGGCGCTCGGGCAGCATCGGCTCGACGCGGTCGGGGAAATAGACCGAGTTGCCCTTCTCGCGGCCCTCACGGTCGAGCGCGGAGTTCGGGCGCACATAGGCGGCCACGTCGGCGATGGCCACCCACACCACCCAACCGTCGGGGTTCTTGGGATCCTCGTCGGGCTCGGCGAAGACCGCGTCGTCGTGGTCGCGGGCGTCGGCCGGGTCGATGGTGACGAAGGGGATGTGGCGCAGGTCCTCGCGGCCGGCCAGCGTGGGCGGCTGGGCGGCGTTGGCCTCGGCCTCGGCGGCCTCAGAGAAGCCGGTGGGGATGCCGTGGGCCCAGATGGCGATGATCGACGCGGCGCGCGGCTCGTCCTCGCGGCCGATCACCTCGACGATCTTGCCGCGCTTGGGGCCATAGCGTTGATCCGAGGCGCCGGCCTGGGCCAGCACCAGGTCGCCGTCGCGCAACTCGGCGGCCGCCGCCTCGTGTACGATCAGGCTGTCTTTCGAGCGGCGGTCGACCGGTTCGACGCGCACCTCCTTGCGGTTCTTGCGGATCACGCCCAGCATCCGCGCGCCGCCCTGGCCGATGCGCTTGATCAGCTTGGCCTCGGGCTCGCCGTGGCCGCCCCGCTCGAAGCGCACCAGCAGTCGGTCGCCCAATCCGGGCGCGGGGCCGGCCGCCGCTTCGTGCTTGCCGGGCGCCAGGATCACCAGGGGCGCGTCCTGACCGGCCTTGACCAGCCGCACCATAAGGTCGCCGTCGGGGTTGCGCTCGACCACGTCGACCACGCCCACCGGGGGCAGGGCGCCGGCTTCGGAGAAGCCCTTGCGCCCGCGCTTGCCGAGCCGGCCCTCGCCCTCGAGCGACTTGAGCATCTCGCGCAGGGCCCGCCGATCGCCGCCCTTCAGGCCGAATTCCTTGGCCAGGTCGCCCACATCGGCCTCGCCCCGCTCCTTGAGCACGCGCAGCAGCGTCTCCCTGTCGGGCAGGCCCTGAGTGTGGCGATGCTTGTCGCGGGGTGGCCTGTCTTTTGGCGGCTTGGGCAAACGAAGCTTCCGATTCTCGGCTCTGGACCTATCTGGACTATCTAAAGAGGAAAATGGCGCGCCGATACGTCGGCCGAACGAGGAGGGTGCGATGAAGGTTGCGGTGATCGGCGGCTCGGGCCGTGCGGGGTCGAGGATCGTCGAGGAACTGGCGCGGCGCGGCCATGAGGTCACCGCCATCGCCCGCAAGCCCGAGGCGGCGCCCAAGGCCGACGGCGTCACCGCCAAGGCGGTGGACGTGCACGACGCCAAGGCCCTGACCGAGGCGCTGAAGGGGCAGGACGTGGTCGTCAGCGCCCTGCGTTTCGTCGACGCCAGTCCCGCCGAGGTGATCGGCCCGGTCAAGGCGTCCGGCGTTCCGCGCTATCTGGTGGTGGGCGGGGCGTCGAGCCTGATGGCGGGGGGCCAGAGACTGTTCGACTCGCCTGGCTTCCCGGAGGCGTACAAGCCCGAGGCGGGCGCGGGCATCGCCTTCCTCGAGGCATTGAAGGCCGAGCCGGACCTCGACTGGACCTTCCTGTCGCCGTCCGCCGTGTTCGACGGCGCCGAGCGCACGGGCCGCTTCCGCCTGGGCCAGGACGACCTGTTGGTGGCGGCCGACGGCAAAAGCCACATCAGCTTCCCCGACTTCGCCATCGCCATGGCCGACGAGATCGAGACGCCGCGTCACCGCCGCCAGCGGTTCACGGTCGGCTACTGAGCGGGAGAGGAAAAGTGGAGACCGGTTTTCCGCCCGCGACCCGCTCCAACTCTGAAATCAGTCTCAGTTGTCGACGTATTGCTTGAGCGCCGCCTCGCGGCGCCTGAACCAACTGTCGAGGCAGGCCTTGTCGGCGCAGGCGCGGCGCTGGGCGAGGGCCTGGGCGTGCTCGGCCGCCACCTGGCCGGTGGGATCACGGTCCCTGGCGTTGCCGTAGAGCGTCTCGATCGCCCGATCCTTGGCCGCGTAGGCCGGATCGTCGCGCAGCAGCTCGGCCGCCGTCGGCTGCCGCCTGGGCGGCGGCGGGGCGGGGGCCGGAGCCGAGGCCGGCGTTGCCGCCGGAGCGGGGGGCGGGGCGGCCGCCAACGGAGGCAGATCCGAAGCTGCCGCGCTGGACACCGCCGTGTCGGACGGCGCAACGGGCGTGGCCGGGGCGGCGGCGGGCGGCGGAGCGCTGCTGGCGGCGGGCTGGCTGGAAGCCGCCCCGCCGGCGCCGGACTGGCCGCATCCGATCAGCAGGAGAGAGGCGGCGCTGAGCAGCGCCGCCTTGGAGCCGAAGCCGGTCATGGCTATTTGGCCGTGATCATGACCGACGACACCCAGCCGCGGTTGCCGGTCTCGTCGTCCACTTCCCACCACACGCCGTTCTTCTGGCCGGTGGGGAACACGCTGTCGCCGGCCTGGAACTGGCGCACGATCTTCGCCGTCGCCGAAGCGGATGCGCGCATGGCGAAGTTCTGCTTGATCACATAGGTCTGGATCGGAGCCGCGGCCTGGGCGCCGCCGGGGACCATGCCCTGCATGTGGCCGACCAGGTCGACGTAGGCGTTGAGGTAGGCCGCCGCGATGATCTGGCCGATGTCGGTATTGGAATAGCCGCCGGCGACCCCGCCGATCAGGCCGCCGAAGCCGCCCCCGGCGAACGAGATGTTGGTCTTCTGGGCGGTGCCCTCGGCCGTGTACTCCTGCTCGGTCGTGCGCACATTGACCAGGTTGAGCAGGACGTGGGCGGTGGACGACTTGGTGCGGATGCCGCCGAGGATCGCGCCGGCCGGGCCGGGGATGAAGCCGCCGAGCGCCGCCGCGCCCCCGCCGGCGTTCTGGTTGGCGTCGGCGATGTCGGGCACGATGGTGTAGTCGGCCGCCTTGATCTGGCCTGCGCCGACGTTGGAGCCGCGCTGCAGTTCGCCGCCGGCGCCCAGGTTGCGTTCGGCGTTGCGCACCGCCAGGCCGGCGCCGCGATCGACCACCCTGAGGCAGTTCGAGCGCTGGGCGTAGAGCTTGATCAGGGCTTCCGGGCTGCCCAGGTTGTAGCGGAGCCACCACTGGTTCTCGGGCAGGACGATCGAGACGGTGCCGATCGGTTGCTGGCACTTGGGCAGGTCGGGCGTGCCGGCCGGACGCTTGTTGTCGGTGCCATACGCCTGAGCGTGCGCCGAGGACGCCACCATCAGCGCGCCAGCGGCCAAGAGCCAGAATTTCGCAGACATCTACAGACCCCCGTCGTCAAAATCGACGCCGGGAGATTAAGCCAAACCGGCGCCGTTTCGGAGTCGAAAAAGCGACGTTCGATGATTAAGGTTCTTTGAAAGTTCGACGTCAGGCAGACGTCTTCACCGTCTTCTTGGCCGACGCCTTCTTGACCGCCGGCTTTTTGGCCGCTGTCTTCGGAGCCGCGGCCTTCTTGGCGGGCGCCTTCTTCGCCGCGGGCTTGGCGGCGCCGGCCGCCGCCTTCGGGGCCGCGCGGCGCGCCGGCTTCTTGCCGCCGCCGCCTTTGGCCGCCCGCTCGCTCAGCAGGGCCACCGCCTCTTCCAGGGTCACCGCCTGCGGGTCCTTGCCGCGCGGGACGTTGGCGTTGACGTCCTCGTGCTTGATGTAGGGGCCGAAGCGGCCGGCGAGGATGCGCACCGGCTTGCCGGTCTGAGGGTGGTCGCCCAGTTCCTTGAGCGGCGCGGCCGTCGCGCCCCGTGCGCCGCGCGGGCCGCCCGCGCGCTTCTCGGCGATCAGGGTCACGGCGCGGTTGAGCCCGACCTCGAACGCTTCCTCGATATTGGCCAGGCTGGCGTAGGTCTTGTCGTGCTGGACGTAGGGCCCGTAGCGGCCGAGGCCGGCCAGGATCGGCTTGCCGTCGTCCGGGGACAGCCCCACTTCGCGCGGCAGGCTGAGCAGGCGCAGCGCCTGGTCCAGATCGATCGAGGCCGGCGTCCAGCCCTTGGGCAGGGACGAGCGCTTGGGCTTGTCGCCCTCGCCGAGCTGGACGTAGGGGCCGAACCGGCCGTCCTTCAGCCACACCTGGCCGCCGGTCGAGGGATCGACGCCCAGTTCGCGGTCGCCGCCGGCCGCCTCACCGTCCTCGCCTTCCGGCGCGGCGATCGGGCGGGTGTAGCGGCACTCCGGATAGTTGGAGCAGCCGATGAAGGCGCCGTAACGGCTGGTCTTCAGGCTGAGCTTGCCCGTGCCGCAGGTGGGGCAGACCCGCGGGTCGGTACCGTCCGAGCGCGGCGGGAAGATCACCGGGCCGAGGGCCTCGTTGAGGGAGTCGAGCACCTGGCTCACGCGCAGGTCGCCGATCTCGCCCACGGCGGCGTGGAAGTCCTTCCAGAAGTCGCGCAGCAACTGCTTGTAGTCGAGCTCGCCGGCCGAGACCTGGTCGAGCTTCTCCTCCAGCGCCGCGGTGAAGTCGTATTCCACGTAGCGGCGGAAGAACTGCTCGAGGAACGCCGTCACCAGCCGGCCCTTGTCGTCCGGGATGAAGCGGCCCTTGTCCATGTGCACATAGGCGCGGTCGCGCAGGACCGTGAGGATCGAGGCGTAGGTGGACGGGCGGCCGATGCCGAGCTCCTCCAGCTTCTTCACGAGGCTGGCTTCGGAGTAGCGCGGGGGCGGCTCGGTGAAGTGCTGGTCGGCCTTGGCCTTCAGCACCTTGGCCATGGCGCCCTCGGCCACGGCGGGCAGGCGGCCGGAATAGTCGGCGTCGTCTTCGCCGCCGCCGCCGTCCTTGGCCGGCTGATCGGGATCGTCGCGGCCTTCCTGGTAGGCGGCGATGAAGCCGTCGAACAGGATCACCTGGCCGGTGGCCCGAAGGCCGGTCTTCCCGTCGGCGGTCTCCAGGTCGATGGTGGTGCGCTCGATGCGCGCCGCTTCCATCTGGCTGGCGATCATGCGCTTCCAGATCAGCTCGTAGAGCCGGCCGAGGTCGCCTTCCAGGCGCAGGGAGCCGGGGTTGCGCTGCAGGCTGGTCGGCCGGATCGCCTCGTGCGCCTCCTGGGCGTTCTTGGCCTTGGTCTTGTAGTAGCGCGGCTGTTCGGGGACGTAGTCGGGACCATAGCGGCCGGCGATCACGCGGCGGGCCTCGTCGATCGCCTCCTGGGCCACCTGCACGCCATCGGTCCGCATGTAGGTGATCAGGCCGACGGTCTCGCCGCCGATGTCCACCCCTTCGTAGAGGCGCTGGGCCGCCTGCATGGTGCGCTGGGCGGAGAAACCGAGCTTGCGCGCGGCCTCCTGCTGCAGGGTCGAGGTGGTGAAGGGCGGGGCAGGGGAGCGCCGGGCCGGCTTCTTCTCGACCGCCGACACCTTGAACTGGCCGGCCTCGACCGCCGCCTTGGCCGCCAGGGCCGAGGCTTCGTTGTTGAGGTCGAACTTGGTGAGCCGCTTGCCCTGGTGCTTGTGCAGCCTGGCCGCGAACGGGTCGGACCCGGCCGAGACGTCGGCCTCCACCGTCCAGTACTCCTGGGTCTGGAAGAGTTCGATCTCGATCTCGCGGTCGACCACCAGGCGCAGGGCCACCGACTGCACGCGCCCGGCCGAGCGGCTGCCCGGCAGCTTGCGCCACAGCACCGGCGACAGGGTGAAGCCCACCAGATAGTCGAGGGCGCGGCGGGCGAGGTAGGCGTCGACCAGCTCCATGTCGAGGTCGCGCGGATTGCGCATCGCCTCGGTGACGGCCGACTTGGTGATGGCGTTGAACACCACCCGCTGCACCTTGGCGCCCTTGATCGCCTTCTTGCGGTTGAGCACCTCCAGCACGTGCCAGGAGATCGCCTCGCCCTCGCGGTCCGGGTCGGTGGCCAGGATCAGGGTGTCGGCGCCCTTGAGGGCCTCGGCGATGTCGCTGAGCCGCTTGGCCGACTTGGGATCCACGTCCCAGGTCATGGCGAAGTCCTGGTCGGGCTGCACCGAACCGTCCTTGGACGGCAGGTCGCGCACGTGGCCGTAGCTGGCCAGCACCTTGTAGTCGGAGCCCAGGTACTTGTTGATGGTCTTGGCCTTGGCCGGGCTCTCGACGACGACGACGTTCATAAGCTGTGGGTGCTCGCTGGCGGGTGGGGAGACCCGGAAGGCCGGGAAAGTGGGGGTCCGCGCCCCCTGCTGTCAACGGGCGGTCGCCGCGACGGGCTCGAGCGCGGGCGCAAGGCCCAGCTTGCGGAGGCGTCCGGCCTGCCGGGAGTCGACCTCCGCGGCGGCGGCCAGATCGGTCGCGGCGGGTCCGTCCTGGCCCTTGGCGTGCTCGGCCAGGCCCCGCGCCTCCAGCGCCCAGAACGGCCGCTCGCCGGTCTTGAGCGCGGCGTCGGCGTCGGCGATCGCCAGGTCGAACTCCCCGCGCCGGACGTGCGCCACGCCGCGGCTGGCCAGGGCCAGCCCGCTGGTCCGCCGCTCGCGCACGGCGGCGTCGCAGTCCTTGACCGCCAGGTCGAGCTCTGTCCGCGCCAGGGCGCGCGCCCGGCAGCGGCCGGCCAGGGCTTCGGCCATCAGGGCGTCGCGCGGATGGTCGTCGATCCAGCGGCCATAGGCGGCGATCGATTGGGGATAGAGGCCCCCGCCCTCGTAGAGCCCGGCGATCTCCAGATCGATCAGGGGATCGTCGCCTGCCGCCTTGGCCGCGCTGGCCATGTCATCCTCGGCGGCGGTCGCGCGGCCGGCGTCGAATTCCAGCGAGGCGCGGGCGAGCAGGGCGGCCGGGTGGTCGGGCTGCAGCTTTAGCCCGGCGTCGAAGTCGGCCAGCGCCGGGCCGGTGCGCTCGCCCACGGCCTCGGCGGCGCCGCGGTCGAACCAGAAGGCGGCGACCTGGGGCGCCAGGGTGATCGCGCGGGTGAAGTCGTCCACCGCGGCGGCGGAGTCGCCCCGGGACACCGAGGCCGCGCCCCGCCTGGCGAAGCCGGCGGCGTCGACCGGCGCGTTCGGATCACCGCCGTTCCCGCCGCCGGGCGGCGCGCCGATGAACGACCAGGACACGGCGGGCGCCTCGCGCAGGCGGAACACCGGGCCGCCGTTGTAGGTGATGTAGATGCGCCGCTGCTGGCGCGAGACATAGATGCGGTGGGCCAGGAAGAAATCGGCGCCCAGGAGCATGTCGTCGCCGGCCAGGTCGGTCTGGGCGATCCTGAGGCGGGTGTGCAGCACCGCCTCGGTCCCCAAGTCGACGCGGGCGAAGGGCGCGGACCAGGTGGCGGCGGCCCGCCCGGTGATGCCGACGGTGGCCCGGGTCTGGGAGACGTCGGGACTGGACGGGGTGACCCCCGCGCGGGCGGCGGCCTTGAGGGTCATGTCGGAATAGGCCGAGCCGGAATCGAAGCCGACCTTGAGTTTCTGGCCGTTGACCTCGCCCTGGGCGTCGAGCGAGCCGCCGCCGCGGAAGCCGGGCAGGGCCGACAGCACGGTCGGCCGGTCGGTCCAGTAGGACAGCACGTCCGCGCCGCCGCAGCCCTTGGTCCGGATCAGGCGCATGACGCCGTTGGCGAAGTCGTACTCGGCGTCGGCCTGGCCGAGGACGTCGCGGCCGAGCACTCCAGCCACGTCGCGGCCGACCCCGTCCAGCACCAGGAACGGCACGTCGTAGAACGGCGCTCCGCCGAGCTCCATGTGCTCCACGCGCGCCGTCTGGGCGTAGGTCGGCCCGTCGATCCCCTCGATGCTCAGGGTGCCGCGGCCATAGACCCGCACGCGGTAGCGGGCGGCGGCGGCGGGGGTCAGGGCGCTGGCGAAGGCGCCGGTGTCGACCAGGAACACCGCGTCCTGGCCGTTGAGCATCGCATGGACCAGGGGTCGCATTCCGACCATGGTCACCGGTATGGCGGCGAAGCCCTCCAGCCGGCACTCGGCGTGCACGGCGGTGGCGGCCAGCATCGCGGCGGCGGCGGCCAGCCAGGCGAGGCTGTGGACGAAGAATCGCCCGAATCGAATGAACACGGTGGAACTGGCCTGCATCGGCCCCATTGGGCGCCTCATCCGCACCCGGCGCAAGATTCCGCGCACGGCGGCGACTGTCACATAGGTTTCACCCGGGCTCCCCCCAGCGCCGGCGCGGGGTGTCATACGCTCGGCTCACAACCGTCATGAAACTGTTATTGGGCGCGGCTATCCGGGGCCCGCAATGGCGATCGGGGGATCGCCTGTCCCTGGAGACCTCCATGTTCAAGATCTTCGCCACCGCCCTCGTCGCGACCGTGGCCGCCGCCACCCTGGGTGTTCAGGCCCAGGCCGCCGACATCACCGGCGCCGGCGCGACCTTCCCGAAGCCGATCTACGACAAGTGGGGCGAACTCTATAAGGCCGCCACCAAGAACAACCTGAACTACCAGGGCATCGGCTCTGGCGGCGGCATCAAGCAGATCGAAGCCAAGACGGTGGACTTCGGCGCTTCGGACAAGCCGCTGAAGAAGGCCGACCTGGACTCCAACGGCCTGATGCAGTTCCCGACCGTGATCGGCGGCGTGGTGCCGGTGATGAACCTGCCGGGCGTGAACCCGGGCCAGGTGAAGCTGACCGGCGAAGTGCTGGCCAAGATCTTCATCGGCGAGGTCAAGACCTGGGGCGACCCGGCGATCGCCGCCCTGAACCCCGGCGTGAAGCTGCCGAACGTGCCGATCACCGTCGTGCACCGCTCGGACGGCTCGGGCACCAGCTTCGTGTTCACCACCTACCTGTCGAACCACAGCCCGGCCTGGGCCCAGAAGGTGGGCGCCAACGACGCCGTGGAATGGCCGGTCGGCCTCGGCGGCAAGGGCAACGACGGGGTGGCCGCCTTCGTGAAGCAGACGATCGGCTCGATCGGCTACGTCGAATACGCCTATGCCAAGCAGAACAAGATGATCCACGCGGCCATGCAGAACAAGGACAAGGCCTTCGTGCAACCGACCGCCGACGCCTTCGGGGCCGCCGCCTCGGGCGCCGACTGGAGCAAGGCTCCCGGCAACTACCTGCTGCTGCTCGACCAGCCGGGCGCCAAGTCCTGGCCGATCACCGCGGCCACCTTCATCCTGATGCACACCAAGCAGGACAAGCCGCAGAACGCCAAGGAAGTGATGGCGTTCTTCGACTGGGCCTACAAGAGCGGCGACGCCGCCGCCGTGCAGCTCGACTATGTGCCGCTTCCCGCCCCCGTGAAGGCCATGATGCGCAAGGAATGGGCGTCCGAGATCAAGGGCGCGGACGGCAAGGCCATCTTCGCGGCCAAGTAATTCTCCTCCCCGAGAATCCGATGGCGGGAGGGGAGAGATCTCCTCCCGCACCTTTTTCTTCGGGGCCGAAAGTTCGTACACCTCGTAGACGCCGAGAACTCCGAGTCCTGGATGACCCTGACGATCGACCGAACAGAGGCCGGGCAGACGCCCGTGGCCAAGGGTAAGCCGAGAGGCGGGGCGCTCGATCCGTTCTTCGAGGCCCTGTGCCTGGCCAGCGCCACCGTGCTGCTGGCCGCCCTGTGCTGGGTGCTGGTGTCGCTGCTGATCGGCGGCTGGCCGGCTTTCCACAAGTTCGGGGTGAACTTCCTGTTCATCCGCAGCTGGAACCCGGTCACCGAGGTCTACGGGGCCGCCGGCCCGATCGTCGACACCCTGATCACCGCCTTCCTGGCCCTGGCCATCTCCCTGCCGATCGCCTTCGGCATCGCCGTGTTCCTGGTCGAGTTCTGTCCGCCGGTGCTGCGCCGCCCGATCGGTACGGCGGTCGAGCTCCTGGCCGGCATCCCTTCGATCGTCTACGGCATGTGGGGCCTGTTCGTGCTGGCGCCCTGGTTCGCCCTGCACATCCAGCTGCCGCTCCTGACCCTCGCCAAGCCGGGCTCGCTGCTCGACAAGATGACCAGCGGCATCCCCAACGGCGCCAACATCCTCACCGCCTCGATCATCCTGGCGATCATGGTCCTGCCGTTCATCGCCGCGGTGCTGCGCGACCTGATGATGACGGTGCCAGCCCAGGTGCGCGAGAGCGCCTACGGCCTCGGCTCCAGCACCATGGAAGTGATCACCAAGGTGTCGCTGCCCTACATCAAGCGCAGCGCCGTGGGCGCGGTCATGCTGGGCTTGGGCCGCGCGCTCGGCGAAACCATGGCGGTGACCTTCATCATCGGCAACTCGCACGCCTTCCCCAAGAACCTGTTCGACTCCGGTTCGACCATCGCCTCGACGATCGCCAACGAGTTCAACGAAGCGACCACGGACATGCACACCTCGGCGCTGATCGCGCTGGGCCTCGTGCTGTTCCTGATCACCTTCGCGGTGCTGGCCATGGCCCGGGCCCTGCTCGGCCAGCAGAAGGTGGTGTGACCATGAAGTCGAAGGTCCTCATCGCCCGGCGCAAGGCCGGCAACGCCCTCTTCGTCGGATTCTGCTGGATCACCGCCGCGATCGCGCTCGCAGCCCTGGCCGCCATCCTGTTCTCGCTGTTCAAGGACGGCCTGGGCGGGATGAACCTGCAGATCTTCACCATGGACACGCCGGCTCCGGGTTCGCCCGGCGGCCTGCGCAACGCCATCGTCGGCTCGATCCTGATGTGCGCCCTGGCCATGCTGATCGCCGTGGTCATCGGCGTCCTGGCCGGCACCTGGCTGGCCGAATACGCCGGCGATTCGGCCTACGGCAAGGTGGTGCGGTTCGTGAACGACGTCCTGCTGTCGGCGCCGTCGATCCTGGTCGGCCTGGCGATCTACCAGATGCTGGTCGCGCCGTTCCATGGCTTCTCGGGTCTCGCCGGCTCGGTGGCCCTGGCCTTGCTGGCCGCGCCGGTGGTGACCCGCACCACCGAGGACGTGCTCAAGCTGCAGCCCTCGGCCCTGCGCGAGGCCGGCGTCGCCCTCGGCTCGCCCCTGGCCTCCACCGTTCGCCGCATCCTGTGGCGCTCGGCCCGCACTGGCATCCTGACCGGGGGTCTGCTGGCCTTCGCCCGCATCTCCGGCGAAACCGCGCCCCTGCTGTTCACCGCCCTGAACAACCAGTTCTTCAGCCTGAACATGACCAAGCCCATGGCCAACCTGCCGAGCGTGATCTTCAATGGCGGCCTGTCCGCCTACGACGACCTGCGCAAGCTGGCCTGGGCCGGCGCTCTGCTGATCGCCGTCGCCGTCCTCGGTGTGAACATCATCGCCCGAACCCTCACCCGGGAGAACCGTCAGTCATGAACGTCCAGGCCACCGCCGAGACCTATGAGTCCTACGTCGAGCGGCTGCCCGAAGGCACGGCCAAGCTCGATATCCGCAACCTCAACTTCTACTACGGCAAGTCGAAGGCCCTGCACGGGGTCTCGACCGCGTTCGGCGAGAAGCAGATCACGGCCCTGATCGGCCCGTCCGGCTGCGGCAAGTCCACCCTGCTACGCACGCTGAACCGCATCTACGCCCTGTATCCCGGCCAGCGCGCCGAGGGCGAGATCATCTTCGACGGCGAGAACATCCTGGAAGGCAAGCAGGACCTGTCGGCCCTGCGCGCGCGGATCGGCATGGTGTTCCAGAAGCCGACGCCATTCCCCATGTCGATCTACGACAACGTGGCCTACGGCGTGCGCCTGTACGAGAACCTGGGTCGCGCCGACCTCGATGGGCGGGTCGAGGAATCCCTGCGCAAGGCGGCCCTGTGGGACGAGGTGAAGGACAAGCTGCACACCTCCGGCCAGGGCCTGTCGGGCGGCCAGCAGCAGCGCCTGTGCGTGGCCCGCGGCGTGGCCGTGCGCCCCGAGGTGATCCTGCTCGACGAACCGGCCTCGGCGCTCGACCCGATCTCCACCGCCAAGCTGGAAGAGACCCTGCTCGAGCTGAAGGCCGACCACACCATCGTCATCGTGACCCACAACCTCGG
>DASYBX010000147.1:0-10786 GCA_036500495.1 Caulobacteraceae bacterium
CGATCACCTTCACCTGCTCGCGCGCGCCCTGCGACACGCTCGGATCGAGCAGCAGCAGCTCGGTGAAGCCGAGGATACTGTTCATCGGGGTGCGGATCTCGTGGCTCATGGTGGCCAGGAACTCGCTCTTGGCCCGGCTGGCGACCAGGGCCCGCCGGCGCGCCTCACGGGCGTGGCTGGCGCGCAGGGTCAACAGGCGCCGCAGGCGGATCTGCTCGGCGACCATGAAGGCGCACAGCGACACTCCGAAGGTCGAGGACAGGAGCACGCCCTGATAGACCAGGGCCCGGTCGCGCAGATCCCAGGACGGGTGCAGGGCGAAGGACCCGCCGCCGTAGATCGTCGCCGGAAGGCAGACCAGGGCGATCGCCATGTGGCTGAACACCGAGCCGCGCGGGCCCAGGCGAAAGGCCGCCAGCAGGATCAGGGGGCTGAGCGCGAAGGCGGTGGGCATGCGCAGGACGTTGAAGATCAGGTGGGTGCCCAGGGCGAACACGCCGACGACGCCGATGGTCTCCCACAGCGAGCGCTGCAGCTCCGGCGGCGGCTTCTGGAACATCAGCACCAGCACCGGCAGGGTCACCGCCATGCCCAGCAGATGCGGCAGGAAGCCCGCGCGCCATGACTGGATCAGCTGAGCGTCGTGCGAGGCCTGGAAGAACAGATCGTGGATCAGCCAGTTCATGGCCACGGCGGGCAGCACGGCCAGCAGCAGCACCTTGAGGAACCCGGCCGCGGTGCGCAGCAGGCGACGCGGCCCCAGCACCCGGCGCGCCAGCAGGCCGGCGCCGATCCCTTCGCCGAGGTTGAGCGCCACCCGCAACAGGGCGTTGCCCCAGCTGGGGGAGGTCAGGTGGAAGAACGGGACCGAGACCACGGCGGCGGCGCCGAGCATCATCCACAGGACCGGCGAGCCTTCCAGCAGCAGCACCATGGCGGCGATGAAGGCGTTGCACACCCAGAACACGGGCCACTGGTGCTCGTTGAGGGACAAGCTGGCCCAGAGGGTGAACACATAGGCGAGGCCCAAAACGGCCGCCCTTGCCGCATGCCGCGGCGTAATCTCGGCGGCCAGACTCACAAAGGCCTTCATTCCGTCCCTCCGGACGACTGTGTTAGGCCATAGATGCCGCCCGGAATCTTAAGGCGGCTTTACCCAATGCGACATTTTACGGCGCCCACCGCCCAGGACCGCGACATATTGTCTTCCTCCCCCGCCCCCCTCTCCGCCCTGATCGTCCCGGTGACGCCGCTGCAACAGAACTGCACCCTGGTGTGGTGCGTCGCGACGAAGAAGGCCGCCGTCATCGACCCGGGCGGCGAGGTCGAGCGCCTGCTGCAGATCCTCGCCCAGCACGGCCTGGAGCTGGAGAAGATCTGGGTCACTCACGGCCACGCCGACCACGCCGGCGGGGTCCAGGCCCTGCGCGAGGCCACGGGCGTCCCGGTCGAGGGGCCGCATCCCGACGACCGGTTCTGGATCGAGCGCATCCCGACCGACGCCCTGAAATGGGGCATGTCCGGCCAGGACTTCGAGCCCGACCGCTGGCTTCACGACGGCGACACGGTGAGCGTGGGCGACCTCGTCTTCGAGGTGATCCACTGCCCGGGCCACACCCCCGGCCACGTGGTGTTCTTCAATCGCGAGACCCGCTTCGCCCAGGTCGGCGACGTGCTGTTCCAGGGCTCGATCGGCCGCACCGACTTCCCGCGCGGCGACCACGGCGCCCTGATCGCGGCCATCACCCAGAAGCTGTGGCCGCTCGGCGAGGACGTGCAATTCGTGCCCGGCCACGGTTCGATGTCGACATTCGGGGCCGAACGGGCGTCCAATCCCTTCGTCGCCGACCGGGTGTTGGCGAGAGGCTGAAATCCCGGGCCTGATCCGCGGGGTCGATCGGAAGTCTGCCGATCGCGACATGTGACATTCCCGAGCTGAAATTTGCCGCCGAACTGTGTTGCAAATTCGAAATTCCGCAGCGACGCTGGTTTGGAACAACCGGCTACATGGATGATCTTGATTTGAGCCGCACATCCGGCGCCAGCGCCCACATCCTGATGGTGGACGACGATCCCGGCATCCGCGACGTGGTCGCGGAATTCCTGACCCGTCACGGCTACACCGTGGACACCGCCGCCGACGCCGCCGCCATGGAACGGATCCTGGAGCGTGGCGGCATCGACCTGATGGTGCTGGACATCATGCTGCCGGGCGAGGATGGCCTGTCGATCTGCCGCCGCCTGGCGGGCGCCGGCCCGCCGATCATCATGCTGTCAGCCATGGGCGAGGATACCGACCGCATCGTCGGCCTGGAGATCGGCGCGGACGACTACCTGCCCAAGCCCTGCAACCCGCGTGAGCTGCTGGCCCGGGTGCGCGCGGTGCTGCGCCGCCGCCAGGAACCGAAGGCAGGCGTCGAGGAACATCACGGCGGGGTGCTGGAGTTCGCCGGCTGGCGCCTCGACCTCGTGCGGCGCGAACTGAAGACGCCGCAGTCGGTGGTGATCAACCTGTCGAGCGGCGAGTTCTCCCTGCTGCGCGCCTTGGTCGAGCGGCCTCAGCGCGTGCTGACCCGCGACCAGTTGCTCGACTTCGCCCGGGGTCCCGAGACCGAGGCCTACGACCGCGCCATCGACGTCCAGATCAGCCGCCTGCGCAAGAAGCTGGACGACGGCGCCGGCGGCCAGGAGCTGATCCGCACCATCCGCAACGAAGGCTACATGTTCAGCGCCAAGGTCACGCGCACATGAAGCTCTGGGGCCGCGGCCGGGGCACGCTGTTCGCCCAGGTGTTCGGCCTGGTCCTGGCGGCCGTGGTCGGGGCCGAGGCGGTCAACCTGTGGATCGTCTTCAATCTGCCGCCGCCCCCGCCGAACTTCTACACCGAGGCGGAGATCATGCGCGGCCTGCGCGGCCAGGCCCCGGCGGCCAACCGCCCCGACCGCAACAATCCGCCCCTGGTGATCCACCGCGAGCTCCAGAAGCCCGAGACCGACCGGGAATCGCGCATGGGCTTCCTCGGCTTCCGCCGCCTGATGGCCGAGGACCTCGGCCTCAGCCAGGACGACATCCTGGTGATCACCGAAGGCGGCCCTTCGGACCGGCGCGGCTACCGCATCGTGCGCGACCGCCTGGGCGATGGCGGCCAGCCACGCGAGGAGAGCTTCCTGATCGCGCCGTTCAAGGTGGCGATCCACCAGAAGACCGGCCAATGGCTCACGGTGCAGACCGGCGGGCGCAAGGGCCTGGCCTTCTGGCAACAGCGCCTGCTGCTGTGGTTCGCCGTCAGCGTCGTGGCCCTGATCCCGGTGGCCTACCTGTTCTCCCGCGTCCTGGCCAAGCCGCTCGGCCAGTTCGCCGCCGCCGCCGAACGGTTCGGCCGCGACCCGCGCGCCCCGCCCATGGCGGTGAAGGGCTCCTCGGAGATCACCAAGGCAGCCGCCGCCTTCAACGAGATGCAGGACCGCCTGCGCCGCTATGTCGACGACCGCACCAGCATGGTCGCCGCCATCGCCCACGACCTGCGCACGCCGCTCACGCGCCTTCGCTTCCGCATCGAGGCCGCGCCCGAGGAGGCCCAGGCCAAGATGACCGGCGACATCGACCAGATGGAGGCCATGATCGCCGCCACCCTCACCTTCGTGCGCGACGCCCAGGCCGACCCCCAGCGCACGCGGCTGGAGCTGTCGTCCCTGCTCGAGAGCGTGGTCGACGACATGGCCGAGACCGGCGCGGACGTGCAGGTCGCCCGGGCCGAGAAGGTGGTCGTCGAGGCCGACTCCCTGGCCCTGCGCCGGCTGCTCACCAACCTCATCGAGAACGCTATCAAGTACGGCGCCCGCGCCCGCTGCACCCTGTCGGTGCACGACCGCCTGGCCGAGATCGATATCGAGGACGAAGGCCCGGGCGTGCCCAAGGCCGAGCTGAACCGGGTGTTCGATCCGTTCTACCGCCGCGAACCCTCGCGCAACCGCCAGACCGGCGGCATCGGCCTCGGCCTCTCGGTCGCCCGCTCCATCGCCCGGGCCCACGGCGGCGACGTGGACCTGCAGAACCGGCCCCAGGGCGGCCTGCGCGCCAAGGTCACCCTGCCCATCTGAACCCGCGCGGGAAACTCCCAACCCTGACGAGTATTTGATCCGTCATGGATGGCGCTTCCGTCGCGACATCCCCATTTTTTGGGCGTACCGTCTGTCAGACGTGGGCCTCGGCGCCCCCGTTCGGGGCCGAGCCGCCTGCGCAACGAAAGCAGGGAGGTAAGGCGTGGCGCGTTCAGGTCATATCCGTAACCCGTTCGAGATTTTCGTAGAGCAGATGTCCTCGGCCGTTTCCGAGGCCGGAGACGCCGCCGTCCGCAGGCGCGATCATGTGTCGGCCGCCGAGCCGGTCGTCAGGCGGATCACCAATCAAGACCTGTGGGCCGCCCTGCGGGCCGGCGTGGCCGACCTCGCGGCCGTGCGCGACGACATCCTGTTCATCGGCGTGGTCTATCCCCTGGCCGGCCTGGTATTCGCGAAATTCCTGTTCAGCCAGAACCTGGTCCCGCTGGCCTTCCCGCTGATCGCCGGCTTCGCCATCATCGGCCCGGTGGCCGCCGTCGGCCTCTACGAGATCAGCCGCCGGCGCGAAGCCGGCGAAGCCGTCAACTGGATGACCAGCTTCCAGGTGTTCCGCTCGCCCGCCCTGCCCTCGGTGCTGTGGCTCGGCTTCCTGATGCTGGTGCTGTTCGGGGTGTGGATGGCGGTGGCCTACAGCATCTACTTCGCCACCCTCGGACCGATGTTCATGACCCCGATCGGAGCCACGCCGCCGTCCCTGGCCGCCTTCCTCGATGCTGTGTTCACCACGCCCCCGGGCTGGGCCATGATCGTGGTCGGCATGATGGTCGGCTTCCTGTTCGCCGCCACGGCCATGGCGATCAGCGTGATCTCCTTCCCCATGCTGCTCGACCGCGACGGCGGCGTGACCCAGGCGGTGAAGACCTCGCTGAAGGCCGTCGCGGCCAATCCGCGGGTCATGGCCCTGTGGGGCCTGATCGTCGCCGCCGCCCTGGTGCTGGGCTCGATCCCGGCCCTGTTCGGCCTGATCTTCGTGGTCCCGATCCTCGGCCACGCCACCTGGCACCTGTACCGCCGGCTGATCGGGTAGCGGCCGCCTCTGCATCTGGGCCCCGACCCGGGTTTGCGCTTGGGCCGGGGCCTATTAGCTCCCCTAACACCCCGGCAAGATAAGATGCGCTGCCCGCTCGCCTAAGGCCCTGTAAAGGCTGAGGGGCCGGTCCCTATCTAGGGTCCGGCGGGGACGATCCTGTTCCCGTTTCGCTGGTGACGTAGCTTTGCCGATGACAGCCCAACCTGCAGCTTCCGCCTTCCCGTCAGAGGCCAAACGGCCCCTATCGGACCACCTGCGCCGGCTCGAGGCCGAGTCCATCGAGATCATCCGCGAGGTCGCGGCCGCCTTCGACAACCCGGTCATGCTCTATTCGATCGGCAAGGACTCGGGGGTGATGCTGCACCTGGCGGTGAAGGCCTTCTATCCGTCCAAGCCGCCGTTCCCGCTGCTGCACGTCGACACCACCTGGAAGTTCGCGGACATGATCCGCCACCGCGACATGATCGTGGACCGCTATGGCGTCGACCTGAAGATCTACACCAACCAGGAAGGCGTCGAGCGGGGCATCAACCCGATCGACTCCGGTTCCTCCCTGCACACCCAGGTGATGAAGACCGAGGCGCTGAAGCAGGCGCTCGACCTCTACGGCTTCGACGCGGCCTTCGGCGGCGCCCGCCGCGACGAGGAGAAGAGCCGGGCCAAGGAGCGTATCTTCTCGTTCCGCTCGGCCGGCCACAACTGGGACCCGCGCAACCAGCGCCCGGAGCTCTGGCGGCTCTACAACACCCGCATCAACAAGGGCGAGACCATCCGCGTCTTCCCGCTCAGCAACTGGACCGAACTCGACATCTGGGAATACACCCGGGCCGAGAACATACCGATCGTGCCGCTGTACCTAGCCGCCGAACGCCCGGTCGTGCACCGCAACGGCATGCTGATCATGCGCGACGACGACCGCATGCCTTTGCTGCCAGGCGAAGTCGAGGAGAAGCGCTGGGTGCGCTTCCGCTCGCTCGGCTGCTATCCGCTGAGCGCGGCGGTGGAATCCAAGGCGGCCTCGCTCGACGACATCATCGACGAGATGCGCGCCACCCGCACCTCCGAACGCCAGGGCCGCCTGATCGACAGCGACGAGTCCGCCTCGATGGAGAAGAAGAAGCGCGAGGGATATTTCTGATGCCAAGCACAATTGTCGATGGCGACAGCCTCGTGAAGACCTCGCTTCAAGCCGCTGACGAAGCTGCTGAAACCAAGGGCCTCCTGCGATTCCTCACTTGCGGCTCGGTGGACGACGGCAAGTCGACCCTGATCGGCCGCCTGCTCTACGACTCCAAGCTGATCTTCGAAGACCAGCTGGCGACGCTCGAGCGCGACTCCAAGAAGCACGGCACCGTGGGCGAGGACATCGACCTCGCGCTGCTGGTCGACGGCCTGGAGGCCGAGCGCCAGCAGGGCATCACCATCGACGTGGCCTACCGCTTCTTCACCACGCCGAACCGCTCGTTCATCGTCGCCGACACCCCCGGGCACGAGCAGTACACCCGCAACATGGCCACCGGCGCGTCGAACGCCGACCTGGCGGTGATCCTGATCGACGCGCGCAAGGGCGTGCTGACCCAGACCCGCCGCCACAGCTACATCTGCTCGCTCCTGCGCGTACGCCACGTCGTGCTGGCGGTGAACAAGATCGACCTGGTCGACTTCGACCAGGCGGTGTTCGACCGCATCGTCGCCGACTACATGGACTTCGCCAAGCCGCTGGACTTCACCTCGATCACCCCGATCCCGGTGTCGGCCCGCTACGGCGACAACGTCTACACCCGCTCCGACAAGCTGCCCTGGTTCAAGGGTCCGACCCTGATCGGGCACCTGGAGCAGGTCGACGTCGAGAGTTCGGCCGCAGAACTGCCGTTCCGCTTCCCGGTGCAGTGGGTCAACCGCCCGAACCTCGACTTCCGCGGCTTCTCCGGCACGTTGGCTTCGGGCGTGGTGCGTCCGGGCGACAAGGTGGTGGTGGCCGCTTCGGGCCGCCAGACCACGGTCGAGCGCATCGTCACCTATGACGGCGACCTGCCCGAGGCCCGCGCCGGCGAGGCCGTCACCCTGACGCTGGCCGATGAGATCGACGTGGCCCGTGGCGACGTGATCGTCCCGCCCACGGAGCGTCCGGAAGTGGCCGACCAGTTCGCCGCCCACCTTCTGTGGATGACCGACGAGCCCCTGCTGCCCGGCCGCCCCTATCTGATGCGCATCGGCGCCCAGTCGACGCCGGTCAAGGTCACGGCGCTGAAGCACAAGATCGACGTCGACACCCTGGAGCACCTCGCCGGGCGCACCCTGGCGCTGAACGAGATCGGCTTCTGCAACTTCTCCACCGGCCAGCCCATCGCCTTCGACGCCTACAACGACAACCGCGAGACCGGCGCCTTCATCCTGATCGACCGCTACACCAACGCCACGGTGGGCGCGGGCATGATCAGCTTCGGCCTGCGCCGGGCGGCCAACATCCATCGCCAGTCGCTGCTGGTCGACAAGGCCGGCCGCCAGGCGCTGAACGGCCACAAGTCGGCGGTGCTGTGGTTCACGGGCCTGTCGGGCTCGGGCAAGTCGACCATCGCCAACCTGGTGGAGCAGGAACTGCACGCCCGCGGCGTGCGCACCTTCCTGCTCGACGGCGACAACGTGCGCCACGGCCTCAACCGCGACCTCGGGTTCGCCGACGCCGATCGGGTGGAGAACATCCGCCGTGTGGGCGAGGTGGCCAAGCTGTTCGTGGAAGCGGGGGTGGTGACGCTCGCCTCGTTCATCTCGCCGTTCCGCGCCGAGCGTCAGATGGCGCGCGAGCTGCTGGCCGACGGCGAGTTCATCGAGGTGTTCGTCGACACCGACATCAAGGCCTGTATCGGACGCGACCCCAAGGGGCTCTACGCCAAGGCCCTCAAGGGCGAGATCGCCAATTTCACCGGCGTTTCCTCTCCCTACGAGCGTCCCGACGACGCCGAGATCGTGCTGCACACGGCCGAGGCCACGGCGCAGGAACTCGCCAGCCGCGTGGTCGATGACCTCGTGCGTCGCGGGATCGTTTAGGAAAAGCTGGCAAAGACTCCCCGGGGCTCGCCCCGGGGAAGATGGACGAGTGGCTACAGCAGCCGCGAGCCGTAGTCGCCGCCGCGGCGCATGGTCAGGCTCATCAGCAGGCCCAGCAGGGCCCCGATCGCCAGCATGGAGCCAAGCGAGCTGACCGGCCGCTCGCGCACCACGGCGCCGGCCTGGTCGCGATACTCGGAGGCCTTGCTTCCGGCCCAGCGGCTCAATTCGGCCGAACTGCCCTGCAGGTTCTCCAGGGCGGCGCGCAGGCTCTGGCCGGCGATCTCCGCGGCCTCCTCGCCGGCGCTGCGCACGGCCTGGGCCTGGCGCTGTCCCTTGGCCATGCCCTTGTTCACGTGCCGGGCGCTCTTCTTGCTGAAGGTGCGGGCCTCGTCGGCCACCGCCATGGCGGTGGCCTGGGCGGTGCGGGCGGCGGCCTTGCCGGCCCGGCTCGCCTTGCGCGCCGGACGGTCGAAATCGCTGCTCAAGAAGTTCATTCTCTGCTCCTGCCTACTTCGGGCAGCCCCCCGGGGTCCGCAATGCAAATGGCTCAGCCGCGACGGGGTTCCCCGCCTGGAACCGGCCGGCTCGGGGTTGCGTTGGCTTTCCGACAAAGCCGGCCTTTTCGCTGGCTGTACCCAGAAGGCGAGAGGCCAGTGTCCAGATGATGGAACCAGCCACGGCGGAGACGTCTGGGCACGGCCGCAATCCGCGTAGGTCTATTCATCCCAAGGCGTGGTCGGGCATCGGCCCCCTGCGCAGCCTGCGCACGGCGCTGGTGATCCTGACCACCCTGGCCATCGCCCCGATGATGCTGTTCGCCTCCAGCATGGCGATCCTGCGCGCCTCCGAAACCCAACGGTTGCCCAGCGTCGCCGCCTGGGTCACCGTGGCCGCCCTGCCCCTGATGATCGGCATCGCCGCGATCCTGGTGGTCTCCCTGTCGTGGGAGGCCCTGGTGATGAACTGGCTCACCTATCTGGAGCGCCTCTCGCGCGCCTATGCGCGCGGCCGTTACAGCCTGCGTCCCCGGCGCCTGCAGCTGGCTCCCGTCGAATTCCAGGCCCTGGGCCAGGCGGTCGAGGCGATGGCCTCGGCGGTCGAGCACCGCGACCAGGCCCTGCGCGACGCCCTGGACGAGCAAATCGTGCTGCTGCGCGAGGTTCACCATCGCGTGAAGAACAACCTGCAGATCGTCGGCAGCCTGCTCAGCCTGCAGGCCAACCGCGCGGTCGATCCGGCCGCCCGCGAGGCCCTGCTCGACGCCCTGGTGCGGGTCGACGCCATCGCCCTCGGCCAGCGCTTCGTGCAGGCGCAGGAGGACGAAGAACAGGTCTCCACCACCGAGCTGTTCGAGACCTTCGTGCGCCAGAGCCGGGCGCGCCTGGGCGTCGGCCGTCGCCTGCTGGAGATCACCACCGAGATCGAGCCCGGCCTGATCTCGCTGGAGACCGGTTCGCGGCTGGTGATGCTGGCGGCCGAGGCCCTGCTGCACGCCTGCCACGCCCTGTGCGGCCCCTGCGCCTTCCATCTGCAGGTGCGTTTCGAGGGCGAGTCCGTGGTCCTGGCCTGGTCGCCCGCGCCGGAGTCCGAACCTGCGCCCGAGCCGGACGGCCGCGTGTCCCACGACCTGATCCAGGGCTATGTCCGTCAACTGAAGGGGCGGATCGAGCCCGGCCCTTGGCCCGGCAGCACGCAGGTGCGCGTCGCCCTGCCCCGGCCCCACCCGGCGGCGGCCAACGACACCGCTCCGGTCGGATCGAGCCAAGGCCCGAAATTCTTTCGCATTTTAGATCGAACCGAGCGCGGTGTTGCGAGTTAACTGCGCGGGGGGTTGACGGAGACGACCATGACCGCGCCCCGCAGAGCCGCCTCGACAAGATCCTCCCTCCGAGGGCTGTGGTCGCCGAGCACGGTCCGGTCGCTCCCCTAAGTCCGGTCGTCGCGGGTCCCCTCGCCGACCGATCGCTCGATGTAAGCCTTCCCCCCAAGGAGTTAGCTATGGCTCAGGAAACCCCGCACAAAACGCCCTCGCGCCGGGGGTTCGCCGCGATGGACAAGGACCGTCAGCGGGAAATCGCCCGCAAAGGCGGCGCCAGTGTTCCGGACGAGAAGCGCAGCTTCTCGCAGGATCGCGACCTCGCCGCGGCCGCCGGCCGCAAAGGTGGGGAAGCGTCTCACGGCGGCGGCCGCACCAGCCGCACGGCGGAGAACCGCCGCTCTATGTAATCCGGACGATTCCAGGCGGGGCAGCGAGAAGGCTGCTCCGCTTGAATCCCTCGGAACGCCTGGCCGGCTGAAGCGTTTCGGTTGGCCAGACCGGCGACGCGCTGGCGCTCGTCGCGATTGCCGCCACCTTGGCGCAAGGGGTAATCCATGATGGGTCCGCCCGGCACGGCCGAGGATGAGGCCGCCGTTCCTGCCGGCAAGGCGGGAAAGGATCTGGACTGGCGCGACTCCGTGGTGCAGCTGATTCCCGCCCTGCGCGCCTTCGCCTGGTCGCTGAGCCACAATTCTTCCGATGCCGACGACCTGGTGCAGGACACCCTGATCAAGGCCTGGACCAACCGCGACAAGTTCGAGCCCG
>DASYBX010000148.1:0-8685 GCA_036500495.1 Caulobacteraceae bacterium
GGGGCGGGGGACCTGCCGGTCACCTTCCGCACCCTGGACCTCGGCGGCGACAAGGTGCTGCCGTACCTGGAGGCCGAGCGCGAGGACAATCCGGCGCTGGGCTGGCGCGCCGTGCGTCTCGGGCTCGACCGTCCGGCCCTGCTGCGCCTGCAGCTGCGCGCCCTGATCTGGGCGACGCGCGGGCGCGAGCTGCGCGTGATGTTCCCCCTGGTGGCCAGCGTCGAGGAGTTCCGCACGGCGCGGGCGCTGGTCGACCACGAGGTCGCCTGGGCGCAGCGGCGCGGGCGCCCGGCGCCGTCCCTGCTGCGGGTCGGGGCGATGATCGAGGCGCCGTCGCTGCTCTGGCACCTGGACGCGCTCCTGCCGATGACGGACTTCGTCTCGGTGGGCACCAACGACCTGATGCAGTACCTGTTCGCCGCCGACCGCGGAAATCCGCGCGTGGCCGACCGCTACGACTTCCTGTCGCCGCCGGCGCTCAGGGTGATGAAGACCATCCAGGACGCCTGCGCCGAATCGGGCACGCCGGTTTCGGTGTGCGGCGAAATGGCCGGCCGGCCGCTGGAGGCCTTCGCCCTGGTGGCCCTCGGCTTCGACCGCCTGTCCATGCCGCCCTCGGGAGTCGGGCCGGTGAAGCGCATGGTGCTGTCCTGCGACCGCGAGGCGGCGCGCCGCGGCGTGCTCAATCTGCTGAAGGGATCGGCGGGCTCGGTGCGCAGCGAGATCGAAACCCTCGCACGAAAGCTCTATGTCGCAGTCTAGTCCATTGAATTTGCGACCATAGATTGATATCCAAACCCTTGGTTAACACTAGCTGTGCTATCTTATGCACGTAGTGTTGGCGTTTTCGGGTGGTCAGCGATTCTGCGAGGGTTTTCGGAGCCATGCCTTTGGATTTCGGCGGGGGCGCCGACTCCGACATGGTCGCCAGTGAGGCGGTAGCTTCGGGCGTGCATGGGGGGGTGAGTGTGGGTCTTCAGTCCCTGATCGATTCAGGGGCCAACATCGGGCAGGCGCTGCGCGCCCTGCGCGAGGCCAAGGGCTTGTCCCTGGCCGACATCGCCGGCAAGACCTGCATCCGCCGCGTCTATCTGCAGGCGCTCGAAGAGATGAGCCTCGACCAGCTGCCCTCGCGCCCGTTCGCGGTGGGCTACGTCAAAGCCTATGCCGACGCCGTGGGCGCCCCTGGCGACCTGGCCGTGCGGCAGTTCCGCAAGGATGCACCGTCGCCTGACGAAGCCCTCAAGGCCCCGGCGGGCGTGCGCAAGGAACGCGACGCGCGCCTGTCGTGGCTGGCGGGCTGCTGCGTGGTGGTGGCCACGGCTGTGGTGATGTGGAACCTGGCGCAGCACGCGGTCGCCCACGACGGCGCCCCGACCCCGCCGGTCGCGGTGACCAACACCCCGCCGCCCAAGTCCCTGGCGGCCAGCGGGCCGGTGGCGCTCGGCGCCGCCCTGCCGGCTCCGGCCGACTCGGACGTGCCCCAGCCCTATGTCACGCCCGGGATGGCCAAGGCCGTCGGCGGACCCGAGGCCGCGGCCGATCCGGCGCCCGCGCCGGCCAAGGTGTTCATCAATCCCCACGCGGCGGTCTACGGCGCCCCGGCCAACAAGTCGGTGGTGACCTTGCGCGCCCTGAAATCGGCCTCCCTGGTGGTCAAGGGCGGCGACGGCTCGATCTACTTCGCCCGCCAGCTGCAGCCCGGCGAGGCGTTCCGCGCGCCGGCCAACGTGCCGGGCCTGACGGTGGATGCGCCGAATTTCCAGGCGTTCGACGTGATCGTCGCCGGCCAGGCCCACGCGCCGCTGCAGGCCGCCACCACGCCGATCGCCAAGCTCGCCGGCTGACCATTTTCCCTGTGGAATAACAGGACTATAGTTCCGCCCATGGGAGGCCGGGACCAACCCTTCGCGCGTCCTGACAGACGGGTCTTCACCCTGGGTCTGGCCGCTGGAGCCTTGGCCGTCCCCGCGCTTGCAAGGGCCGATCCGGCGCCGACGCCGGTTCTGGCGGCCGCGCCCCCGCTCGATCCCGCCGCGGCGCCGATACCCGAGCCGGTTTCCGACGCGGTGCTGGCCGCCTCGGTCGACCTGAACAACCGCATGACCGTGCCGGTGACCGTCAATGGCCGCGGCCCGTTCCCGTTCGTCATCGACACCGGCTCAAACCGCACCGTCCTGTCCGACGCCCTGGCCGCCCAGCTCGGCCTGCCGTCGACCGGCTTCCTGCAGATCAGGGCGGCGGCGGCCCAGGCCCAGACCGACAGCGTGCGGGTGGCCAGCCTCGCCGTCGGCCACCGCGAACTGACCAACTTCAAGGCCCCGGTGCTGCAGCTCGGCAACCTCGGCGCGCTGGGCATGCTCGGCATCGACGCGGTGGCCAACCAGCGGCTGGTGATGGATTTCCACAAGAAGCAGATGACCATCACCAAGACGGTGCGCCAGGAGCAGGACCCCGGGGTGCTGGTGGTGCAGGCCAAGTCCAAGTACGGCCAGCTGCTGCTGGTGGACTCCGACGTCGAGGGCGTCCCGCTCTATGTGATCATCGACACCGGCAGCGAGGTGACCATCGGCAACAACGCCATGCGCGTCTTCCTGGCGCGCCGGCGCGCGCAGCAGGCCAACCTGATCGACGTCGCCGGCGAGTCGGCCAAGGTCGACATCGGCGAGCTGCCCGAACTGCATATCGGCAAGGTGATCGTGCGCCACGAGCAGGTCGCCTATGCCGACCTCTATGTGTTCGAGCACCTGGGCCTGCACGGCAAGCCGTCGCTGCTGCTGGGCATGAGCACCCTGCGCAAGTGCGCCAAGGTGTCGATCGACTTCCCCGCCCGCGAGGTGCGCTTCGTGCTGGACGCTTAGCTAGGCGTCGGCGTCAGCCGGAACCAGGGTTCGATGTCGGGCATGGTGGTGATGACCGACACCGGCATCACCGGCCGGTCGTCGTCGAGGTCCACGTCGAACCGCTGCAGCAGCATGGCCAGGACCACCGAAGCCTCGGCCAGGGCGAAGGTGGCGCCGATGCAGATGCGCGGGCCGCAGCCGAACGGGATGTAGGCGCCGTTGGTCATGTAGTCCTGCGGCTTGCCCTCGAAGCGGTCGGGGATGAAGGCCTCGGGCCGCTGCCACAGGGTCTTGTGCCGGTGCATCAGCCACGGACTGATCATCACCAGGGTCCCGGGCTCGACCTTGTGGCCGGCGACCACGTCCTCCGCCACGGCCACCCGGGTGAACAGCGGTGCCGGCGGGTAGAGGCGCATGGACTCCTGCAGCACGGCGCGCAGGCGCGGCCATTTCTGCAGGTTGGCCAGCACCTTGACCCTGTCGGGCGGGAAGGCGGTCACCTCCTGGCGCAGGCGCTGCTGTTCGGCCTTGTCCAGGCTGAGCAGATAGAGCGTCCAGAACAGCAGCCGGGCGGTGGTCTCGAAGCCGGCGGTGATGAAGGTGGCGACCTGGTCGCGGACCTCCTCGTCGGTCATCTCGGCCTGGGAGTCCGGCGCGCGGGACTCCAGCAACAGGTCCAGGAGGTCCGAGGGCCGGTCCGGGTCACGCTCCTGGGCGCGGCGTTCGGCGACGATGCCGCGCACCTCCTTCAGCCAGCGCTTGCGGAACAGCCAGCGGCCGGGCGTGAGGAACGCCAGGAAGCGCTCGGATGGGGCCAGGGAGTCCCAGATCATCGGCCGGCCCGGGCCCTTGACGTAGTTGCGCGCCAGCTTGGCCAGCCGCCGTCCGCGGCCGCCGATCGGCATGGAGAACAGGGCGCGGCAGGCGGCGTCCAGCGCCGTCTCCTGGAAGGCCAGGGCGAGGTTGTGGCGCGGGCCTTTGGACAGGTCGCTGATCAGGGCCTCGGCGGCCGCCTTGAAGTGGGGGATGAACAGGTTGACGGTGTTGGGCGTGAAGGCGGGCGCCAGCACGCGCCTCTGCTGGCGCCACTGCGCGCCCTCGGCCAGGATCAGGCCGTCGCCGACCGCCGGGCGCACCAGGCGGCGGGTGGTGATCGACTTGCCGTAGAGCCCCTTGGTGTCGCCGGCCGCCACGTGGCGCACGCCCTCCGGGTCGTTGACCATCAGGGTGTTCCGGCCGAAGCGCTTGCCGGCCAGGATGGGCGTCTCGTAGGCGCGCTCGCCCCAGATGCCGATCGTGCTCTTCGACAGCTGCCGCATGAAGCGCCAGAGGGGCAGGGGACCCTTGGGCGGAATCGGCGCGGGCGGGACCAGCGGCTCGTGCGCGGACGGCCCGTGCGCAGGCGGAGAGGTTTCGGCCGTGAGGTCCATGACCAGAATGTCGGAGGCCGGGCGCCATATGGCAAGCCACGCCTGCGTGCGCTAAGAGGCGCGCCTTGCTAATTGGATTGCCATGCACCTCCCCCAGGCCCGCCTCGACCAGCTGCTCGACCGCTTCCACCAGGTGGAGGCGCGCATGGGCGCGGCCACGGACGGGGTCGAGATCGTCAGGCTCTCCAAGGAGCACGCCGAGCTGAAGCCGGTGGCCGACGCCATCGCCGGCCTCGCCAGGGCCCGGGCCGAGCGCCCCGAACTCGAGGAGATGCTGGCCTCGGGCGATCCGGAGCTGAAGGCCATGGCCCAGGACGAGCTTCAGGCGCTCGACGAACGCCTGCCTGGGCTGGAGCGCGAGGTGGCCCTGATGCTGGCGCCCAAGGACAAGGACGAGAACGCCTCGGCGATCCTCGAAGTGCGCGCCGGCACCGGCGGCGACGAGGCGGCCCTGTTCGCCGGCGACCTGTTCCGCATGTACCAGCGCTACGCGTCCGAGCGCGGCTGGCGGGTCGAGGTGGAGAGCGCATCGGAAGGCGAGGCCGGCGGTTTCAAGGAGATCATCGCCTCGGTCACCGGCGAGGGGGTGTTCGGCCGCCTGAAGTTCGAGAGCGGCGTGCACCGGGTGCAGCGCGTGCCGGCCACCGAGGCCCAGGGGCGCATCCACACCTCGGCCGCCACCGTGGCCGTGCTGCCCGAGGTCGAGGACGTCGAGATCGAGATCAAGGACGGCGACCTGCGCATCGACACCTATCGCTCCTCGGGCGCGGGCGGCCAGCACGTCAACAAGACCGACTCCGCCGTGCGCATCACCCACCTGCCCACCGGCATCGTGGTGACCTCGTCGGAGAAGTCGCAGCACCAGAACCGGGCCAAGGCCATGAAGGTGCTGAAGGCGCGGCTCTACGACATGCAGCGCACCGCGCTCGACACCGCCCGCTCGGAGGCGCGCAAGGACCAGGTCGGCTCGGGCGACCGCTCCGAGCGCATCCGCACCTACAACTTCCCGCAGGGCCGGGTGACCGACCACCGCATCAACCTGACGCTCTACAACCTGCCCAAGGTGGTGGAGGGCGACCTCGACGAGATCCTCGACGCCCTGATCGCCGAGGACCAGGCCGCGCGGCTGGCGGCGCTGGAGGAAGACTTCGGATAGGCCGCGTCAGCTCGGCTTGGAGGCCCATTCGCCCCGGGCGGCCGAGGTCGGGGCGTTCAGTTCCTGGGTCAGCACCTCGACCAGGGCCTCATGCAGGTCGGCCGGAGCGCCGAAGCCTTCGGCGCTCAGGGCGTTGGCGATGTGCTGGGTGAAATCGGCCAGGATGATCCCCCACGCCTTGATCTCGGCTTCCGCCCCGTCCTCGGCGGCGTAGAGACCGATCTTCATCGAACAATGCAGGCCCTGTTCGGCGATCCAGACCCGGGCGATCTCGACCGCGTGTTCATCGCGCAGCGCGGCCGGAGGGATGGTGCAGGCGTGCATGGATCTACTCCGTCCGCTGGGCCGGGATCGCGCTGGCCGAAGCATCAAGCTTAGCCCCAGATCGGTGACGAATGGCGCCCCCAATACCCAAATAAGAGGAGGCGGCTCAGCGCCGCGCCTACCCTCCGCTGGGGATCACCCCGTCGCCCTTCTTCGACAGCACGATCGCCAGCCAGCGGACGCGCGGGGTCTCGGCGGCGATGGCGATCGCCACCACCGTCAGCACGGTGGAGAACAGGGCGCCGATGATGCCGAAGATCAGGTACCAGAAGCTCAGGGACACCAGCACCACCACCGGATCCACGTCCAGCCGGTCGCCTTGCAGGCGCGGCAGCAGCACGCTGTCGATCGCCACCACCACCGCCTGCAGCGAGACGAACAGCAGCACCGGCCGCCAGCCGAACCCGAACTGGGCCAGGGCCAGCACCACCGGGATGATCACCGCGGCGGCGGGTCCGACGATGGGGATGAAGGAAGCCAGGAACACCAGGAACGACAGGAAGATGGAGTCGTGCATGCCGAACACGCGCAGGATCACCCAGAACAGGGACCCCAGGAGCAGACCCTTGAACGCCTGCAGCAGCACGTAGCGCTCGGCCCCCCGGCGCACGCGGCGGAACACCCGCTGGGCGTGCTCGAGACTCTTGGAGGTGGTGAACAGCAACTGGACCTTGTGGTCGAAGGTGCGCCGCGACGCCAGCAGGAAGCCGAGGTAGACCAGCACCAGCAGAAGGTCGGTGACCATCTGGCGCAGGCTGGACAGCAGGTCGGAGAAATAGGGGCGCAGGTCGAGCTGCTCGAAGCGGGCGAAGCGCGGCAGGTTGAACTGCGAGGTGAGCTGGAAGCCCAGTTGCTGGGCGTCGGACACCGCGTCGACCATGTCGGCGGCGAAGCGGGGCAGGGAGTGCACCACCAGGGCGCCGGCGGCCACCAGCACCAGGCTGATGATCACGAAGGCCACCGCCAGTCTCGCCCATTCGGGGATCGCCGGGACCGCCCGCCCGACGTTGCGCGCGATGGCGTCGATCAGGATCAGGGAGAACACCGCCACCATCAGGGGCGTCAGCAGGTCCTGCAGCCAGTGCGCCACGCCCATGCAGGCCAGCACCGTCAGGATGAAGACGCTGTTGGTCAGTGTGGCCATCATCCGCGCCTCGCGCTCGGCGGGGGTCAGCGTCCTGGGCGTTGCGGGCGGGTCGGCCGCTGAGGCGCGCGGCGTCTTGGAAGGGTCTGCCATGAGCTCCCGGTGGTCGTTCGAGGCCATCGTCCGTGCAAAGCCGCTCGGGCGCAAGACGGTTGGCGACCAAGGCCTCCAGCGGCGTCAGGTCCCAGGCCTTGTGATCTGGCGCGGCGGGCCGGCGCACGCTAGAGCGGGCGTTGCATGTGTGAAACACGCCCGTGACCGCCGTGTCCCCGCGCCAGCTCCCTAGCCAGACCCTGTTCGGCCGGCTGCGCGCCCTCGGCTGCGTGCTGATCGGCGCGGTGCTGCTGATGTCGACCGCGTTCGCCGACGGGCGGCCGTCGGTGTTCTTCGACACCGATGGCTACTACCTGATGGGCGAGAACGCCGCCCAGGCGATCAAGCGCCTGCCCGCGGTGTTCATGGGCGATCACCGGGCCATGACCACGCCGGTGTCGGACGACGACCAGATCGACGTGACCGTCATGGGCGCCCGCTCGCCGGCGTTCGGCCTGTTCCTGTTCGTGTTCGACAAGCTCGGCGGCGTCTGGCTGGTGGCCGCCGTCCAGGCCCTGATCGGCGCCTGGGCGGTCTATCTGCTGTGGAAGCTGGCCACGCCCGGAGTCCTGGAATCAGAACGGGTCGCGGGCGGAGAAGGGGTCCCCAAGTCTCCTCGACCCGCTCGCGCGCCGCCGTGGACCTACCTCGCCCTCATGGCCGGGCTGACGCTCACCTCGACCCTGCCGTTCTTCGCCACCATGATCATGCCGGACGTGTTCGCCGGGGTGGCGGCGGCGCTGTTCGTGGTCCTGACGGCGTTCGGCCGCCGGCTGTCGCGGCTGGAGACCATCGGCGCGGTGCTGGTCCTGGCCTTCACCTATGCGGTGCACGCCTCGCACATGCTCACGGCCCTGGCCGTCATGGTTCCTGCCGCGCTGCTCTATGGGTGGTTCAAGGCCCCCCGAGGCGAGGTGGCCCGCGGCTATGCCCTGGTGTTCGCGGCCATGGCGCTGGCGGTGGTGTGCGGCAAGGCCTACGACGGCGCCTTCGCCATGCGCACCGGCCTGACCCTGCACCGGCCGCCGTTCCTGATGGCCCGGGTGCTGGCCGACGGTCCCGGCCGGGAATATCTGCGCAAGGTCTGCCAGGGGCCGGACCAGCCCTACGTCATCTGCCGGGCCAAGGATGCGCCCCTGACGCGGTCGGACGACATCCTGTGGGAGGAGAGCCCCCTGATCGGGGCCTTCAACGCCCTGAAGTCGCCCGAACTGCAGCTGCGCATGGAGGCCGAGGAGGGGGCGTTCGTGAAGGGGACGGTGCTGAACGATCCCTGGGGCCAGTTCACGGCCTCGATGGAGAACTGGGGCGACCAGTTCATGCGCATCTCGGTGCACGACCCGCTGCGCGACCCGCGCCAGTTCCTGGCCAACGACTACTGGAAGACCACCCGTCTGGTGGACATGATCGTGTCGCCCGAGCAGTGCAAGCCGATCGGGCCGGGCTGCAGGCCGCCGTTCGACATCGCCCTGACCAAGCACTGGCACGAGCTGGTCATGGTGCTGTCCACCCTGTTCCTGGGCTGGCGGCTCAGCCGGCCGGACGTGCGCGCCGACCTTGCGGACCGCACGGCGCCGTGGGCGCGCCCCGCCGTGCCCCTGGCCGTCACCGTGGCGATCCTGGCCGCGATCCTGGTGCTGAACGCCGGGGTCTGCGGCGTCATCTCCGGCGCCTTCTCGCGCTATCAGGCGCGCA
>DASYBX010000149.1:0-15733 GCA_036500495.1 Caulobacteraceae bacterium
GAAGGACCGCTCGGCTTTATGGAATGCGGCGGAGGCGGTGGAGAAGCGCAGGGATGCGCGCGTGGCCCGCGAGATCGAGGTCGCGCTTCCGCATGAGCTGACGGCGGACCAGCGCCTGGAGCTGACGCGGGAGTTCGCGCACGAGATCTCCGATCGCTACGGCGTCGCGGTGGATTTCGCGATCCACAGTCCGCACGGCGACACGGACATCCGGAACCACCACGCCCACATCATGCTCACCACGCGCAAGGTCGGACGCGACGGGCTTGGCGAGAAGTCCCAACTGGAGCTTGAGAACAAGAAGCTGCTGGCCACGGGCCTGCCGACCTCGCACGACCAACTCCGCGACATCCGCATGGAGTGGGAAGACAGGGCGAACCGGCATCTGGCGCTCGGCGGCCACGACATCCGCATCGACCATCGCTCGCACCGGGACTGCGGTTTGGAGATCGAGCCGACCCAGCACATGGGCGTGAACGCCACGCAGATGGACCGGCGCGGCAAGTCTGTTGTCCGCGCCCGCCAGGACGAGGACCAAGCTCAGCGAAACGCGGCGCTGATCCGCGAACGGCCGGAGCAAGCGCTGACTCTCGTCACCAACGAAAAGTCCGTGTTCAATCGGACGGACGTCGCCAAGGTGCTGCATCGCTATATCGACGATCCGGACCAATTCCAGGCGGCTTTCGCCAAGACCATGGCGTCGCCGGCCCTGGTCGAGCTGCGCCCCGAGCAAAGGGACGAACACGGCCGCACCATCGAGCCCGCCAGATACTCCACCAAGGAGATGGTCGCGGTGGAGCAGCAGATGGCCGAGAGCGCCGATAGGATGGCGCAGAGCCGGACGTTCAGCGTGGGCCGGGGCAAGGTCGAGCGGGCCATCGCCGATCGACCGTTCCTCGCTGAAGAACAGAAGGACGCCATCCGCCACATCACCGGGCCAAAGCGCATCGAAGCCGTTGCTGGCCTCGCCGGCGCCGGCAAGAGCACCATGCTCGGCGCCGCGCGCCAAGCGTGGGAGGCCCAAGGGTATGAGGTGATGGGCGCCGCGCTGGCCGGCAAGGCGGCGGAGGGTTTGGAGGAATCGTCCGGCATCCGCAGCCGGACGCTGGCGAGCCTGGAGCGCAGTTGGGAACGCGGACGCGACGGCCTTTCCGCCCGGACCGTGCTGGTCATCGACGAGGCCGGGATGGTCGGAAGTCGGCAGCTCTCGCGCGTGCTAGCCGAGGCGGATCGGGCCGGCGCCAAGGTGGTGCTGGTCGGCGATCCGGAGCAGCTTCAGCCTATCGGTCCGGGCGCCGCATTCCGGGCCGTGGCCGAGCGTGCCGGCTTCGTGGAGTTGGGCGAAATCCGCCGACAACGCGAGGGTTGGCAGCGGGAGGCCTCGGTGGACTTCGCGCGCCATCGGACGGCGGAGGGCTTGGCCGCCTACGCCATGCGCGACGGGGTCCGGTTCGAGACGGACATCGGCCTGGTGCGGACAGCGATCGTCAGCGACGTGATCGCCGACATGGATGCGCGGCCGGAGGGCTCGCGCCTGGTCTTGGCGCATCGCCGGGTCGACGTGGCCGATTTGAACGATTCCATCCGGGCCGTGCGCCAAGCTCGCGGCGAACTTCAGGGCGAGCAGCTCTACCAGACCACCGAAGGCGAACGGGCCTTCGCGGCGGGCGACCGCATCCTCTTCCGCGAAAACAACCGCGACCTCGGGGTAACGAACGGGATGCTGGGCACGGTGGAGCGGGCCGAGTCCGGCCGGCTGGAGGTGCACCTGGACACCGCCAAAGGTCCCGCCACAGGGCGCGCCGTGGCCGTGTCGATGGCCGACTATGCGGCGGTGGATCACGGCTACGCCACCACCATCCACAAGGCGCAAGGGGCGACGGTGGACCGCGCCTATGTCTTGGCATCGGGCACCATGGATCGGCACCTGACCTACGTCGCCATGACCCGTCATCGGGACGGGGCGATGCTCTATGCCGGACGCGACGAGTTCAAAGACATCGACGCTTTGTCCGGCCGGCTCTCCCGCGCCGGGCTGAAGGAGACCACCCTGGACTATGCGGCGCGGCGCGGGATCGAGCAGCCGATCGTCGTCCCGCGCGCGCTGCAACGCGAGGCGATGCGCGATGGCCTGACGCGCAATCCGGGCCAGGAGCGGAAGGTCGACACGCCAGCGCCGAAGCGCGGCATGTTCGACGGCCTGAGCCTGAACGTGCGCCGCCCGGTAGCGGACATGGGCCGCGTTGGCGAACTGCCTTCATCCCAGCGAGCGCCCGAGCCCCATCACGAACGGCCGGCGCCCGAGCTCCCGTTGGAGCAGGCGGCGGAGCGCTACGCCCGCGCACTGGACGCAGCCGATCGGATGCGCACGCAGAGCCTGCCGGTGCTGGAGCATCAGAAGCGCGAAATCCGGGACGCGGCGAAGGCGCTGGACGCGGCGCGGCCGGGCGCGACGCACGACCTGCAAAATGCGCTCCGGCACGAGCCTTCGGCCTGGCGGGCGATGCGCGATCTGCGCGGCCCCGAGCGCGGCGAGGAGTTGGCCGGCGCCATCCGCCACCAGGCGCGAGTGCGGAGCGACCCGGCGCTCCAGGCCGACCAGCTGGTGAAGGAATGGAAACGCCTGGAGGCCCAGCATGAGAAGCTGGACGGCTGGCGTCAGGGGGATGCGCGAAAGGGCCTGGAGAGCCGCATGAGGTCCATGGCGGAGACGCTGAAGCGTGATCCGCAGCTGGAGTCGCTGGTGCGTTCTCGGGCGCCAGCCCTGGGCGTCGGTCCAGGGTCGACGCTTGGCAGAGTGCTCGCCGCACCGACCATCGAGCGGGCGAGCCAGGAGATCGGGATGGGCCGCAGTCGGGGCCGGTCCCTGTAGCGTTTTGGAGGATTGGTATGGCGGACGGGCAAGGGGGCGATCCGGCCCAGGCATTCGAGGATCTTCGTGCCGAGGTTTCAGTGCTGCGCAGGGCTATCGAGGCGATGCCGGCCGCGGTGCGGGAGAGCCGTTCGCCGGATTACAGCGAGGACCTTGGCGTGCTCGGCAAGGGTCTGGACGATCTCGGCGACCAGCTGTCGAAGATCATGAAGGCGCCGGCGCTGGTTAGGACGCCCGAAGAGCAGGGCCAAGCCATCGCCCAGGCCGGCGCCGGCCTGGTCCGCGAGGCGGCGCAGCGGATCGATCATGCGGCGCAGCGGCTCGATCGGGCGGCTCAGGAAGCCGAGCGTGAACGGTCGCGGCTCGACGGCATCATCGGCCAGGCCTTGACCCGGAATCGACAGTTCAAGGTGTTGTGCTGGGCCGGAGGGCTGGCGCTCGTGGCCGGGCTCGTGATCTCGCCGTTCATTGCAAGCGTCCTACCGTTCGGGCTCAACGCGCGGGTCGCCGCGCTGGTGATGCACACGGACCGCTGGAGCGCGGGCACGGAACTGATGCAGGCGGCCAATGTTTCAGGCTGGAACCGCATTGCCGCCGACACGCACTTCGTCAGCGACAACCAGTATGCGCTCGACGCCTGCCGGGCGACGGCGGCGAAGACAGGCAAGGCTCAGCATTGTGCGATAACGGTGGCCCCGCCGTCTCGGTCGCAAGACAAATAGAAAACTCGCCCCCCGAGTGGCCCCGACCGCCTCAGGGCAGGGGGTGCGCCACAAAAGGACCTTCAGCCCGCTCCAGATTCCAGATGTTCCCGCCGGCCTCCAAAGAGCGCGATCGCCCCATGTGAGATGTCGTAAACGTCCGCCCGCGACGCCGCCTCTGCCCGAGCTTTGTAGTGCACCAGAACCCGGCGGTTGTTGGCGTGGATCGCCAGACGCGCCAACGGCTCCCAATAGGGCGCGGGATCGAGCCGCAACGTGTGCGCGGCCCGAATGGTCAAGCGCGTGCGGCCTTGGGGCAGCGGGGCGAGATCGAAGGTCGTCCACACAGTCTGGAAGTATCCGACCACGTGAGGCGCATGCACCGTAGGCCAGGGGCTTAGCTCATGCATGACCGGCGGGGACGACAGCACGCGGAAGGCCAGCCTGCGGCCCGGCTCCCAAACTGTCACCCGCTCGCGCGCCACGCCGGTCGAGAAGTGGCCGATCCGTTCGGCGCCAACGCCTTCGCCCCGCAGTTCGGACGCGATGGGGTAAGCGAGGCCCAATCGGAACAGCAGCGTCGGCGCAGGGCCGATGTCCTCATTCGCGATGACGGCCTTCCAGACCTGTGCCGACGGGGCGTCGACGATGATGCTTTCGGCACTGTCCAGTTGGAGTTGGGCCGGCACCATGGCCTCCAGAAGGAAGACGAGCGGCAGCGCCGCGAGGCTCATGACCGTGGGATTGCCGCGCCGGTGGATCGCCATCTCGCGCCCAGTGTGTCCGCCGATCCAGGCGCAGACCAGCGCCAGCGGCGCAGCCATCAGCAGGCAAATCAGGCCCTCCAGGGCGAAGGCGATCAGCATCGCGCCGCCCAGGCTCGCTGACGCCAGCACTAGCTTCGTCGTGTCGCCGGGCGTGATCACGGCGCGGCGGTTCGCCAGGTAGCCGGTAACGAGCCCCATCAGGAGGGGCGCCATCACGAACAGTCCGTAGCCGTACTCCCGAAATAGCAGCGCGGACACGACGACCGCGAAGACACAGAGCCCCATCCCGAAGACGACGCCTAGGGCAATGTCAGCCACGCTGCTGGCCTCGGTCAGGGCCAGTTGCGGCCGCGGCTCCAACTTGGCGGACGGCAGCGCCGCGAGCGCTACGATGGCTGGGATTTGGACCACAGGTATCAGCGTCATCAGCGCGGCCACGTGCCCACGGGCGGCGTCGCGCGCACGCCAGAGCGATGCGGTCGCCACCGCGCCGCTCGATAGGATCGCGAGGAACAGCGCCGCGGCCAGTACGGCCGGAGGGCTATGGCCTAGCCGCGCAAAGGTGCGCAGCGGGACCAGCCAGAACTCCACGTCTGTCGGAACGTGCCGCCCGGCCGCCGCATAAGCCAGCGCCACCGCGGCATGCTGAGACAGAACGGCCGCGGCGGCGATCGGGCCGTAAAGGACCCTTCCGATTTGGCGGTCATCCATCGCGCTCATCGCCGGGCTCCCAGCGCCAGCCGCCGGCCCACCGGGCAGCCGCGCCCTTCCGCCCGCACCTGCCGAAGCGCGGGCCGGTAGGGCAGCATCTCGGGCGTGACGATGTCACGGGCGAGGCCCAGCCGTTCCAGCATCTTTATCAGCCCCCAGCCCAGGTCGGCCTGACCGGGGTAGAGGCCCAGCTTCGCCGAGCCTGGGAAGGCGTGGTGATTGTTGTGCCAGCTCTCGCCCATGCTGATAAGGCCGGCGACCACCACGTCATGGCCCTGAACAGAGGCACCTTCGACGATGTGGGTCTGCGGCCCTTCACGGTGCGCATAGTGGCCGACCAACCAGTGGCCCGTGACACCCACCGCCACCCGCGCGCAGACGCCCCAGACCACCCAGCTCCAGCCGCCCAGCGCGAAGAACAGCACGGCCCACGGCAACTGTTGCAGCATCCACGTGCGCTCCATCCAGGCGTAGACCCTGTCTCTCGCCAGCTGCCGCTCCAGCCGGAAGCCAGGCGGACGCTCAAGCACGAGTTCGCAATGCATCTGCCGCCAGGCGTCATGCCAGAAGCCGGCGCGATGGCCGAAGTAGCCGTGGCAGTCGGGCTGGCGCTGGGCCCAGTCGCGCAGGTCGTGCAGGCGGATCATGCCGATCGGCCCCGCCATCCCGACCATCACGCCGAGGTAGACCAGCACGTATTCCAGCCAGAGCGGACACCGGAAGCTGTTATGGATGAGGCGCCGGTGCATGCCCACCGAATGACCGGCGCAGAGCGTCAGTGCCGTCGTGACACCGAACAGGGCGACGGCGTCCCAGGCGAAGGTCAGCGGTCCGGCGACGAGGGTGGCGACCGTCATGGAGCTGATCCAGAGCGACTTCACCGGCGCCCATCGCACCCTGCCCGCCACGGGGTCTGCGTCGGCCCCCTCGATGCGTTCCGACCCCGGCACCAGTTGCATGGCCTACTTCTCCCGATTGCGTCGGATACGGGCGCTTTCCCTCTTCAGGGGAGCGGAGACCGGGCAGACGTTCTGCACGAAGCCGTTCAGCGTGTTGACGAGGTTCTCGCGGACGAGGGCGTACCAGACGAACTGGCCGCGCTTCTCGCTGGTCACCAGGCCGGCGCTCTCCAGGATCTGGAGATGCTTGGAGATGGCCGGCTTGCTCATGTCGAAGCGGCTAGCGATCTCGCCGGCCGTCAGCTCGGCTTCCGACAGATAGGCCAGGATCTTGCGCCGGGGCGTGGACGCCAGAGCTTCGAAGACCTTCTCCATCATCCGAATTCCTAATTAACTAAAAAGCTAATTAACTAATGCGAGTGTCGCTGTCAACTTCGAGGTCCTACACCTGCGCGCCATTCCCAACCTCGGCGGCGTTGCCGTATCTGCAACTCCCCTTTTTCACCCTCTTGCGTAGAGCGGGCGGCCGCGTTTCGGCCGGCTGGCGCCAAGAGCTGCACCTGGCCCCACTCCGATCTCGCCCTGTTTTGAGTACGCTTTGGGAGTGTCGTCCAATCGCAGTCGGGGAAGACGACCGGATCGCGGTGCTATGGAGCGTATTCTTCCGGCTTGAGCGGAGTTGCTGGCAGCGGCGCCTTCCTAGGCGCCAGTGCATTTCCCTCTGACCCCCGCCTCAGAAGCAATTAACCAAACAATTCCCAAGTGTGGCGATAGGCGCTAAACCAAGTGCGGTCGCGGTCTTTTCCACAGGAAACGTGCAGACCTATCTGCACATCTCCTACACAGCCAAAAAATGCGCCATTTAACTCAATCAAATCAACTGCATCAAACCCAACCCTCCCCCATCGAGGGGGAGGGCGAGTTCAAGTGGGTTGGGTCCTAAGAGAAAACCCCCGGCCGCAGCGCGACCGGGGGCTCTTCATTCAGCGAACCAGCGCGGTCGCTTACGCCGGCTGACGGCTGCGCCAGCCGGTGTGGTAACTCTGGCGGACGGTCTCGACATAGGGGGCCGGGCTGACCGTGGCGCGCAGCTTGGTCTGCACATGCGGCTCGACGGTGGGCTTGTGGGTGCCGCCGTTCTCCTCGCCCCACACCAACTCGACCTCGCTGCCGATCTGCACGCCCTCGTCGAGGATGGCGAGGGTCAGCATGCGGCCGGCATTGGAGCTGTAGCCGATCCAGGTGGACAGCCCGACTGGCTTGCCGCCCTGCAGCACCTGGTCATAGGGGTGCATGGCGTAGACCGCCGAGGGGAACTCCATGAACTTGAAACGCCCTTCCTTGGCGAAGGCCGACATCAGCACGCGCTCGACGTCCTCGATGTTGAGCTCCAGCGTCACCTTCTGACGCTTGGGCGCAGCAGCCATCTTCTCCAGGGCCTCGCGGCCGATGAAGTCGTGGTCGAACTTCACCACCACGCCGTAGCCGAGGTCCCACGGGGTCAGGTAGTAGTCTTCGATGTTGGCCGACACGAAGCTGCCGCCGATCGAGCACTTGGCCTCGTAGCTGTTGGCGCTGGCCCATTCGCGGAAGCCGCGGCTACCTTCGCCGGTGAACACGGCCGGCAGCGGCGACGGGATCCAGGCCGATTCCAGGGTGTTGGACGAATAGGCGCGGCCGCCGACTTGGCGCAGGCCGTGGGCCTTGCCGGCCTCGACCAGGGCCTGGCGCACCGCCTCGCCGTCTTCCCAGGGCCCGAACAGCTCCAGGCCCGGCTGGCCCGCCATGCCGTGGCGCAGGGCCCGCACCGTCTTGCCGGCGATGGTCACCCAGGCCAGGTTGAAGAACTTCACGTCCGGCACCGGCGCGCCGGTGGCCGCCTCGATCACCTTGGCCGCGTTCGGCCCCTGGATCTGGAAGCGGTAGGACTTGCGCTTGCCGTCGGTGCGCAGGGCTGTGCGCTCGTCGCGGGTGACCTTCACGTCCCACTTGCCGGTCGAGGCGTGGTACTCGGTCCACTCGATCGCCGGGGCGCGGCCGACCATGTTGAAGGTGTTTTCCGCCAGGTGGAACAGGATCACGTCGCCGATGACATAGCCTTCGGGCGTGCACGGCACCCACTGCTTGGCCTTGTCGACGGTGAAATTGTTGAAGGTGTTGACGCCCAGGTAGTTGAGCATCTTGAAGGCGTCAGGACCTTCCACCAGCAGATCCACCATGTGGTAGGACTGGTTGTAGAGCACGGCCGTATGCTGCCAGGCCCACTGCTCGTCGCGCCAGTTGGTGAATTCGGCGGGGACGCCGGGATAGACATTCGGTCCGGTCTGCTGGTTGCGCAGGAACCCGACGATGTCTGGATGGCTGTCCAGCACATCCTGCAGGCGAGTAGCAGTCATAGTCCCTCCCAAACCCGTTCGACGCGGCGGCGCCCTACCCTGCATGTCACATGGCCGCCTTGTATACAACGGCTCCAGAGCGTGAATTTGCAGGCCTTATCGCAGTTCCGCAATGGGCCCGGGCGATGAAAATCCCGCTAGATCAATGCATAGACGGCTATCTATCGCGCCGATCCCTGACGGCGTGATGCAGCATAACGGTTATGGCGGGGGCTCGCGGCCCTCGACGAGAGCGACCACGACGTCGGCCGCCCGCTCGGACGGATCCGCGCCGCCGACGGGTCCCAGCCGCCCGAGGGCCTCGGTCTGGTCGGCGATCTGCTGCCGGCGCAAGGCCTCGTCGTCGAGCCGTTCGGCCATGACCTTGGCCAGTTCGGGGCCATTGCAACGGTGCTGAAGCAGTTCGGGAGCGATCTCGCGGCCCGCGGCGATGTTGACCAGGGTGGCCCAGCGGGTGCGGACCACTATCTTGACCAGGACGTAGGTCAGTTCGCTCACGCGATAGGCCACCACCATCGGGCAGCCGGCCAGGGCCAGCTCGGTGGTGACGGTGCCGCTGCAGGCGAGCGCCAGGGTCGATCCGCGCATGGCGTCGATCCGTTCCGCCTCGCCCTCGACGAAGAACGGCGTCACCGGCCAAGCCTGGGTCGCTGCCCGCGCCTGATCGGCCACGCTTTCGCCCGGGGCCAGGACGACGTGCAGCGTCGGGTGGGACTGCTTGAGCCGGGCCACGGCGTCGCCGAAGGGCCCCATCAGGCGCGCGACCTCCTGCCGTCGGCTGCCGGGCAGGACCAGCAGGATCGGATCGTCAGGCGCCGCGCCCAGGGCCTCGCGCAGCCAGTGAGGATCGGACGACGAGAAATCCTTGGCCAGGGTGGGATTGCCCACCGCGGTCACCTTCAGACCGGCCCGCTCGAAATAAGGAGCGTCGAAGGCCAGGATGGACAGCAGGTGGTCGACGGCCTTGGCCAGGGTCCTGGCCCGGCCCGGGCGCGAGGCCCACACCTGGGGGCCCACATATTTGATGAGCTTCAACCCCGGATCCTGGCGGCGCAGGCGCTGGGCCACGCGCAGGGTGAAGCCCCAGGAATCGATCAGCACCGCCGCATCGGGCCGCTCGCGTGCGGCCAGGGCGGCCGTCTCGTCCGCTCGCTTGACCACCCGCGGATAGGCCTTCAGCCCCTCGGCCCAGCCGAGGATCGACAGGTCGGCGATGTCGAACGGGCTCTGCAGGCCCTCGGCCTCCATCCGCGCCCCGCCCACGCCGACGAACCGCACCCCCTCGCCCAGCCGGCGGCGCAGGGCCCGCATCAGCCCCGCTCCCAGCGCGTCTCCCGACGGTTCGGCCGCGACCAGCATGATGCACAGGGCGCGGCTCATGGGGGGACGCGGCTCATCGAGGCTCAGTCCGCCCAGTCCGGCGGCAGGTCGTGCGGGTCCAGGCCGTAGACGAACAGGCCCAGTTCGTCGGCCGCCTTGGCCACGGCGGCATGGTCCATGACCAGGGCCTTGCCGGCCTCGCCGACGATCCCCGCCAACCCGGCCTTGGCCGCGCCGATCACGGTCGCGACGCCGATGGCCGGCAGATCGACCCTGTGCTCCTGGATGGGCTTGGGTCGCTTGGCCAGTACCCCGCGCGGCGTGGCCGGCGATCCGCGCAGCGCCTGCGGCAGGTCGGCGCAGCGGGCCAGCATGGCGTCGGTGCCCTCCTGCGCCTCGACCGCCAGCACCAGGCCCTCGCACACCACGGCCCCCTGCCCCACGTCCAGCCGGCCGATCTCGCCGGCCACGTGGAAGGCCTTGTGGATGTCCAGCATGTGGTCAGGGCCGGGCGTGCGGCGGCCCAGGGGACCACGGGCCAGGGTCATGCCGGCGGCGACCTCATGAGCGCCCTCGACGCGGAAGCCTTCGGACTCGAACTCGCCGACCAGGAAGCGCAGCAGGGCGTCGTCGCCCCGGCGGGCCGCGGAGATCACGCCCGGCAGAGCCCTGAGGCCGCGCAGGTCGGGCTTGAGGGCCGCGAAATCAGGCCGTTTGACGACGCCGGCCAGGCACACGGCCTCACAGCCTGCGCCTTTCAGAGCGGCGATGCCCTTGCCGAGCTCGGCGATGCCCGCCTCTGCGCCGTCGAAAGCTTCCAGCGCCGGGTCGGCCATGCCCTTCAGCCGGACCACGAACACCGGGCGGCCGACCATCCGGCACTGGCTCGCCAGTCGGATGGGCAGTTCCCCGCCCCCCGCGATCAGACCGAGCTTGCCGGGCATGAGGTCAATCCTGTGCGGGCAGGCAGATCGGCCGATTGGCGTCCGCCTGGATGAAATTGATGATCTCCATCACCTCGGGTGAGGCGCCGTGGGCCTCGGTGGTGTCGGCCAGGCGCTCCTGGAAGGTGCCCTCGTTGGCGAACAGCAGGCGATAGGCGGCGCGCAGCTCGCTGATGGTCTCGCGCGAGAAGCCGCGCCGGCGCAGGCCGACCAGGTTGAGGCCCTCGAGATGCGCATGGTTGCCCCACACCGAACCGTAGGGGATCACGTCCTTGGTCACCGCAGCCAGGCCGCCGACGAAGGCGTAGCGGCCGATGCGGCTGTACTGGTGGGCCGCCGACAGCCCTCCCATGAACACGAAGTCTCCCATGTGCACATGGCCGCCGAGCGTGGCGCAGTTGGCCAGGATCACGCTGTCGCCGACGATGCAGTCGTGGGCCACGGGGCTGCCGGCCATGAACAGGCTGTCCGAGCCGACCGTGGTGACGCCCCGGCCCTGCACGGTGCCGGTGTGCATGGTCACGTGCTCACGGATGGTGTTGCGGGCGCCGACCACCAGGCGCGTGGGCTCGCCCTTGTGGCCGGTGTGCTGGGGCGGCCCGCCGAGATAGGCGAACGGATGGATCACGCAGCGCTCGCCGATCTGCGTGACGCCGTCGATCACCACATGCGACAGCAGGCGCGTCCCATCGCCCAGCGTCACATCGGCGCCGACGATGCTGAAGGGGCCGACCTCGACGTCCGCGCCGAGCTTGGCGCCGTCGTGGACGACGGCCGTAGGATGGATCTTGGACATTAACTGGGACATCAACGGGTCTCGACAACCATGGCGGCGAACTCGGCCTGGGCGACCACCTTGTCGCCGACCAGGGCGCGCCCCTTGAACTTGTAGATGTCGCCGCGGGTCTTGAGCACCTCGACGTTCAGCTTCAGCACATCGCCCGGCCGCACCGGCTGGCGGAAACGGGCCTCGTCGATCGACATGAACATGATCGCCTTGCCCTCGACGTCCACGTCCAGGGTCTTGGACATCAGGATGGCTCCGGTCTGGGCCAGGGCCTCGATGATCAGCACCCCAGGCATCACCGGATTGCCCGGGAAATGGCCCTGGAAGAACTCCTCGTTGAAGGTCACGCACTTGATGCCGACGATCGACTCGCCCGGACGGTAGTCCTCGGCCCGGTCGATCAGCAGGAACGGGTAGCGGTGCGGAATCCGGGCCAGGATCTCGCGGATCTCGATGTCGGTCTGGGTCCCTCCCCCGCCGTCTGCGCTCATTCCCTGTCTCCCCCTTCGCGGCGTTGGGCCATCTTGCCGAGCCAGGCCACTTCCCGCATGTGCTGGCGAACGGGCTTGGCCGGCAGGCCCGCCACCATCTCGCCGGGCGCGATGTCCTTCATCACCCCGGCCGCTGCGGCGACCCGGGCCCGGTCGCCGATCTTGACGTGGTCGGCGATGCCCGCTCGCCCGCCGAACTGAACGCCGTCCCCGGCCGTCACGCTGCCGGAAATGCCGGTGTGGGCCGCGAGCAGGCAGTTGCGGCCCAAACGGACGTTGTGGGCGACCTGGACGAGGTTGTCGATCTTGGTGTTCTCGCCGATCACCGTGTCGTCCCAGGCGCCCCGGTCCACACAGCTGTTGGCGCCGATGGAGACATTGTCCTGGAGGATCACCCGGCCGAGCTGGGGAACGTCGACCGTCTTGCCCTTGCCGACCGTGACGCCGAAGCCCGGCTCGCCGATCACGGCCCCCGACAGGATGGTCACGCGGTCGCCCAGCAGGGCGAAGCCCAGGGTCACGTGGGCGCCGATCGAGCAGCCCCGGCCGATGGCGACGCCCGGGCCGATCACGCTGTAGGCGCCGATGCTGGTCCCGCGGCCGATGTGGGCGCCGGCGCCGATGGTCACGCCCGGAGCCAGGCTGACCCCGTCCTCGATCATCGCGTCCGGGTGGATCAGAGGGCCGCGGGCGTCGGCGCGGCGCGGACGATGCAGGCGGTTGGCGGCGGCGGCGTAGGCGGCGTGGGGCTCGGCGGTCACCAGCACGGCGCAGCCGGAAGGCGCGTCCGCGGCGAAGTCACGGGTGGCGATGCAGGCGCCGGCGGCGGTGACCCTGAGGTCGTCGATATAGCGTTTGTCGGCGAAGAAGCTGAGGTCGGTCGCTGCGGCCCGCACCAGGGGCGCCACGGCGGCCACGCGCCGCTCGCCGTCCTCGGCGCGCAACAGTTCCGAGCCCGTGACGGCGGCCAGCTCGATCAGGGTGACGGGGCCGAGGTCTTCGAAGAAACGGGGATCAGGCATGTTCGGTCTCGACTCCGCCCGGGCAGGCCAGGCCGGACGGCGCCGGCCTGAAAAACGAAGGGCCAAATCCGGCGCGAACCGGATTTGGCGCCTCTATGCACCGTCTCGGCGAAGCGAGTCGGTGGGTTATCTTTGCTGGGGCGCGACTTGGCCGTCCAGATGTTCGCGGTCGAAGGTGAACTCCTGCTCCTTGGTGTCGAGCGAGGCGATCACGCCCGGGGTCAGGTCCATGGCCTTGTTGGCGGCCAGGATGCTGTTGGCGTCGAGCACCACGCCGCACTTCTTGGCTTCGACCTGCTGCTCCACGAACGGCGTGGCGTCCTGCAGCACATGCTGCAGCGCCTTCTGCTCGGTGGCCTGCAGTTCGCGGTCGCGCTGCTGGGCCTTCTGCTGCAGGGCGTCGGCGCGCTGCTGCAGGGCCGAACCCTGCTGCTGGTAGGCGGCCTGGCCGAGGGTGGCCTTCTTGGCGTCGAGGTCCTTGGCGGCGGTCTCGATCGAGGTCTTCTCGCCGGTCAGCTCGGCGTTGACCTGGGTGGTCAGCTGGCCGAGGCGGGTCTGGACGAACTTGCCGACCTTGGAGCCGCCGATGATGCCCTCGCGCGACAGCACGCAGATGCCAGGGACATTGGCGGTGATGGTCGGGGCCGCCGCAGCGGGAACAGCCGCGGCGGGCGCCTTGGCGGCCACGGGCGGCTTGGCTTGGGCGAAGGCCAGGGGAGCGGCGCCCAGGGCGACGATCGCGGCGGCGCCGGAGATCGTGAGAGTGAGGGTCTTCATCATTGGAACCTAGTCGATGTGCGGAATTGGAAGGTTTCGGTCCGGTCGTACGGCTGCTTCTTGATAATCTGGCTCAGGTCGAACCGCAGCGGGCCCATGGGCGACTTCCAATATACCGTGATACCGGCCACGGCGCGCAGGGCCAGTTCGTCGCGGATGTTGGGATCGGCCAGGCCGGTCAGAGGGTCGACCTTGCCTTGGGCGTCGAGCGTGCCCAGGCCTTCGGCTTCGGCGAACAGCGCGGTCTGGATGCCGTACTGCTCGGGCAGGTAGTTCGGGAAGTTCAGCTCCACCGTGCCTTTGTAGAAGATCTTACCGCCCAGGGCGTCGCCGTAGAGGATGTCGCGCGGGCCGATGCCGGCCACTTCGAAGCCGCGGAAGGGCGTGCTGCCGTTCGGGCTGTAGAAGCGGTCGTTGATGCGGATGTAGTCGCCGCCCCACGGCTCCACGTCGCCGCCCTGCCCTTCGAGCATCAGCACCCACTTCGGGCTCCACAGCGGGTGGTACCACTGCAGGTCTATCGTCGACTTGACGTAGCGGACCGTGCCGCCCACGCCGGCGAACTGCTGGCTGGCCAGGAACAAGATGCCGCGCGACGGCACCACCGGGTCGTCACGCAGGTCGACGCGGTAGGTGTAGCCGACCGACGAGGTGATGTAGCTGCCGCGCTGGTCACACAGGGTGCGCGACACCTGGTACTGGCCGGGGATGCACAGCGACTGATCCACCGCCACCCGGTCGGCGTGCACGGTGTAGTTGCCGGCCAGGCGCGAGGTCTCGGTGAGCGGGAAGCCCAGGGTGAAGTCACCGCCGACGGTGGTGGTGCGGTAGCTGGTGTAGCGGCTGTAATCCAGGTCGGTGGCGAACAGGTCGAAGCCGCCCGACAGGTTGCGGCCGAGGAAGCGCGGCTCGGTGAAGCCGAAGCTGATCTGTTTCTGCAGATAGCCCGCCGAGATGCGGAAGGTGACCTGCTGGCCGCGGCCGCGGAAGTTGCGCTCGGTGATGCCGATGTCGGCGATCAGCTGGTCGACCGAGCTGTAGCCCAGGCTGAAGCTCAGCTCGCCGGTGGGCTGTTCGGTGACCGCCACGCGCAGCACGGTCTTGTCGGGCGCGCTGCCGGGCTGCTGGGTGATGTCGACGTCCTTGAAGAAGCCCAGAGAGCGCACGCTGATCTTGGAGCGGTCGACCAGCACGCGGTTGTAGGCGTCGCCTTCCGCGACCAGCAGCTGGCGGCGGATCACGGGATCGACGGTGCGGGTGTTGCCCACGATGTCGATGCGCTCGATGTAGACGCGCGGCCCCTCGGTGATCTGGAAGTTGACGTTGACGGTATGGGTCTTGGGGTCGGCGGTGTAGCGCGGCCGCACGTCTACGAAGGCGAAGCCCGCCGCGCCGGCGGCGAAGGTCAGGGCGTCGGTCGACTTCTCGATCAGGTCTTCCTGATAGGTCTGGCCTTCCTTGATCGGCAGCAGACGGCGCAGCTGGTCGGGATTGAGGCGCTTGAGGTCGGTCTCGACGGTCAGCTTGCCGAACTTGTACTTGCCGCCCTCGTCCAGCACGTAGGTGACGTTGAAGCCGTTCTTCTCCGGCACCAGCTCGGCCACCGCCGACAGCACGTGAAAGTCGTAGTAGCCGCGGTTGCGGTAGAACTTACGCAGCTGGTCGCGGTCGTACTCGATCCGGTCCGGGTCGTAGTTGTCGTTGTTGGTGAAGAACCGGTACCACTTGGACTCCTTGGTGACGATCACGTCATTCAGGGCGCTGTCCGAGAATTCCTTATTCCCGAGCACGTTGATGTTGAGGATTCCGCTCTTGGGGCCTTCGTCGATCTCGAACACGAGGTCGACGCGCTTCTGCGGCAGCTCCACGATCTTGGGTGTGACGTTGGCGTTGACCCGGCCGGACCGGCGGTAGAGCTCGACGATGCGCTGCACGTCGGCCTGCACCTTGGCGCGGGTGAAGATGCCGCGCGGGCGCACCTGCACCTCGTCGCGCAGCTTGTCTTCCTTGAGGTTGTGGTTCCCCTCGAACACCACCTGGTTGATG
>DASYBX010000150.1:0-2937 GCA_036500495.1 Caulobacteraceae bacterium
TGCCAGGGATCTGGGGCCGCCAATGAGCCGCCGATTCGGCGACAAGGGCGCCGGCGGAAGCGAACAGTCCCGGGGAGCCGAAAAAGCTTACTTCGGGCAGGGAATAGAGCCGGACCGCCTGCGCCTCGTATTCGAGCGGGGCCAGGAACCGCTTGCGGCTCTTGGGCGTGAAGGCCGGCGCATCCAGGCGGGAATAACTTCGAAGCGGAACCGTCGCAGCCGGCGCGAGGGTGCAGGCGACCGCGCCGGTGCGCCCGTCGTCATGGAATCGTTCGGGCGTGGTCTCGGCGACCAGTTGCCCCAGCCGCACGATCCGCCCGGGCAGGCTCATCCGCCGGGGGATATCCGGGCGATCAATGCGCCTCGTCCCAGTTGCTGGCGGCGCGGGCCTCGACCACCAGGGGCACGGACAGCGCCACGGCCGGCTCGGCGGCGCGCTCCATGACCGTCTTCACCACCGCGCAGGTCTCGGCGGCTTCGGCCTCCGGCGCCTCGAACACCAGTTCGTCGTGCACCTGCAGCAGCATGCGGGCCTTCAGGCCGGCGGCGCGCAGGGCGTCCGGCATGCGCGCCATGGCCCGGCGCACGATGTCGGCGGCGGTGCCCTGGATCGGGGCGTTGATCGCCGCGCGGTCGGCGAAGGCGCGCTCGGCGGGCGAGGAGCCCTTGGTGGCGATGGTGATCTTCCGCCCGAACAGGCTGGTGACAAAGCCCTGGCTGCGCACCAGCTGGCGCATGGAGTCCATGTAGGCGTTGATGCCGGGGAAGCGCTCGAAATAGGTCTTGATGTAGGCGCCGGCCTCTTCGCGCGGGATCGACAGCTGGTTGGCCAGGCCGAACGCCGAGATGCCGTAGATGATGCCGAAGTTGATCGCCTTGGCGCGTCTGCGAACTTCGGAGGGCATGCCCTCGACGGGCGTCCCGAACATCTCCGAGGCGGTCATGGCGTGGATGTCGAGGCCGTCGGCGAAGGCCTTCTTCAGCTGCGGGATGTCGCCGATGTGGGCCAGCAGGCGCAGTTCGATCTGGCTGTAGTCGGCGCTGATCAGCACGTGGCCCGGCTCGGCGACGAAGGCCTGGCGGATCTTGCGGCCTTCCTCGGTGCGCACCGGGATGTTCTGCAGATTGGGGTCGTTGGACGACAGGCGGCCCGTGGTGGTCGAGGCCAGGGCGAAGGAGGTGTGCACCCGCCCGGTGCGCTCGGACACCGCCTGGACCAGGGCGTCGGTGTAGGTGCCCTTGAGCTTGGAGAGCTGGCGCCAATCGAGCAACAGGCGCGGCAGCTCGTGGCCCTGGGCGGCGAGGTCGTCGAGCACCGAGGCGTCGGTCGACCAGTCGCCCTTGGGGGTCTTCTTGCCGCCGGGCAGGCCGAGCTCGCCGAACAGCACGTCGCCGATCTGCTTGGGGCTGCCGAGGTTGAACGGCCGGCCGACCAGGGCCTGAGCCTTGGCCTCGTAGTCGGCCATGCGCATGGCGAAGTCCTGCGACAGGCGGCGCAGGCGATCGGGGTCGATCTTGATCCCCGCCCCTTCCATCTCCGACAGCACCTGGGGCAGCGGCCGCTCCAGGGTCTCGTAGACGGTCAGAAGACCCTCGCGCACCAGGCGCGGGCGCAGGATGTCGTACAGACGCAGGGTGACGTCGGCGTCCTCCGCCGCGTAGCAGGTCGCCTGATCCAGCGACACGTGCTTGAAGCTCTTCTGCGCCTTGCCGGCGCCGGCCACGGTCTTGAACGGGATCGGGGTATGGCCGAGCCACAGCTGGCTCAGCTCGTCCATGCCGTGGCCGTGCAGCCCGCCCTCCAGCACGTAGGAGATCAGCATGGTGTCGTCGATCGGGGCGACGGCGATGCCGTAGCGGGCTAGTACGCCGAGGTCGTACTTGGCGTTCTGCGCCACCTTGAGCACCGCGGGGTCTTCCAGCAGGGGCTTGAGGCGGGCGATCACGTCGGCGCACGGGATCTGCTCCAACGATTCCTTGGTCTCGAAGACCAGGCCGCCATCGCCCTCGTGCTCGTGGCCGACGGGGATGTAGCAGGCCTTGCCGGGCGCGACGGCCAGGGACACGCCGCACAGGTTGGCGTTGGCCGAGGACAGGGCGTCGGTCTCGGTGTCGAAGGCGACCAGGCCCTGGGCCGTCGCCTTGGCGATGAAGGCGTCCAGCGCCGCGAGGTCGCGAATGCATTGGTAGGCGTTGACGTCGATCCTGTGCGCGCCGGGCTCCGCCTTGGACGCCTGGGGCATGAACGACGGCGTCATCACCGGAGCCGAGGGCTGACGCGGGACGGACGGGGCGCGAGCCGAGGGGGCGGCCCCGGCGGCGCCGATGCGCCGCGCCAGGGTGGAGAACTGCATCTCCTCCAGGAAGGCGCCCAGCACCGTCGCGTCGGGGTCGGCCGCCTTCATCTCGTCCAGCGGCTGGGGCAGGGGCGTGTCGCAGTCGAGCCGCACCAGCTCGCGCGACAGGCGGATCTGGTCGGCGAAATCGATCAGGGTCTGGCGGCGCTTGTCCTGCTTGACCTCCGAGGCGCGGGCCAGCACCGCGTCGAGGTCGCCGAACTCGTTGATCAGCAGGGCCGCGGTCTTGATACCGATCCCGGGGGCTCCGGGAACATTGTCGACGCTGTCGCCGCACAGGGCCTGGACGTCGACCACCTTGTCGGGCGTCACGCCGAACTTCTCGAACACCTGCTCGGGGCCGATCTTCACGTTCTTCATGGTGTCGAGCATCGACACCCCGTCGCCGACCAATTGCATCAGGTCCTTGTCGGAGGACACGATCACCGTCTCGCCGCCCAGGTCGCGCACCTTGCAGGCATAGGCGGCGATCAGGTCGTCCGCCTCGTAGCCCGGCAGCTCGATGGCCGGCACGCCGAAGGCGCGGGTGGCGTCGCGCACCAGGGCGAACTGGGGCACCAGGTCTTCCGGGGGCGGCGGG
>DASYBX010000151.1:0-6123 GCA_036500495.1 Caulobacteraceae bacterium
CGGCTTGGTCATGTAGTCGTCGGCGCCGCCGCCGAGCGTCTTGACCTTGGTGTCGATCTCCGAGGTGCCGGACAGGATCATCACCGGAGTGTTGATCTTGCCGACCCTCAGCTGCCGCAGCACGTCCATCCCGGACATGTCGGGCAGGTTGAGGTCCAGAAGGATCAGGTCGTAGTCGTAGATCTTGCCCAGATCGACGCCTTCCTCACCCAGATCCGTGGTGTAGACATTGAAGCCCTCGGACTTGAGCATCAATTCGATGCTCTGAGCCGTGGCGCTGTCGTCTTCAATCAAGAGTACGCGCATTTGCCCCTCCCCGCCGAACCGCGGTCATGCCTATGGAAACGAGCGGACGGCTCGCCCTCCACGTGCAGGATCACGCTAGGGCGGACTCCCTAAAAACTTGGTTAATGCTAATGGAGGGTTAGGGCGATTTGGAGTCCTGCGACAAGAGTCCGCAGAGTCCCCCAGCGAAAAAAATTAACCATGATTCCCCGATCATGCGCGACGGATATCGAAACCCGTCCGTCCGCTGGGGGGCGACGGGCTTTCGGCTCCAGGGGTTGGGGTTGCAAAGTCTATTGAACGCGATCGAGCGGATCGATCCGTTGACCGTGTCTGGCAGTGTGGCGGCAGTTAACGGACTCCTAATCGAGGCCCGCGGCAGCCTCACGCGCCTGGGCGTCGGGGCGCGGGCCGAGATCGTGCGGCGGGGCGGCGAGCCGCTGGCCGCCGAGGTGGTCGGCTTCCGCGAGCAGCGCGCGCTGCTGATGCCGTTCGGCCCGTTGGAGGGTGTGGCGCCGGGCGCCGAGATCCGCATCAAACCGGAGGGCGCGGTCGTGCGCCCGAGTCTGGCCTGGCGCGGCCGCATCATCGACGCCTTCGGCAATCCCATCGACGGCAAGGGCCCTTTGCCGCAGGGCCAGGCCGCCTATCCCCTGCGCGCCGCCCCGCCGCCGGCCCATGCGCGGGGACGGGTGGGCGAGCGCCTCGACCTGGGCGTGCGCGCCATGAACGCCTTCACCACCTGCTGCCGCGGCCAGCGCCTCGGCGTCTTCGCCGGCTCGGGCGTGGGCAAGTCGGTGCTGCTGTCGATGCTGGCCAAGGGCGCCCAGTGCGACGTCGTGGTGGTCGGCCTGATCGGCGAACGCGGCCGCGAGGTGCGCGAGTTCATCGAGGAGACCCTGGGGCCGGAGGGCCTGGCCCGCGCCGTGGTGGTGGTCGCCACCTCCGACGAGCCGGCCCTCAAGCGCCGCCAGGCTGCCTACATGACCCTGGCCATCGCCGAGTTCATGCGCGACCAGGACCAGGAGGTGCTGTGCCTGATGGACTCGGTGACGCGCTTCGCCATGGCCCAGCGCGAGATCGGCCTGGCCGCCGGCGAACCGCCCACCACCAAGGGCTACACCCCCACCGTGTTCACCGAACTGCCCAAGCTGCTCGAGCGCGCCGGCCCCGGCCCGGTCCGCGCCGACGGCACCGAAGCGGGCCCGATCACCGGCCTGTTCACCGTGCTGGTGGACGGCGACGACCACAACGAACCGATCGCCGACGCGGTGCGCGGCATCCTCGACGGTCACATCGTCATGGAGCGGGCGATCGCCGAGCGCGGGCGTTTCCCCGCGATCAATGTGCTGCGTTCGATCTCGCGGACCCTGCCGGGCTGTCAGACCCCGCCCGAGCGCGAAGTGGTCAAGGAGGCCCGCCAGACCCTGGCCGCCTACGCCAACATGGAAGAGTTGATCCGCATCGGCGCCTACCGCCCGGGGGCCGACCCCCTGATCGACCGCGCCATCCAGCTCAACCCGAAACTCGAAGCCTTCCTCGCCCAGGACAAGGACGAGCGGACCAGCCTCGACGACGGGTTCGCGGCGTTGCAGATGATTCTCGCAGGAGCTTGATAGATGTCGATGAAGTGGGCCGACTCCCTGATCCGCATCGCCAAGCACGAGGTGGAGACCCTGCAGAAGCGCGTGGCCGAGATCACCGGTCGCCGGATCGCCGCCGAGCAGCGCCTGGAGGCCATGCACCGGGAGGCCGAGCAGGAAGCCGAACGCGCCCGCACCGACCCCGACGCCGGCTGGTATCACGCGGGCTACATGAAGGGCTGGCGGGTGATGCGCGAAAAGCTCGCCCAGCAGATCGCCGCCCTGACCGCCGAGGAAGCCGGCGCCCGTGACGCCCTGTCGCAGGCCTTCGAAGAGCTCAAGAAGTTCGAGCACGTCGCCGAGGTCGCCCGCATCGCCGAGGCCAAGGAAGTCGCCAAGCGCGAATCCGCGGCGATGGACGAGATGGGGCTCAGGCTGGCCAGTGGGCGGTAGCGGCCGTCGGGTCGCCGCCCATCCCACCTTGCCGAGCCCTGGGTCGCGTGGCCGCCCGGCCGCATGAACTTATCAGGAGCAAGCACCTCTAGGTCCTCGACCGAAAATGAGGCAACATCGTTCTCCGAGGGCCCGGTGCAGAGGCCCGATCTCGGAGGGACCACCAGATGCGTCATGTTGCAAAGACGGCGGCCGCCGCGCTGCTGCTCGTCCTCGGCGCGGCGGGCGGCGTCCTGGCCCAGGACAGCTCCAGGCCCGACGCCAAGGCCAGCTTCTTCGTCACCAGCGTGGGCTCGGGCAAGGGCGCCGACCTCGGCGGCCTCGCAGGCGCCGACGCCCATTGCGCCGACCTGGCCAAGGCGGCCGGGATCACCGGCAAGACCTGGAAGGCCTACCTCTCCACCTCCGGCCCCGGCGCGGTCAACGCCAAGGACCGCATCGGCAAGGGGCCCTGGTACAACGTCAAGGGCGTCGAAGTGGCCGCCAGCGTCGCCGACCTGCACAGCCCCAACAACAAGCTGAACAAGCAGAACTCGCTCACCGAGAAGGGCGGCATGGTCAACGGCATCGGCGACATGCCGAACACCCACGACATGCTGACCGGCACCAACGACCAGGGCACGCTGCAGCAGCCGATCCCTATCCCGGCGCCGCCTGGCGCGCCCGCCGGCACGCCGCCCTCCGCCCCGCCGGAGAACATGACCTGCAACAACTGGACGAGCTCGGCCACGGGCGGCGGCATCCGGGCCATGCTCGGCCACGTCGACCGCATGGGCGCGGGCGCTTCCGGGCCCTCGTGGGTCGCGGCCCACGCCTCGCGCGGCTGCAGTCAGGACGAGCTGAAGATCAGCGGCGGCGCCGGCCTCTACTATTGTTTCGCGGCCAACTGAGCTGATGGGGACATGCGCCTCGGCGCGTGTCCCCGCCCCGCGCGGTCCATCACTCCGCGAGCGGCCTGAGGGCGGGACGCGTCGCGATCGCCTTACTGCGCGGCGGCGGCGGCGGCGGCGGTGGGCTTCGGCGCCGGCGTGCGGAACGCCGGCCCGCCGCTGTAGGTGAAGTAGATCATGCCCTGGCTGTTGGCGACGTAGATGCGGTGCGACAGGAAGAAGTCGGCGCCGAGCAGCACGTCGAACCAGTCCGTCGACGACTGGCCGATCGTCAGATTGGCGTTGTGGATCTCCTCGTCGCCCACCTTGACGGTCTTGAAGGTCGCCGCCCACGACCGGAATGCGCCATCCACCCCGAGCCCATCGCCCATCTCGACCACCCCGGGATCGCTGGTCTTGACGCCCGCCCGGGCGGCCGCGGCCTGGGTGATCATGCTGATCGGCGAGCCGGTGTCGAACACCGCCCGAAGCCGCACGCCATTGACGTAGATGGCGGCCTCGGTGTGCGGGTTGACGCGATCGACCCACTCCAGCGGCGCGATGGAATAGGCTTCGCCGACCTTGGCCCAATAGGCCATGTTGGCCGCCTTGCAGCCCTCCGGCTTGGCCAGCCGCACGACGCCTTCGCGCAGGTCGTATTCCACGTCCAGGTCCTGCAGGAAGGCCTGGCCGATCAGGCCGTCCACGTCCCTCACGTTGTCGGTGGCCATGAACGGGACATCGTGGAACGAGGCGCCGACGAATTCGAACTTGTCAGCCTTCACCACGCCGTTGATGGCCCCCCGGCCGGCCGCGCCTTCGATGGCGGTGCGCCCCGCGACCGGCACCCGCGTCCCGGTCTCGTCGACGCCGAAGGGCTTGAGCTTCAGCTCCGCCGCGAATTTGCCGCTCAGGGTGTCGATCACCGAACCGGAATCGAGCAGGAACTCAGCCTCCTTGCCGTTGATCTTGGCGGCGACCAGGGGCCGCAGCCCCTTCATCTTCACCGGGATCGGCACCGCCTTCAGCACGCAGTCCGCGGAGGCCGGCCACGCGGCCAGCAAGCCCATGGCCGCGAATGCCGCGGCGGCGATCCGATGACGCTTCACGTTGTTCCCCAGGCGGCTTGGGCCCGCCTGCCCGTGATTGCGTGATCGGGCTGGATCGTCAATGCGTCTGCAGGCGCTTGATCGGGGCCGCCGGGGCGACCCGAGGCCAGGTCAGTCGATGTTCTGCGATTGCCGCAGGGCGTGCAGGTCGTCGCTGATGCGGAAGATGGCGACGAAGAATTCGCACATGGCGCGCCACAACAGGGCCAGGCCCAGCACCACCAGGCCGCCGATCACCAGGGCGGGCAGGGCGACCAGCTTCTCCACGCCCTCGCCGCGCACCGACAGGCCCACCGCCGCGCCAACGGCGGCGAAGCCGATCAGGGCGATCAGGGCCAGGCCGCACCAGTAGATGATGTGCACGACGGCGCCGGTCAGCAGGCGCTCGAAAGTCAGCAGGTCCCAGAAGGACGCGCGGCGCTGGCGGGCCTCGGGCTTGTCATGCGACGGACTGTTCAAGTCTTCTCCACCCCCGGGGTGCGGCGCCGGCCGAAACCGCTTGGCTAGCAGCGCTGGAGCCAGGGCGCAATGTCTTGCAAGCCAAGCTGGAACGCACGGCCAAGCTTCAGGGCTCCGCCCTCATGGCCGCCAGGCGGTCCTGCAGCGAGGCGCGCACGGCGGGATCGGATTCCAGGCCGATGGCGCGGATGTAGGCGGGTTCGGCCTCGGCGCGGCGCCCGGCGCGGTGGCAAAGATCGGCGCGCGCCGCCCAATAGGGCTGGTACTCCGCCAGCCGCGGGTCCCCGCGAACCGCCTCCAGCGCCTGAAGGCCTGCTTCGGGGCCCTCCAGCCGCGCCAGGGCCAGGGCCCGGTTGATCGCCGCCACCACCGAGCCGGTCAGGGCCAGCAGGCTGTCATAGAGGGCCACCACCGAGGCCCAGTCGGTGGGCGCGCCCAGACGACGGTGCACGTGGGCCGACTGGATCGCCGCCTCGATCTGGAAGCGCCCGACGCGGCCGTAGGGCAGGGCGGACATCATCAGGGCCTCGGCCTCGTCGATCAGCGCGCCCTCCCACAGGCTCGCGTCCTGGGCGTCGAGCGCCACGAACCGGCCTTCGCCGTCGCGCCGGGCGCGCCGACGGGCGTGGGCGTAGAGCATGAGGGCGAGCAGGCCCTTGGGTTCGGGCTCGGCGGGCAGCAGCTCGGCGATCAGCCGCCCCAGGAACAGCGCCTCCTCCACCAGCCCCCGGGACTTGGGGTCCGCGCCCGTGGGGTCCGACCAGCCCTGGGTGAACACGGCGTAGACCGCCTCCAGCACCGCCTCCAGACGCCCGGGCGCGCTTTCCAGGTCGGGCTCGGAGAACGGCACGCCCGCGTCCCTGATCTTGCGCTTGGCCCTGACCAGCCTCTGGCCCATGGCGGCCGGCGAGACCAGGAAGGCCGAGGCGATGTCGGCGGCGTCCAGGCCCAGCACCGCCTGCAGCATCAGCGGGGCGCGGGCCGCCGCCTCGATCGCCGGGTGGGCGCAGGCGAAGATCAGCCTCAGGCGGTCGTCGGGAATGGGTTTGTCGGCGGCCTGCTCGGCCTCCAGTTCCGCGATCATGGTGTTCAGGCGCGGGACCGCCTCCCGGCGCGTGCGGCCGCGCCGCGCCGCATCCAGCGCCCGCCGCCGGGCCGCGGTCAGCAGCCACGCTTCCGGCGAGGCGGGGACCCCGCTGTCCGGCCAGGTCTTCAGCGCCAGGGCGAAGGCTTCGGACAGCGCGTCCTCCGCCTCGGCCAGATCGCGGGTCTGCGCCGCCAGGCAGGCCAGCAGCTGGCCATAGCTGCGCCGGGCGGCGTCCTCCGCCGCCCGGCGCGCGCTTTCGCCGGAGCCGCTAGGCGGCG
>DASYBX010000152.1:0-3320 GCA_036500495.1 Caulobacteraceae bacterium
GCGTGGCCTTCGCCGCGCTCGCGCTCGCGGCCTGTTCCAAGCCTGCCCCGGCGCCTGCCCCGGCGGCGTCCGCGTCACCAGCGCCGCAGGCGCGCCAGGAGACGCTCGGCCCGGAAATCCCCGTCGACCAGCTGCCGGCGATCAAGGCCGGCCTGTGGGAGACGACCCAGACCCGTGCCGGCAAGCCGCCACGCGTGGAGCGCGCCTGCGAGGACGGCCGGCGCAAGCCGGTGACGATGAGCCGGGGGTGCGCCAAGGTCAGCCTGCACCGCTCGCTGCTCGGCGCCTATGTCTATGAGGCCCAGTGCGGGGAAGGGGCGATGAGCGCCCATCTGCTGGTCCGCGCCAAGGGCGATTTCCAGGACAGCTACGCCGCCGACATCACCTCGACGATCAAGATGAGCGGCGGGCCGGACCTGGTCGACACCTCCCACACCGAGGGCCGCTACATCGGCGCCTGTCCGTCCGGGATGACGGCGGGGCAGTAGGGGCCTCTAGGCGGCGGCGGGCGTCCCGTCGGCTCGCTGGCGGCTCAAGACATAGAGCGCGGCCATTACGCCGATCATCAGCCAGGTCTCGATCACCGAGACCAGGCAGTCGACCACCGTCAGGGCGATGCGCACGCCCTGCGCCGCCGTCGACTGCTCGATCCAGGCGCTGAGCGCGAAGTGGACGAGCATGAAGGGCAGGACCAGGACCACCCAGGCGATGATCGCCGACCATGTCGTGCCGCGGCTGCGTCGCCAGGCATCCTCGAGGTTCAGCTTGCACTCGCCCGCCAGCGCCGAGATCGGCCAGGGGCTGGTCTTGATCTCCAGCGGGATGATGGCCACCGCCAGGGCGACGGCGAACCACAGCACCCAGGTGTGGGCGGCATGGGCGTCGCCGAGGGCGCCTTCGATGACGCCGGCGAACACCCGCAGGATGACGCCCGCCGGGATCAGGATGGCGGCCTGGATGGCCGCCATGCGGCCGAGCCCGATCCAGAAGCCGCCGTCCGGCTGCCACAGGCCGCGGCTCAGCACCGTGGCGCGCAGCCCGGCCACGAACACCCACAGCAGGCCGAGGGTGCGCACGGCGAGCGCAATGGTCTGGGCGGAGGTCAGGGCATAGGCGCCGGTCGCGCCGAAGACGAGGATGACCAGGTCGGTGGAGATCATGATCGCGGCAAGGCCCAGCCACACCCACCAGGCCTCGGAGAAGCCGAGGTCGAGCAGGTTGATCGCCTCCGTGATCACCTCGCCCGGCCGCACCTTGTCCAGTTCGGCCGGCGTCTGTTGGATGTCCTGAACCACCTGGCCCCCGGGGCGCCGATCGCAGTCCTCAAGATGGCGTTTACGGAGCAATGTGCAAGCGGCCGCGATGGCCTCGACGACAGCTTGTGCGGGGCGAGCGCGCATCCGTCGGGCGACTTGTGCGTTGAGCACGTCGGTCGGGGAGCCGACTCACAAGGAACCGCCCGATGAAAGCCGCCATCCTTCTCGCCGCCGCCGCATCGCTCGGCCTGGCCGCGGCAGCCTCGGCCCAGCAGGCCGACATGGTCGCGCCGTTGCCGCCGCCGCCGTCGCAGCAGGCCGGCGCGCCGAGCACCGCCGCGCCTTCGCCCGACGCCCTGCACGCCCGCGCCGCCCACGCCGAAGAGCGGATCAACGCCGGCCTGCAGTCCGGCGACCTGACCCCCGGCGAAGGCCATCGCGCACTTGAGGACCTGGCCAACATCCGGACCCAGGAGAACGAACTGGCGACCCGCGACGGCGGCCTCAACGACACCGACCGCCAGTTCATCAACGATCGCCTGAGCCAACTCCATCGCGGCATCACCTGGCTTAAGAACAACGCGGCCTATGCCTGGTGACGGCCGGGGCCGTTCACCTTGCGATGCACCGGCGCCACACCGAATCGTTGCTTGCGCTCCGCGACAAACTGCATGGAGCGGAAGGCTGCATGCTGGATTACAGTCTGTATTGCGTGATCGCTCCGCCCGTCGTTCCGACGGCAGCGTGTTTTGAGGGTGGCTATGGACAAACCCGTACTGACTGTCGTCGACAGCCCGGTCTATGACTTGAGCAAGCCTGAAACTCCGAGTGAACGTATCCGTCGCCTGCAAGCCAACGCCCACGCCCTGGCGCATGAACAGGTGCTGGGCCTGACCACGATGATGGACCAGCTGGCCGAGATGGCCGGCGAGATCGCCGGCGGCGGCGAGGCCTATCCGGTCGGGGTGCGCGAAATCTGCGAGCGGATGGCCGAGGAGATGGGGCCGCGCGCGGCGACCATCCGGGCGCTCGCCGACCGCGATTAGGCCACGAGAGGCACGAGCCCCTCGCACCGGGCGGCGGAACGGCTTATCTGCCGGCCATGTCCGCAATCGCCGAAGCGCCGCCCTATGGCATATCCGAACCCCTGACGCCGCTGATCCGGCGCGTGCTGGCCCATAACCCGGGGGCCTTCACCTTCACGGGGACCGGGACCTTCATCGTCGGCCACGGCGAAGTGGCGGTGATCGATCCGGGCCCGGCCCTCGATGAACATTACGCGGCCCTGGCCTCGGCGCTCGAGGGCGAGCGGGTCACCGCCATCCTGATCACCCACACCCACAACGACCACTGGCCGTTGGCCGCCCGGCTGGCCGAAGCCACCGGCGCCCCGGTCATCGGCATGATCCCGCGCGGCGCCGACCCGGCCGTCTATGGGTTCGACCGGGCGCCGGTCGACGGCGAGGCGATCTGTGGTCCCGGCTGGACGCTGCGGGCGATGACCACGCCGGGCCACGCCTCCAACCATGTCTGCTATGCGCTGGAGGAGGAGAACGCCCTGTTCAGCGGCGACCATGTCATGGGCTGGTCGACAACGGTGATCGTACCGCCCGACGGCGACATGAGCGACTACCTGGCCAGCCTCGACAAGGTCGCGGCCGGCGGCTTCGAGGTGTTCTGGCCGACCCATGGCCCGCCGATCGCCAAGCCGGCCCGCTTCGTGCGCAGCGCCAAGGCCCACCGGCTGCAGCGCGAGGAGCGGGTCGCCGGCCAGCTCGCCCAGGGCCCGCGGACCGTACCGGAGCTGGTCGCTACCCTCTATGTCGGCCTCGACCCGCGCCTGGTCGGGGCGGCGGAACGCACCGTCCTGGCCCACCTGCTGCGACTGGAGAAGCATGGCCGCGCCGCCTGGGACGGCGCCGAACCACTGGCCGCCGTCTGGCGCCAAGCCTAGTCCGACGAGACCGGGCCGTTGGGGTCGTGGTCGCGGCCCGGATGGCGCACGCCCGGCGTCGGGGCCTGCGGCTCGGGCTGCGGCGGGGTGGCCGACAGGGTCACCTGCGG
>DASYBX010000153.1:0-5898 GCA_036500495.1 Caulobacteraceae bacterium
TCGTTCCGTCTCGTGGGACCGGGGGAGGCCGCTGATGGCCCCAAGGTCGTGCGCGCGCCGACCCCGGCCGTCTGGGCCCTGGCCCGGATTCTCGTGGACGGCGCCCACGACCTTGAGGCCGCGCGAGCGGTCCAATCGGGGATTTCGGCTCAAGGTCCCGACCTGGCTGCGCCGACGCCCGCGGCCGAGCGCAGCGCCGACTGGCCGGCCTATTTCGCCAGCCTCGCGCAGCTCATGGCGCGCAACCCGCCGCCGGCGACCGACGGCGCCATGCTCGAGACCATGGCGCCTCTGGGCCTGGTCGACCTGCAAGGCGCGGCCGACTTCCGGCCGGACCGATTCTCCGCCCAGGAAGCCGCAGCGATCGCCGAGGGCGTCGAGGCGGCGCGCGCCGATGTCTGGCGCAGCGGGGTGCGGGGCCCTGGCTTCATCGACGGCTGGTCCTATCCCTACGCGCGCCTGGGGGACTTCGCGCAGGAGTACCACTACCGCGCCAGCGTCGCGGTCGGCGGCCTCGCGGCCCTGCCGCCCGAGGAGGCGATGTACATGCGCGCCAAGGGCGATTTGCCCCGCGCGCTCTTCGACGGCGCCCACGATTGGCGTCTGCATTTCCCCGCAGGCGGCGGCCTGCCGGTGAACAGCTTCTGGTCGCTCACCCTCTACGAATCGACGCCGGACGGGCAGTTCTTCTTCACCGACAATCCGCTCGGGCGATACGCCATCGGCGACCGTACGCCGGGCCTGACCGCGAATCCCGACGGCTCGCTGGACATCTGGATCGGCGCCAGGCGGCCGCCGTCCGGCGACGGCAACTGGCTGCCCGCGCCGGAGGGGCCGTTTGCGCTGTTCATGCGCGCCTACCTGCCAAAGCCCGAGCTGCTGCACGGCTCGTACCACCTGCCGCCGGTCGAGCGGGTCTGACCGTCAGGCGCGAGTCCACAAGGGCTCGCGCGGCATTGCGTGGCGTCACGTCTTGGGGTGAGGAGGGCGCCGGCGTGGCCGCCTGGCTAGGTCTCGATGGCTCCCCGGGCAGGACTCGAACCTGCGACAAGTCGGTTAACAGCCGACTGCTCTACCAACTGAGCTACCGGGGATCAGGCCGTCGAGGGGCGGGGCTATACGCTGGCCCGCGCGGCCATGCAAGTCGTATGGAAGCGCTCTGAAAAAAGAGCCCGGCGCGAGCGCCGGGCTTCAGAAAGTCATGATGGTGGGTGTCTTCTAGGAAGACGAGCGGGAAGGTGGACTGGCGTGATTAACGAGCGGTTAACGCCGTGCGCCTCGCCGCAAGGTGTTCTTAATTATCTTCCTTAGGCCTCCCACTTCGAGCCTAGGATCACGTCGGTGAAGCTCACCCGTCGGTAGGTTGGATCGCGCAGCGCCAGTACGTCGGCCTTCACATTGCCGAAGGTGGTGGCGGGCTTTTTGATCGTCCCGCAGGCGAAGGCGTCGATGATTCCATTCTTGAAATCGTCGCCCCGCGGATGACAGGCGCAGACCTCGTGCCGTTGCTCCGGCGTGAAGGCGTCGTACTCCAGCCCCAGCACGTCCATCTCCACGCCCGCGGTCACCAGCGCGACCACCGGCCGCATGTGTTTGGGGATGCCCGGCGTCGTGTGCAGCGCGATGGCGGCCCAGACGTCCTCCACCTCGCGCTCGGCGATATTGTTGGCGCGCATGAAGGCCGCGGCGGCGTTGGCGCCATCCACCTCGAATCGCTCGTCGGCGCTGGCGTAGGGCGGCTGCAGGCCCATGTCGTGGAACATGGCCCCGATGTAGAGCAGCTCCAGGTCGACCTTCAGCCCCTGGCGCTGGCCGGCCAGGGCGCCGAACAGGAACACCCGGTTGGAGTGGTGGTAGAGCAGGTCGGATTCGGTGTCGCGGACCAGTTGATCCACGTTGCGGGCCAGCGGACTATCGGGAACCTGGACCCCGGCGATCATCTTCGACATGGGCTTTTCCTCGGTGGATTTCGATGAGGACTTGTCGTCCCCGCCACCCGCGACGGCAACGAAGCCGCACCCGACGAAACCGCCAATGGACCGTCGTTTCCTGCCGATCGGTTTCCGGGCATAGATCGGCGGTGCGCCAGACGGCCCGGCGCGACGATCCCGGATCGGTCTGCCCGTGAAAACCGTCGCCCTCGCGATCTTCCCCGGCGTCCAGGCGCTGGACGTGGCCGGCCCGCTGGACGTGTTCGCCGAGACGGCCAGCTTCGTCGGCCCGGGCGAGGGCTACGCCATCACCCTGCTCGGCCCCGACCGCGCGCCGTTCCGAGCTTCCAACGGCCTCCTGATGGCGCCGGATCTGTCCTTCGACGAGGCGACCTCGCCCTATGACCTGCTGCTGGTGGCTGGCGGGCCGAGCCTGCCCAGTCAGGGTTGCGATCCGCGGCTGGTGGCGTGGCTCAAGGACGCCGCCCCCCGCTGCGGCCAGTACGGATCGATCTGCACCGGCGCCTTCGCCCTGGGCGAGGCGGGCCTGCTCGACGGCCGCACCGTCACCACCCACTGGAGCGACGCCCACGCCCTGGCCGAGCAGTTCCCGCTGGCCCGCGTCGAGGACGACCGCATCTTCATCCGCGACGGCGATCTGGTGACCTCGGCCGGGGTCACCGCCGGCATCGACCTGGCGCTCGCCCTGGTCAACGAGGACCACGGGCCGGAGGTCGCGCTTTCCGTCGCCAAGCGGCTGGTGGTGGTGGCCCAGCGCCAGGGCGGCCAGTCGCAGTTCAGCCCGTTCCTGGCCCCGCCGTCCAAGCCGCGCTCGCCCATCGCCGCCGTCCACGGCCACGTCATGGCCGACCTGCGCGGCGCGCACAGCGTCCAGGACCTGGCCGCCGTGGCCGGCATGAGCCCGCGCACCTTCGCCCGGGTGTTCAAACAGGAGACGCGCCTGACGCCTGCGGACTTCGTCGAGGGCGCGCGGATCGATGCGGCGCGCAACCGGCTGGAAGGCGGCGACCTGCCGCTGAAGGTGGTCGCCTACGAGTGTGGCTTCCACAACGCCGAGCACATGCGCCTGGCCTTCACCCGCCGGCTGGGCGTGACCCCCAGCGACTACCGGGCGCGGTTCCGGACGCCGGCTCAGTCGTAGCGCAGCGACGAGAGCGGGTCGCTGGCGGGGAAGCTCTCCTCCAGCGCCTCGTTCAACAGGGCCTCGTCACGGGCGTTCCAAGCGCCCTCGGCGCCGTCGGCGAAGAGGACCGCCGTGGTCCGGGTCTGGTTGGCCGAGCGGTCGGCGGGCAGGGGCGTGACGTACATGATCGGTCTCCCGTGCTTTGGGTTCGTGGGGGCGGCTCCTATTGGCCGCCGAGGGTGGCGCGCAGCATCCAGGCGTGCTTGCCGTGCGCGGCGGTGCGGGCGTTCAGCAGGTCCATGGTCGCCTGGTCGCCGGCGTTCTCGGCGATCTTGAAGGCGCCGCTGATGGTGGCCAGGATCGTCTCGTTGTCGGCCATCAGCTCGCCCACCATGCCGTCGGCGTTCTTGGTCGAGTCGCCGTCGCGGATGCTGCTGAGGTTGCCGAACGCGCCATAGCCGTGCGGGGCCAGCTCGCCCAGCGCGCGGATGCGCTCGGCGATGTCGTCCAGCGCCGCCCATTCCTCCTGGTATTGGCCTTCGAACAGGGTGTGCAGCGCCGGGAAGGTCGGGCCGCGGACATTCCAGTGATAGCCGTGCGTCTTCAGGTACAGGGCGTAGGCGTCGGCCAGCACCTTCGACAGGGCGCCCGCGACGGCGGCGCGGTCGGCGGCGGAAAAGCCGATATCGATCTTGGCGGTCATGGCGGTGTCCTTCTGGTCGGCTGGGGTCCGCCTCTATGTTGGACCTCGCCCCCGGTTCGACAACGCGCGGCGTCCCCATGAAACGGCCATTTGGCCGGTGTTTCCTGCCCACATGGAGCCCCCGCCGATTGGACCAACCCCTGCGATGGGCTAGGTCAGGACGACGTGGGCGGACGACTCGAAAGGCGGGGATGCGCATTCACTTCACCGGGATCGCCGGGGCGGGCATGAGCGCGGCGGCGCTGATGATGCGCGACGCCGGCCACCAGGTCTCGGGCTCCGACCAGGACGTCTTCCCGCCCATGTCCACCTATGTGGAAGGGCTAGGCTTCCCGTTCCATCGTCAGTTCGACGCCGCCAACCTGCCCGACGGGCTCGACGTCCTGGTGCTGGGCGCCAGCGCCAAGCTGGGCGGCGACGCCAATCCCGAGGTGGTCGAAGCGCGCCGCCGCGGCGTGCAGATCACCACCTTCCCGGAACTGGTGGGCCAGGTCACGGAGGGCCGCGCCAACACCGTCGTCGCCGGCTCGTTCGGCAAGTCGACTTGCACCGCCCTGCTGGCCCACGTGCTGCGCGCGGCCGGCCACGACGCCGGCTGGATGATCGGCGCCATCTCGCCCTCGCTGCCCGCCACCGGCCACTGGGGGGCCGAGCCGCAGGTGGTGCTGGAGGGCGACGAGTACATCGTGGGGCCTGAGGACCACCGCTCCAAGTTCGTGCTCTACCATCCGCGCGACGTGCTGCTGACCTCGCTGGTCCACGACCACGTCAACGTCTTCCCGACCTTCGCCGACTACGAGGCGCCGTTCCGCGAGCTGCTGCGCCTCTTGCCCGCCGACGGCCTGCTGGTCGCCCGCGAGCACCCGGCGATCCGCGCCATCGTCGGCGAAGCCTCCGCCCGCATCGTCTGGTACGACACCGCCCGCTGCGACGGCTGGTGGGCGCAGGACATCGTCTACGGCGAGACCACCCGCTTCACCCTGGTGCGCCCCGACGGCGGCAAGATGCCGCTCGCCACCGGCCTGCTAGGCGAGCACAACATCGAGAACATCGTCGGCGTCTGCGCCTACCTGCTGGAACGCGGCCTGGTGGGCGAGGGCGCGCTGCAGGCCGCGGTGGCCAGCTTCGGCGGCATCCGCCGCCGCCTCGACCGGCTCACCACCCGCTCGGCCGTGCCGGTGATCGAGGGCTTCGGCAGCTCCTACGAGAAGGCCCGCTCGGCCATCGAAGCGCTGCTGCTGCACTATCCGCACCGGCCGCTGACCGTGGTGTTCGAACCGCACACCTTCTCCTGGCGCAGCCGCGACGCGCTCGCCTGGTACGACACGGTGTTCGCGGGCGCGGCCCGCGTGCTGGTCGTCCCGCCGCCCACCCACGGCGCCCAGACCCACCACCAGTCCAGCTTCGAGGAGATCCTCGCCCGCGTCGCCGCCGCCGGCGTGCCGGTGGAAGGCGTGCGCACCGCCGACGAAGCTGTCGCCGCCCTGCGCAACCTCAACGGCGACGAGGTGGTCCTGCTGCTCTCCTCCGGCCCGCTGCTGGGCCTGCCCGACAGCCTGCCGGCGGTGTTCGACGGCCTCTACGCGGAAGCCGCCGCGGCCTGACGCCGGTTGTGGCGGGCAGGGCAGGGCCCCATATCCAAGCTTAAGCTTGGCCAGACACTAGGCTTGGCAGGAGACAGAGCATGTTCGATCACCTTTCCCTCGGCGTCCGCGACCTCGAGGCGGCCAAGCGGTTCTACGACGCCTTCTTCGCGCCCCTGGGCTGCGCCGAAGCCGGCTCGACCGACGTGGAGCTGGCCTACGGCCCCGGCGGGACCAGCCGCCAGTTCTACCTCTATCCGGTGACCGGCCCGCAGGTGCAGGGCCTGGGGACCCACATCGCCTTCGCCGCCGACAGCCGCGAGGCGGTCGACGCCGCCTACCAGGCCGCGATCGCCCTGGGCGCCTCGACCGTGCGCCCCGCCGGCCCGCACCCCGACATCGCCCCCGACTACTACGGCGCCGTCCTGCTCGACCCCGACGGCAACAAGCTCGAAGTCGTCGCCGACACCATGCACTGACCCAGTTCCTCCCCCAGCGCGCAGCGCGATCTGGGGGAGGTGGATCGCGGCGCAGCCG
>DASYBX010000154.1:0-52319 GCA_036500495.1 Caulobacteraceae bacterium
CGGCCTCGTCGAATACTCGTGCGAGGAAAACAACCGCAACGTGCCCGACGCCAACGGCATCGACACGGCCAAGTGACGGTCAGGCAAGTGATGATCAACAGGGTGACCAAGACCTCCATTCTCGCTGCGCTCGGCGGCGCCGTGCTGCTCGCCGGCCATGTCGCCGCCGCCACGGGCGATCCGTGGGCGGAAGTTCCGGCCGCAGAGCGCCCGGCGCCCGGCACGCCCGACCTCAACGGCGGCTGGATCATGAAGGACCGGCCCAAGGCCATCAGGACGGTCGACGGCAAGGCGCCGCCTCTGCTGCCCGCAGCCAAGGCCGAGTACGCCAAGCGCCAGGCGGCGCTGAAGGCCCATCCGAAGTCCGACCCGATCGCCAGCTGCCTGATGCACGGGCTGCCGCGCATCTTCTATTCGCCCTATCCGGTGCTGATCGCCCAGGAGAAGCAGCGGGTGAACTTCGTGTTCGAGGCCAACCACACCTTCCGCGTGGTGTCCCTGACGCGCAAGCCGCCCAATCCCGCCGACGAGGATCCCACGTGGATGGGCTATGCCGCCGGCCATTGGGACGGCAAGGCCCTGGTCATCGACAGCGTCGGCTTCAACGACAAGACCTGGCTCGACTACTCGGGCCTGCCGCATTCCGACCAGCTGAAGGTGCAGGAGCGCTACGTCCTGAAGGACCCGAACACCATCGAGGGGCGCGTGACCATCACCGACCCCAAAACCTTTTCGTCCCCCTGGACGACCACCTTCACCCTCGTGCGGCAGCCGAACTATGAGCCGACCGAGCGAGTCTGCGTTCGGGATCACCAGATGTGATCCCGAACCGGGTTAGAGCTTAAAAACAACAAGTAAAACAATCAGTTGGGAGAGAAGATGTCTACTAGGATCGAAGACGCCAGGGCGTGTGGGCCCCGGCGCAGGGCGCTGGTCGCCTCTGCCGGGGTCGCGGCCCTGGCCATGGCTTGTGGGATGGCGGGGACGGCCCTCGCCCAGTCGGCCGACGCGAGTGGCTCGGTGGGTGAAGTGGTGGTCACCGGCTCGCGCATCCAGACCACCGGCATGAAGGCGGTCACGCCGACCACCGTGCTGAGCCAGCAGGTGCTGGCCGACATCGCCCCGGGGAACATCTCCCAGGCGATCACCTCGATGCCGCAGTTCCTGAACAACACCGTGCCCGCGACGTCCGGTCCGATCGGGGCGGCGCTCGGCGCGACCACGGTCAACCTGCGCGGTCTCGGCACCCAGCGCACCCTGACGATGATGAACGGCCGCCGGATGGTGCCGTTCAACCAGATCGGCTCGGTCGACATCTCGATGTTCCCGTCGGCCCTGACCCAGCGGGTCGACGTGGTGACCGGCGGCGCCTCGGCGGCCTACGGCACCGACGCGGTGGCCGGCGTGGTCAACTTCATCCTCAACACCAAGTTCGAGGGCGTCGACGTCCGCGCCCAGGGCGGCATCTCAAGCCGCGACGACAACGGCAACGAGTCCGCCTCGCTGGCCTTCGGCCACCAGTTCGGCAAGCTGCACGTGCTGGGCTCGGTGGACTACAACCACTCCGACGAAATCTCGGGTTATGCGGGCCGCGACTGGTTCCAGAGCTGGGGCCTCGTCACCAATCCGACCAACGGCAAAGAGCTCCTGGTGCGGCCCGACGTGGTGTCGACGCTCTACACCTGCGGCGGCCTGATCAACCAGCCGAAGTCGGCCCTGAACGGTCTGGAGTTCCTGCCCGACGGTTCGACCGCGCCGTTCCGCAACAGCACCCTCGGCACCACCACCGGCCAGGGGGCCCAATCGATCGCCCCGCAATACGGCGGCGGCAGCGGCTGTGACGTGAAGGCCCAGGCGACCCGCGCCAACTCGGTCTCCGTGATGCCGACCAACGGCCGCATCACCGGTTTCGGCTACATGGACTACGAGCTGACCGACAACATCAAGCTGTTCGTCCAGGGCCTGGTCGGCCACACGGAACTGGGCACCAACGGCAACTCTGCGATCATGCAGGGCTCGCTCGGGGCGACCATCTACAGCGGCAACCCCTATCTGCCGGCCAACGTCCAGCAGATCATGAACACGGAGAACCTGGGCTCGTTCGGCTTCTCCCGCTACGGCACCGACCTCGACGTCGCCCGCGGCCGGATCATCCAGCGTAACCAGACGGTCTCCATCACCACCGGCTTCGAGGCCACGGTGCCGGACAAGGGCTTCATGGGCGGCTGGAAGGTCAATGGCTACTACCAGTACGGCACCAACACCAACGATCAGATCATCCACAACTTCATCCGCATCGACCGCATCTACCAGGCGCTCGACGCGGTGAAGGACCCGACGACGGGCAACATCGTCTGCAACGCGGCGCTGAAGGACCCGTCGCAGTTCAGCAACTGCGTGCCGATCGACCTGTTCGGCACCGGCCACGCCTCCCAGGCGGCCTTGAACTATATCGAGGGGCCTGACCGCGACACCCAGTCGATCGTCACCGAGCACGACTTCGAACTGGCGACCTCGGGGTCGCTGGCCAAGGGCTGGGCGGGTTCGATCGACGGCGCCTTCGGTATCGACTACCGCCACCTGTCCCTGGACCAATACCTGCTACCCCGGGACATCCTGAGCATCGCCGTGCCGAACAACAGCACGGCGCTCGGCATCCGCGGCATCCCCTCCGCCTCCCAGGGCCTGCAGCAGGTCTACCAATTCTCCACGGCCTATCCCGCCGCGGGCTCCTACGAGGTGAAGGAAGTGTTCGGCGAAGTCCGCACGCCGCTGGTGGTGGACAAGCCATTCTTCCAGAACGTGGACCTCGACCTCGCCGCCCGCTGGGCCAACTACTCGGGCTCCGGCAACGTGTGGGCCTACAAGGCCGGCATCAACTGGGACATCTATTCGGAGTTGCGCCTGCGCAGCACCTATTCCCGCGACGTGCGCGCCGCCACCCTGCAGGAGCGGTTCAACAACCAGGGCGCCGGCGGGGCGGTCAGCGACCCCTTCATCGCGGGCAACCCCAACTACACCCCGACCATCTTTGTCGGCGGCAACCCCAACGTGAACCCTGAGCTGTCGGACACCTACACCGCCGGCGCGGTCTACCAGCCGCACTGGCTGCCCGGCCTGCAGACTTCGCTCGACTGGTACAGCATCGATGTCGAAGGGGCGATCGGCCAGCTGTCGGCCCAGACCATCGTCACCAACTGCTTCAACCACGTGGCCCAGGCCTGCGGCCAGATCCAGCGCGATCCCAGCACCGGCCTGATCCACTACATCTACGCCAACTACATGAACCTCCAGTCGATCAAGGCCAGCGGCGTGGACCTGGAGGTGGACTACAACCGCCATGCCAGGATCTTCGGCGGCGAGGACGAAACCGTCGGCGTCCGCTTCCTCGGCAGCTATCTGCACGACCGTTCGTCGACCCAGCAGGGCGCGGCGACGGACGATGCATCGGGCGACATCGGCGCGGGCTATCCGCACTACCGCGCCCAGGGCACGGTGACCTACGGCAACGGTCCGGTGAAGGTGTACCTGCGTGAGCAGTACATCGGCGGCGGGGTCGTCAGCCGGACCTACATCCCAGGCAACCCGCAGGACCCGACCAACCAGTTCCTCGACAACAACAACGTGCCGGCGGTCTGGTACACCGACCTGCACTTCACCCTCACGCCGAAGAAAGACCTGGCGTGGGAGATCTACTTCAACATCGACAACCTGCTCGACCAGGCTCCGCCGATCGTGGCGTCCTTCTCGCAGATGGGCGGCACGGGACCGACCAACACTGGTCTCTATGACCAGATCGGCCGGCGCTTCGTGCTCGGCACGCACTTGAAGTTCTAGGCAGGTTGCGCGGGGTCTCTCGGGGCCCCGCGTTCGCTTTTGCGAGAGGCGCGGGCGTCTACGACGCCTGCGCCTCTTCGCGTTTCGGTAGAGTCCAGCCCGGGCGCGGGAAGTGGCAGGTGTAGCCGTGGGGGATGCGCTCCAGATAGTCCTGGTGCTCGGGCTCGGCTTCCCAGAAGTCGCCCACCGGCTCGACCTCGGTCACCACCTTGCCCGGCCACAGGCCCGAGGCGTCGACGTCGGCGATGGTGTCGAGCGCGGTCTCTCTTTGCGCCTCGCTGGCGTAGTAGATCGCCGAGCGGTAGCTGGCCCCGAGATCGTTGCCCTGACGGTTCTTGGTGGTCGGGTCGTGGATCTGGAAGAAGAACTCCAGCAGCCGGCGGTAGCTCGTCGCATCCGGATCGAAGATCACCTCGATCGCCTCGGCGTGGGCCCCGTGGTTGCGATAGGTGGCGTTCTGCACGTCGCCGCCGGAGTAGCCGACGCGGGTCGAGATCACCCCGGGCTGCTTGCGGATCAGGTCCTGCATGCCCCAGAAGCAGCCGCCAGCCAGCACGGCTCGTTCGGTCTTGCCTGATTGACTCTTGCCCGAGTGACTCTTGCCTGAGTGAGTCTGGCCCGACATCGGATGATCCTCCTGCAAAGCGCCCGGCTTCCAAGATAGGCGCCGCATGCAGGCTTATGAAGCCCCGCTGGTCTAGGCGGCCGACAGGTGCTCGCGCAGCAGGCCGATCAGTTCGTCGGCATTGAACGGCTTGCCGAACAGGCCCACGGCTCCGCACTTGGCGGCCTGTTTGCGGGTGGCGTCGTCGTTGCGGGAGGTCACCATCACGATCGGCGCGGCCACGCGGCTGTTGCGCAGCCGTTCGAGCAGTTGCAGGCCCGACAGACCGGGCATCTGGACGTCCAGCAGGAAGGCGTCGAACCGGGCGACGTCACGGGACGCCAGCACCGCCTCGGCGGACTCGAAGGGCTCGACGTCGAAACCCCAGAAATGCAGGATATCGGTCATCGCCTCGCGGAACGACGCGTCGTCATCGACCACGGCAATCAGCGGGGGCTCGGCTTCGATTCCAGTCACGCGGGCTCCCCGTTTCCCGTTCGGCTTGCTCCAGTCAAAGGACCCGACCCGCCCATAGCATCACGTGGCGCACGCCATGATCGAGGAGAGGCCGCCATTGGTCCTAGTTAGCGGGCATCGGGTCGCCGCGCGAAACCTATACCTTGGTTCATCGCCCTAGGCTGGAATCAAGGCTTTGTCTTGGCGTCCGCCGCCGAGGCCACCTTCACCGCGCCATGCGGCTTGAGCTGCTCGATCAAGGCTGCGGTGTCGGCCTTGACGTCGATCACCTGCGCTCGCACGCCTGGGGGCTTGCCCTTGGCCATGTCGTAGGGGCTGAGGCCGGCGTTGTTGGCCAGGTAGGGGTCGGCGCCCGCCGTGATCAGGGTGCGCACCATCTGGTTCCAGCCCCTCAGCACCGCGCCGGTCAGGGCGGTGTTGCCGGCGTCGTCCCGGGCGTTGACGTCGGCCTTGGCGTCCAGCAGCAGCTTCACCGTCTCCACGGCCTGGGCCTCGGTGCGCAGCCGTCCGCGGGTGTCGATCACCGCGTTGCCGTAGCCCGCGCCGACCATCAGGGGCGTGATCCCGCCCATGGCTCCCTTCCAGGTGCGGGCCAAGGGCAGATCGGTGCGCGCGCCGGCCGCCAGCAGCCGCTTGACCGACTCGGCGTCCCCGCCGTTGGCCGCGCGCATCAGGATCGAGGCGCCGGTGGTCAGGGCCTGGTCGCCGCCGCGGTCCGAGCCATAGTCGCGATAGGGCGGGGCGAATTTCAGCAGCGCATTGGGGTTGGCGCCCTTGGCCAGCAGCAGGTCGACGAGTTGCAGCGGGGTGGTGTCGTCGGTCGACGGGCGGTCCGGCCGTCCGCCGCGGGGCAGGGTGTTGAAGTCGACGGCCGCCCACAGCGGCGTGCGGCCCCAGAAGTCCCAGCGATTCACGTCCGCCCCCGCATCGACCAGCCAGGCGGCGATGTCGAAGTGGGCGTTGAGGGTGGCCAGGATCAGGGACGTGACATTGTCCGGATCGTAGTCGTTTATCCGCGCTCCCGCTTCCACCAGCGCCTTGGCGCAATCCAGGCACCCTTCGCGCGCGGCGAACATCAGGGGCGTCATGCCGCCGGAGGGGTCGTAGCGGACGCGCGGCTCGGCGGTGACGCGGGGGTCGTTGTCGTGCACCCGCGAGCGGGCGTTGACGTCGGCCCCATGGGCGATCAGCAGCCGCACCATGGGCCCCTGGCGCTCATTGGCGGCCCACATCAGGGCGGTCTGGTGGTCGAAGTCTTCGGCGGTGTTCACCTTGGCGCCGTGGTCCAGCAGCAGCTTGGCCGCATCGAGGTTGGCGGTGCGCGCCACGATCATCAGGCTGGTGAGGTGCTCGGCCGAGGGGCTCTCCACGTCGGCCCCGCCCTCCAGCAGCGTCTTCAGCAGGGCCACGTCGCCGCCGGTGGCCGCCTCGCTCATCGGCGTGGCGCCGAAGGCGTTGCCCTGCTTCGGATCGGCGCCGGCTTTGATCAGGGCCTGGGCCAGGGCGACGTCGTCGTTGTGCGCGGCCCAGAGCAGCGCCGTGGAGCCGTCGTCGGCGGTCGCCTTCACATCGGCGTCGCGGCCGATCAGGGCGAGGGCCTGGACGTGGTCGTTCCCCTGGGCGGCGTCGATCAGCCGTTGGCCAGGCGCCTGAGCGGACGACGCCGCCGGCTTGTCGGCCGCCGCCGCGCCGCCTGTCCAGACCAGGGCTAGGGCCGCCGCCGTCGCGAAGAAGCGGGTCGTCATCCTCAGACCTCCGAGATCATCCCGGTGGAGTCGCCGAAGCGGTCGGCCTTGACGTCCACCCGGTCGAGGATCGTCAGGTGCAGGTTGGCCAGCGGCGTGTCGGCTGGCATCGCCAGGTGCTGGTTGCCCTTCACCCGCCCGCGCCCACCGCCGAACAGCGAAATCGGCAGGGGATTGTGGTTGTGCTGGTTCGAATTGCTCATGTTCGAGCCGTACATGATGATGGCGTTGTCCAGCACCGAGTGCTCGCCGTCCGGCATGGCCTTCAACTTGTCGAGGAACTTGGCGAACACCTGCGAGTGGTAGATCTGCACCTTCGCCAGGCGCGCCATCTTGTCCGGGTTCTCCTGGTGGTGCGACAGGGGGTGGAAGGCCTCGGGGATGCCGATCCAGTTGTAGGTCTGCGACGTGCCTTCCTGGCACATGACCATGTTGACGATGCGGGTCAGGTCGCCCTGGTAGGCCAGGGCCAGCATGTCGAAGAACATGTTGAGCTGTTTGTCGAAGTCCGGTAGCACCCCCGCCGGCACGTCCGGCAGCTTGAGGCCCGAGATGTCCTCGCCGTCCTTCTTCTTCACCTGCCGTTCGATCTCGCGCACCGAGTCCTGGTAGTTGCCGAGCATGGCCCGATCCTCGGCGCCGAGGCTCTTCTTCAGGTCGGCGGCCTGCTCCGACACCAGGTCGAGCAGGCTGGAATACTGGTCGGAGGCCAAGGTCCGCTCGGCGGCGGAATCGCCCACCCCGAACAGGCGGTAGAACAGCTTCTTGGGGTTGTTCTCCATCGGCAGGGGCGTGGTCGGCGAGCTGAACGAGATGGTCGAACCGTAGCTGCAGCCGAAGTTGCGGTCGCAGCCGTTGCCGCCGGTGGACGGCGGCTCGGTGCAGGCCTCGATCGAGGGGAAGGTGGTCTCCTGGCCGATGTGCTGGGCGGCCAGCTGGTCCACGGTGATGCCGCCGAACGGGCTATGGCTCTCGCGCGGCTTCACGCAGCTGAGCCAGGTGCCGGCGGTGATGGCGTGCACCGCCTGGCTGACGGCGTTGGCGTTGGCCAAGTTGCTGACGATCGTCATCTGGCCCTGGTGCTTGGCCAGGGGCGCGAGGATCGGTGGCAGGTCGAAGTCCCTGCCGGTCTTCTTCGGAACCCAGCGGTCCATCACCGCCCCGTGCGGGAAATAGACGAAGCCCAGCCGCGGCTTGCCCACCGCAGCGGTCTTGGCCAGGGCCGTGGCCGCCGGGACCATGGCGGTGAGGAACGGCAGGGCCATGCTCACCCCGCCGCCGCGCAGCAGCATCCGCCGGGAGATGTGCGTCTTGGTGATGTAGTTCATGGCTGCTTCTCGCTGTTCGACGCCACGAGGGTCTTGTTGGCGGCGGGCGCCGCCTTGGCCGGGACCTTGGACAGGCGGAACTGCTCGCTGTTGACCACGCCCAGCACCAGGTCCGAGAACCTGTAGTCGTCGGCTTTCGCATCGCGCACGATGGCGCGGACCGCGGGGATGTCGCGATAGGTGATCGAGCGGCCGAGGCCGTAGATCATCAGCCGCTCGGTGATGGTCTGCACGAACTGCTCGGGCCGCTTGTTGATCAGGGCGCGCAGGTCGCCCACCCCGTTCAGCTTGTCGCCGGTGACCGTGGTGCCGGAAGCGTCGATCAACTCGCCGGCGAAGCGGTCCTTGATGCGCCAGCCGCCGATGGCGTCGTAGTTCTCCAGCGACAGCCCGAGCGGGTCCATGATGCCGTGGCAGGCGTTGCAGCTGGCCTGCTTGCGGTGGGCGGCGAGCTGCTCGCGCACGGTCAGGGCCTTCTGGCCATCGACGTTCTCGGTGATGGCGCCGACGCCCGGCGGCGGGGCGTGGGGCGGGGTGCCGAGCACGTTTTCCAGCAGCCAGGCGCCGCGCAGCACCGGCGAGGTGCGGTTGGCGTAGGAGGTTGTGGTCAGCACCGCGCCCTTGCCGAGGATGCCGAAGCGGGCGGGATCGGTCAGCTTCACGCGGCGGAAGCTGTTCCCCGTCACGCCGCTGATGCCGTACTGGCGGGCCAGCCGCTCGTTGACGAAGGTGTAGTCGCCGTTCAGCCACTGCAGCACGCTCTGGTCGCCGTGCGTCACGCTGCCGAGGAACAGCCGCATCTCCTCCTTGTAGGCGGCGCGCAGGCCGTTATCCCACTCGGGGAAGATGTTCGGGTCCGGGTCGATGGTGTCGAGCGCCTCCAGGTGCAGCCATTGGAAGCCGAAGTTGGAGACCAGGGTCTCCGAGTGCGGGTCGGCCAGCATGCGCCGCACCTCGGCCTTGAGCACCGCGGGCTGCTTCAACCGGCCTTGCTCGGCGGTCTTCAGCAATTCCTCGTCCGGGATCGAGCTCCACAGGAAGAACGACAGGCGCGAAGCCAGGTCGATGTCGCTGACGGGGTAGGACGCGCCCTCCGCCAGCCCCTTGGGGGCCGAGGTGGTGCGATAGAGGAACGACGGGCTGACCAGCACCGCCATGATCGCCTGCTGCACCCCGGTCTCGAAGCCGGCGGCCTTCTCGCCGGCGCGATAGAAGCGCAGCGGGGGCTCGATGTCCTTGTCGGTGACCGGGCGGCGATAGGCGCGGCGGGTCAGGGCGGTGATGATCCTGCGGGCGCAGGGCTCCTCTTCGGCCTTGGTCTTCGGATGGCAGGAGAAGATGGCGTCGCGGCTCGGCGAATGGCCGAGCGCTATCGGGTTGTTCGGCCCGGCCAGGTCGACCGACACCACCGAGGGCCCCATGAAGCCGGTCGACACCTTGGCGGGCGACAGGTTCCTCAGGTTGGCGTGGTAGGTGGGGGTGATGTAGCCGGCGCCGATCCTGTGGCGCCCGCCGGTCAGGTGGACCTGGAAGCTGAAGTCGTGCCCGCGTGCGACGCCGACCGGCAGCTTGGGCGGCGGGGTGGTGTCCTTGGCGGAGTCGTAGACCAGCTTGCCGTCGACGATGGCCAGCAGGCGGTCGTCGGGCATGGCATAGTCGTAGGCCAGGGTCTTGGAGCCGTGGATGGTCACCCGGTAGTCGCCCTCGGCGGGCAGCACCTGGTCGGCCAGGAAGCCGCCGCGGGTGCCGAGCGGCAGGCCCTCGATGTGCTCGCCCTGGCTCAGGCCCGGCGCGGGCTTCAGCAAGACGGTGGAGGGCCGCATCTTGTCGTCGCCGACCGCGCTGATGGCCACCGTGCGGGCGGCGGAGATGTACTGGTCGAGGAACACCGGCGAGGTCTGCAGCACGTCGGCGATGTTGTCGAAGCCGTCGGAGGTGTCGTCCTGCGGCAGCAGGGCGGCGGGCGAGACCTCGAGCGCAAACAGGTCGCGCATGGCGTTGGCGTATTCGTCGCGGTTCAGCCGGTGCAGCACCACGCGGCCCGGATCGGGGGCCTTGGCGGCGGAGGCGTCCAGGTGGGTCTGGGCCCAGGCGAGGAAGGCCTCGGTGGTCGGCTCGTCCGGGCGCGGCATGCCGGGCGGCGGCATCATGCGCCCCTGCAGCTTGCGCACCACCTTCTCCAGCACCTCGGCGTTGTCGGGCACTTTGTTGAGATCGACCGCGTTGAGGTCGAGGCCAGCGGTCAGGGCCTTGGCGTTGTGGCAGGCCACGCAGTAGCGCGTGAACATGGCCTTGTAGGCGACCGCGGGGTCCGGGGCGGCGGCCTGCGTCGGCGCGGAGGCGGCGGCCTTGCCCTGGGCGAGCGCGGTGGCGCCGATGCCGGCGAGGGAGGCAGAAGCCAGGGCGGCCAGGACGAGGGTTGAGCGCTTCATCGGATCATATCGCCCTGAACTGCCGGACATTGCCCCAGAAGCTCTTGAAGGCCAGAGTCAGGAACGGGTCGGGGTCGCCCCGTTCCGCCGCGTAGTCGGCGGCCGGCTTGCTCTGCAGCATCTCGGCCGTCGACTTGCCGGCTTCCATCTGGGTCTGCAGCCTGGTCATGATGGCCATGTGCATGTCGTGCTGCCTGACCAGGTCCGCCTTGGTCAGCAGCGTCCCATCGGCCGGCACGATCACCGTCTTGTCGTCGCCCAGCTTGGTCAGGGTCTCGAGGCCCCGGATGGCGCCGCCGTACCAGCCGTTGGTCGACCAGTCGATTGTCGGCCAGCCCTTGCCGGCCACCGCGCCCCCCACCACCAGCACATTGGCCTTGCGGAAGAAGACGTAGATGTCGCCGTCGGTGTGGGCCTGCAGCAGATAGCCCCACTCGGCCTTCTCGGCCCCCAGCGGCACCGCCGGGGCGGTGATATAGAAGGTCTCGGCCGGACGGGCCCCGGCCGCGCGCGGCGGATAGACCTTGTCCTCCCACCGCGAGGGGATCTCGGTCCCCATCCACAGGCGGGTGTTCTCGTGGGCCAGGATGCGGGCGCCGGCCGCGGCCAGACGGTCGTTGCCGCCGGTCTGCTCCAGCCGCCAGCAGGTGTTGAACAGGGTGGCGACCTTCCTGGCGCCGGTCTTCTGCAGCACCAGGGCCTGCACGGCTTCGGCGCTGTCGGCCCCACCGCAGTCGACCATCACCGCACCCTCGGGCCCGCGCGCGGCCACCACCGCCCCGCCGGCGCCGGTGATCAGGTGCAGGCCGCCGGGCAGGTCGGTCGCGGTCAAGCCGGATGCGGGCGCAGCCGGGGCCGCCCGGGCCCGCGCGAACGGCGCCGCCGCGGCGAGCGCCGCACCCTTCAGCAACACTGTGCGCCGATCGATCAAGCGCGTCCTCCCGCAGCCGATCCCGGTCCCCGTTCAGCGAGGGACTCCGCCGGCTGCTACATGCCGCATCGTGCGCCGTGCAGGCGCCGATGCCTGCTCATCCTGGCGCCTTTGATTGGGTTTGATAACCGGTTTCGAGCCATCGCCGCCGCTGCGTCCCACGCCCTCCTACGTCAGGCGGGCATGCCCACAAGGCCGTCCCACAATCACAATGGGACGCATTGAGGTTTACAGGACTGCGGGATGGACGGCAGGCTCAGGCCAAGAACAAGGTCAGGAGCCCTCGATGCGCGTCGACGCGATCCTGGAGGAGATCTTCGCCTACTGCCGGCGCGAAGGCATGGCGGAATCGACGTTCGGCCGCCGGGCCGTCAACGACGGCAAGTTCGTCAACCGCCTGCGCTACGGCGGGCGGATGAACGACGCGACGGTCGAGCGGGTCCGCGACTTCATCCGGGGTGGGACGGGCGCCGGCAAGGGGCGGGGGACGGTGATTCCCGCCCTGGCCCGCATCGAGGGGGCGGGGCCGCCGAGGCCGCAGACCGAGCCGGAGAAGAACTTCCGCTTCTACGACAACCGGCAGAAGTACCTGATGTTCGTCAACACCTGCTCGGAGAAGTGGGTGGTGGCCCAGCGGGTGGCGCTGGAGCTGGCCAACCTGCATCCGCGCCCGCCGGCCATCCGCCTGTTCGACGCCGGGGTCGGCGACGGCACGGTGCTGACGCGCGTCCTGCGCGCCCTGCACCACCGCTTCCCACAGGCGCCGTTCTACGTGGTGGGCAAGGAGATCAGCCTGGAGGACGTGCGGCTCAGCATGGACAAGGCGCCCGACCGCTTCCAGGAGCACCCGGCCACCTGCCTGGTGATGACCAACATGCACTACGCCGAGGCCCCGTGGCTGGCGCCGCACTCGGTCGCCGCCGCCCACAGCCTCGTGTGGAAGGAGGTCGCGCTCAGGGGCGATTCCGCGGCGGAGTTCGACGAGCAGATCGCCGACCTGCAGCCGTTCCTGGCCGAGAACTGGGGCGCGAGGGTCTCGAAGACGAGCGGCAATCCGGTCTACGAGAAGCCGGTGGTGCTGGTGGTCTACCGCGAGGACTGCCGCTTCCTGCTCGACCACATCATGCCCAAGCGCGGGGCGGTGCGCGCCGACTACGATCTGGTGATCGCCTCCCAGCCGTACCGCGCGCGCGCCTCCGTCACCTTCAAGGCCCGCCGCGTGGTCGCGCCCCTGACCCGCGCCCTGGCGCCTGGAGGTCGTCTGATCGGCATCCACTCCTGCGGCGGCGACCCGGCGCTGGAGATCGTGCAGGCGGTGTGGCCGGGCGAGCATCCGTTCGAGACCAACCGCCACGACCTGCTCAAGGCCACCCGAACGGAGTTGGGCGCGGATGCCCGTCACTACAATTTCAACGCCTATGCCGACGCGCGCTCGCTGTTCCGCTACGACATGCACACCCTGCCGGGCGAGATCGACAGCGACAATCCGTCGATCGGCACCTCGACCCTGTTCGCCGCCTGGAACAACGCCACCTATGTGGCCCAGGTCGAGGACGATCGCCTGGCCGAGGCCATGAGCGCCGGCGCCTACCTCGACTCCACCCGCGAGGTGCTCAAGCGCCACGGCGGCCTGTGGTTCAACGACGAGTCCTACGTGATCTCGCGCAAACGGGATTTGTAGCGGCTCGGCTGCCTAGGCCACGGCCTGCGCCTGCCGCCGCGGGGTCCAGGCCAGGGCCAGGGCGGCCAGCACCAGCAGGGCCAGGGTCGCCGGCAGGGCGCCGTTCATCTCGTCAGGGCCGGCGCCGAGCAGCGGGGAGCCGACCAGGTCGAAGTCCCACAGCGAGCCCAGGGGGTCGACGCCGGGGTTGGGCGTCAGGCCCAGCAGGCTCTGCTCGGCCCAGTTCCAGCCGAAGTGGGCGGCGAACGGCGCGGCCAGGCCACCGGAGCGGAAGGCCAGGAGGCCGAACACCATCCCGGCCAGGGCGTCGTTGGCCACGGCCACCGGGCTGATCGGCCGGCCCAGGGTGTGGGCGGCGGCGAACAGGATCGACGAGGCCCCCAGGCCGATCCAAGGCCCCCACCGCGTGGCCAGCACCGGCTGCAGCCAGCCGCGGAAGAACAACTCTTCGCCGTAGGCTTGGAAGATGATGATCACCGCGCCGATGGCCATGCCGCTCAGCCGGTGGTCCAGGGAAGCGGTGGCCCCGCCGGGAGAGACCGCGCCGAACAGGCCGCACATGATGAAGGCCAGGCCGAAGCCGACGAGGCCGATGATCAGGCCGACGCCGAGGGCGCCGACGGTCTCGGTGTTGGCCGGCTGCGGCCCGCGGCGCTCGTAGGCGAGGGCGGCGAGGGCGGCGGCGTAGAGCGGCCCGACGATGCACAGATTGAGCACCGACCGGTCGAGGGCCGGCTGGTCCTGCAGGCCCGCCGCGAGATGCTGGTAGAGCGCCGCCCCGCCGAACATCGACAGGGCCAGGACGCCGATGGCGATCGCCAGCGCGGCCCAGCCAGGCATTCGCCGGCGCGCGGCGTCTACGCGCAGGATCCAGGCGTTCGAATAACTGATCCAATAAAGCAAAACTTGCCCCGCACCCATGGACCGCTCTGCGGTCGAAGCGGAGCCATACCCAATGGATTACAAATCACAGCGTTCGACGCAAGGCGCGCCGATATCAGCTTACCGAGATCACCCCGCCGGTTGCCCCGGCTTGGCCGACCAGGCCTGCACCACCTTGTCCGCGGTCTCGATCTCGATCACCGACATCTTGGCCTTCACGCGCAGGCCGTTGCGCGCGGCGGCGTCGCAGACCCGCGAGGTCTTGCAGTTGCTGGCGGCCAGCACGAACCACTTTCGCGCCTCCACCAGGTTCGGCGGCAGGGCCGACCCGTCCTCATAGAGGCGGCCGAGATCGTCCTCCGCGTCGGCGTCACCCTTGTCCGCGGACGCCCGCAGCAACTCCAGCGCCTTGCCGGCGCTCGGCGCGACGCCTCGGCCCTGCAGATAGGCCTCGCCCAGAAGGCGCTGACCTTCCGCGTCGCCCTGCGTCGCGGCGGCCTGGAACCAGCGGACGGCCTCGCGCGGGTCGCGCTGCACGTCCCGCCCTTCATCATGGGCCTGGCCGAGCGCCACCTGGGCCTGGGGCAGGCCGTGGACGGCCGCGCGGCGCAGCCAGTTGAACGATTGCCTGGTGTCGAAGGGCACGCCCGCGCCCTCGGCGTAGAGCGAGGCGAGCATGGCTTCGGCCGGGGCGAAGTTCTGATCGGCGGCCTTGCGGAACCAGGTGACGGCGCGCTGCATGTCGGCGGGAGCCTCGTCGCCGCGATAGAAGGCGAGGCCCAGGGTCATCTGGGCGCGGGCTTCGCCGGCCTGGGCCCTGGCCTGCAGCTCGGAAGCCGGCGCCGCGGTGGCCGGAATAGCGCAAGCCAACGCCGCCGCCGCCATGGCGGCGCCTGCCAGTAGCGGCGCGCGGACGGCCTTCGGGTTCGGAGCGAAGCGGCTCATGGCGATATCCTGCCTTTGGCGACGCCCTATTCTCCGATATCCGCGTAAATGGAGCTCTTACCGAAGTGGTTAAGCAATCCTGGACGGCGGTCTAGACGCTGGCCGCCCGGGCCGCGTCGATGCGGTCGCGCTCCTTGACGAACGTCGCCAGGATCGCCCCGGCCAGGGCCAGGCCCTCCTCGGTCTGGTAGGTCTGGGAATCGACCTGCTCGCCGTTCACCCGCACCTCGTAGTGCAGGTGGGGGCCGGAGGTCAGGCCGGTGTTGCCGGTCAGTCCGATCTGCTGGCCCTGGCTCACGTCGGCGCCGATCTTCAGGCCGTCGGCGAACTTGTCGAGGTGGGCGTAGGCCGTCACCAGCATCGGGGTGTGCTGGATGGTGATGAAGTTGCCGAAGTCGCCCCGCGGCCCCACCCAGGTGACCTTGCCGGCGCCGGAGGCGAACACCGGCGTGCCCACCGGGGTGGCGAAGTCGGTGCCCTTGTGTGCGCGGGTGAAGCCCAGCACCGGGTGGTTGCGCATGCCGAAGGTGGAGGAGATGCGCGCGCCCTCGACCGGGGTGCGCATCAGGCTGCGGCGGATGCTGCGGCCCGAGCCGTCGAACCATTCGGTCTTCTGGCCGGGCGGGGTGAAACGGTAGAGGGCGCGCGACTTCTGCTGGGTGACCATCGAGGCGTACAGCAGCTCCGGCGTTCCCACGGCCTCGCTGCGGGCGTTGTTCCTCTGCTGGTAGGCGGCTTCGAACACGTCGCCCGGCTTGATCTCCCGCTGGAAGTCGAAGTCGTAGACGAAGGCCTGGAAGAATTGCGGGATCATGGCGTCGATCAGCCCGGAAGACACGGCTGACGAATAGAAGCTGTTGGCGTCCATCTGGCCGCGCGCCACCTTGACCACGGCCGTCGTCGTCGCCGTCAAGGGGGCGGCCGCGAAGCCTTGGGCAGCGGGGGTGACCTTGACGCCGCGGCCGTCGGGCTGAGTCAGGGTGAGGGTCTGGAGCGAGACGGCGCCGCCGGCGTCGCGGGCGAGGGCCAGCTCCATCCGCAGTTCGCCGGCCGCCGCGTCGGCCGGCAGGGCCGAACGCGCCGCCGTTGCGATCTGGGTCCGCGCCGTGGCGGCGAGGCCATTGGAGGCCAGGGCTGGGTCGAGCCCGTCGAGATTGGCCAGGGTGAGCACCTGCTGCAGGCCCGCGCCGCCGGCGCCGGACGCGGTGGACGCGACAGCGGCCGGTTTGGCGGCCGGCTTGCGCAGCAGGAGCGCCGCTCCGCCGGCCAGGACCACCGCTCCGGCCGCGCCGCCGCCGATCAACAGCAGCCTGCGTGAGGATTGCGCGGCCGCCGCGCCCGCAGGAGGCGTGGCGGAGGCGCTCGGCGAGGCTTCGGCGGGCGGCTTGGGCGGGGCGGCCACGGGTTCGGCGGGCTTCAGCCAGGTGCTTGGATCGAACGACGGGCTGGCGGCCGGCGCCGGCTGCTCTTCGTCATGTGATGGAACCGTCACGCTTAACCCCCCAACTTCCGGTGTTTTAATCTAGCGCGTTCGGAGCCGTAGAGGCTATCTTCCTGCCCAGCGGCGGGCGCGCGGGTTGGCTGTTCGCGTTGGGGTTCGGGGGGATAGATGGCCGGCGAGAGTCGCGTCGCTTGGCGTGAAGGGCTTTTCCTTCGGCCGCAGCATTTCCAGCAGCAGGATCGTTTCGTCGAATCCTTGGTCCGGGCACGGACGGAAATCCTCCGTCCGTACGGCTGGGGCCTGTCGCAGCTCAGCCTCGACACCTCGATGTCGTCGCTGGGCAAGTTCGCCGTGGCCAAGGCCGAGGGCGCCATGCCCGACGGCCTGCCGTTCTCGATCCCGGGCGACATCGGACCGCCGCCGCCGCTCGACATCCCGCCCGACACCCGCGACGCGATCATCTATCTGACCTTGCCCGCGCGGCAGAGCGGAGGCGTGGAGTTCGCAGAACGCGGCGCCAGCCGGTCGGAAGGCTTCACCCGCCATGTGGTCGACGAGGAAGCGGTGTTCGACGCCTTCGCCGCCGAGCGCGTGGCCGAGCCGATCGAGCTGGCCCGGCCCAACCTGCGCTACGGCCTCACGCGCGAGCAGATCGACGGGCGGGTGCTGATGGGTCTCGCCCGGGTGCGCGAGGTGGTCAACGGCCAGGTGACGCTGGACGAGCGCTATATCCCGCCGGTGGTCGACATCCGCGCCTCGTCCCGGCTCGCGGGCTTCCTCAACGACATCGTCGGCCGCGCCGAACAGCGTGTCGACGAACTGGCGGAACGGGCCGTGGAGGCCACCGACGGCGGGGCCGAAACCTTCGCCAGCTTCCTGCTGCTGCAGGCGCTCAACCGCTGGACCCCGGTGCTGGCCCATCTGCAGGCCCTGCCGCTGGTCCACCCCGAGCGGCTCTACGAGACCTTCTGCTCGATGGCCGGGGAGCTGGCCACCCTGGTGCGCAGCGACGAGCGTCGCGCCCCCAAGTTCCCGCCCTACAACCACGAGGATCTCGAAGGCACGTTCGAGCAGGTCTACGAGGTGCTGCAGGCCGAGCTGTCGGCCATGTTCGAGCGCTCGTCCGAGCAGATGAAGCTGGAGGCGGTGGGCCCCGGCTCCTACACCGCCGTGATCACCAACCACGCCCTGTTCCAGACCTGCAACTTCTATCTGGCGGTGTCCGCCCGGGCGCCGGCCGAAGACCTGCGCGCCCGCTTCCGCAGTCACGTGAAGATCGGCTCGGTGCTGAAGATGCGGCAGATCGTGACCTCGTCCCTGGCCGCGGGCATCGGCCTCACGCCGACGCCCACGCCGCCGCCGCAGATCCGGGTGCTGCCCGGCTATACCTATTTCGAGCTCGACCGCTCCTCCGCCGACTGGCGCGACCTGGCCACCGCGCCGGCGCTGGGCATGCACATCGCCGGGGACTGGCCGGACCTGAAACTCGAACTCTGGTGGGTGAAGAGGTCCTCGCGATGAGCAGCGACCAGAACGGTGGTTCCGGCGGTCCCAACCGCACGGTGTTCAGGCCTTCGCCCCTCCAGGGCGCCAAGCAGGGCGGCGAGGCCCCGCCGCAGCAGCCCCAAGGCGGCGCTCCGCAGGCCGCCGCGCCGGTCCGCCCCAAGCCGACGGACGACGTGCCCATGGCGCCCGCCGGCAAGGCGCCCCGCAACCTGATGATGGCCGAGGCGACCGCCTTCCTGGCGCTGATTTCCAGCGTCCGCGCCGGGCGCGCGGCGATCGACCTGCCCGGCCTGCACGGCAAGGTGGTCGACGCCATCACCCGCTTCGAGCAGGGCGTCGCCGGCCGCTACACCGACGAAGAGATCCGCCGGGCCAAGTACGCCCTGGCCACCACCGCCGACGACGTGGCGCTGAACCTGCCCAACCAGCAGGCCGACGGCGCCGAATGGGCCCGCCGGGCCATCGTGGTGCGGTTCTTCGGCGAAAATATCGGCGGCGACCGCTTCTGGAAGCTGCTCGACGAGATGGTCGCCAGCCCGGCGCAGTACCGCGACCTGCTGGAGCTCTACCACGCCTGCATGGCCGCCGGGTTCGAGGGCCGCTACCGGGTGATGGCCGACGGCAAGCGCGAGCACCTGGGCCAGATGCAACGGGTCTATATCGCGCTCGAACACCCGCGCACCCTGTCGATGACCGAGCTGTCGCCGCAGTGGAAGGGCGAGCCGACCCCGGCCGCCAAGGTCGGCCTGTGGGGCCCGGTGGCCCTGGCGGCGGCGATCGCCGCCACGTTGCTGACGGTGATCTTCATCATCCTGCGCATCATCCTGGCGCAGACCGGCGGCCCGGCTTCCACGGCCCTGGCCCACCTCAATCCCGACCAGCCGCTGCGCCTGTCGCGCACGGCCCCCGCGCCGCCCGCGCCGCCGCAGGACCAGCAGCTGATGCGCCTGCGCCAGTTCCTGGCGCCGGAGATCGCCCAGGGCCTGGTCACGGTGATCGACGACGCCTCCACAGTGCGTGTGCGCACCACGGTGGGCCAACTCTTCAAGTCCGGTTCCGATCAGCTGGACGGCAATCGGGCGGGCCTGTTCCAGCGCATCGGCCAGGGGATCAATGGCGAGCCCGGCCCGGTGCGAGTGGAAGGCTATTCGGACTCCGACCGGGTCAACTCGATCAGCTTCCCGGACAACATGGCCCTGTCCAAGGCCCGGGCCGACACCGTGGCGGCCATCGTCAAGGGCGCCATGACCGATCCTTCGCGGGTGACCGTGGAAGGCTACGGCGACGCCCAGCCGATCGCCTCCAACTCCACCGCCGCCGGCAAGTCGCAGAACCGCCGCGTCGAAATCGTCATCCAGCGCAAGGGCTGAGCCGCGTCCATGGGTACGCTCAAGAAGATTTTCGCCAGCTGGTGGTTCTGGTCCTCGCTGGTCGCCATCCTGTTGATCCTGGTGCTGGCGGTGCTGTTGCCGCTGGTGGTCGCGCCGATGCGGCCGCTGGGCATGAGGCTGCTGCTCACCGCGGTGGTCGCGGGCGTGTGGCTGGCGATCAGCGCCTGGATCGTGATCTCGGCGCGGATGAAGTCCGACCGCATGGCCAAGGAGCTGGCCGCCCAGACCCCGACCGGCGCCGAAAGCGCGGCGGTGGCCGAGCGCATGAAGGCTGCCCTGGCCGGCCTGAAGAACGCCAGCGGCAACCGGCGCGACTACCTCTACAGCCGGCCCTGGTACATCATCATCGGCCCTCCCGGCGCCGGCAAGACCACGGCCCTGGTCAACTCCGGCCTGCGCTTCCCGTTCTCGGAAACGGCGCTGAAGGGCGTGGGCGGCACCCGCAACCTCGACTTCTGGTTCGCCGACGAGGCCGTGCTGGTCGACACCGCCGGCCGCTACACGACCCAGGACTCCGACGCCGAGCGCGACGGTAGCGCCTGGCAATCGTTCCTGAAACTGCTCAAGACCAACCGCCCGCAGCAGCCGGTCAACGGCGTGCTGATCGCCATCGGCCTGGACGAGATCGCCGGGGCGGGGGTCGCCAAGATCGACAACCACGCGGCCATCGTGCGCCGCCGCCTGCAGGAGTTGCAGACGTCGCTGGAATCGGTGGTGCCGGTCTATGTGATGTTCACCAAGGCCGACCTGATCGCCGGCTTCGCCGAGTTCTACGACGACCTCGACGTGGAGGGCCGCCGGGCGGTGCTGGGCTCGACCTTCCCCTGGTCTCAGACCAACAAGCTGCAAGCCTCCGACTATGCCGCCGCCTTCGACGGCGTGGCCCAGGCGGTGGCCGACCGCGCCTCCAAGCGCCTGCAGGAAGAACTGGACGCGCGCCGCCGTAGCCTGGTGGTCGGGTTCCCGGGGCAGCTGAGCGCCCTGCGCTCGCGCGTCGTGCGCTTCCTCGACGGCGCCTTCCCGGCCGACGCGCCGCAGCAGGTGCTGCCCCTACGCGGCTTCTACCTGACCAGCGGCGTGCAGCAGGGCACCCCGCTCGATCGCCTGCTCGAGGGCGTGGCGTCGGTCTACGACGCCCCCGCGCGGCCCGCGGCGGCCGGACAGGGCAGGGCCTATTTCCTCAACCGCCTGCTGAACGACGTGGTGATCGCCGAAGCAGGGCTGGTGCAGATGTCGGCGGCCGCCCGCCGCCGCCGCGCCACCCAGGCCGCCATCGGCGTGGCCGCCGTGGCCGTGGTCAGCGTGGTGTTGCTGGTCCTGTGGACCGTCAGCTTCATGGCCAACCGCAGCTTCCAGAACCGCCTCGCCCAGGGCGCCCAGAACAGCACCCAGCAGGCGCGCGCCGACACGCTGGATCTGGTCGAGGTGCGCGAGAGCGACCCTGACCTGGAGGCCGAGCTGTCGTTCCTGCGCGGTCTGCGCAACCTACCGCGCGGCTACGCCGAGCGCACCAAGGGCCCGCCGCTCAGCATGGGCTTTGGCCTGTATCAGGCCGGCCTCAGCCGCCAGGCCTCCCAGACCTACGAGGAAGCGCTGGAGCGGGTGATGCTGCCGCGCGTCCTGCTGCGCCTGGAGCGCTACATGCGCGACAACAGCGCCAATGCGCTGGCGCTCTATCAGCCGTTGAAATCCTACCTGACCCTCGGCGGCCAGGCCCCCGAGTTCGACCGCAAGGCGGTGAAGGCCTGGGTCGAGGCCGACTGGGCGCAGAACGTCTATCCCGGCGAAGAGCGCGCGGCCCTGCGCAAGGAACTCGGCGAACACCTCGACGCCCTGCTCGACGACAAGCAGTTTGGCGGCGTGTGGCCCGACCGCAAGGCTCCGCTCGATGGCGCCGTGATCGAGTCCGCGCGCCAGAGCATCCAGACCCTGTCGCTGGCCGACCGCGCCTATGCGGTGCTGCAGCAGGAGGCCCAGTCCTCCGGGCAGCAGGACTGGCGCGTGGATTCCATCCTGAGCTCGGGCGACGCCAAGGCGTTCGCCAACGGCCCCGCGGTGCTGGCCGAGCGGGTGCCCTATTTCTACACCAAGAAGGGCTTCGAGCAGGGCTACCAGATCGGGCTGCAGAACGTGCAGATCGAACTGGAGAAGGACCTCTGGGTCCTGGGCGGCGACAAGGACAAGGAGTCGATCCGGGCCCAGATGGCGCAGGTGCGCCCCGGCGTCGCCCGGCTCTACGCCCAGGACTATGTGAAGGCCTGGCAGAATGTGATCAGCTCGCTGCAGCCGGCCGACTACTTCACCGACCCGGCGGCGTTCGGCGCCGCCACCGGCTCGCCCTCGCCGATGAAGCTGATCCTGCTGGAGGTGCGCAAGAACACCAACTTCGCCGGCGGCACCAAGGTCGACGCGGCGGCCGGGGCCCTCGCCAAAGCGATCCCGCCGGGTCTCGCGGCGGCCGCGGGCGGCGACGCCCCGACGGTCGACGCGGGTCAGGTAATCACGGCGGCCTTCCAGCAGACGGCGGCCTTCGTCGGCGACGGCAAGGCGCCCGCACCGATCGACGACTTCACCGCCAAGCTCAAGGCCGCGGTGGTCGCCAAGGGCGCCGCAGACCGGGCCGGCGGGCTCGGCGGGGCCGATGCGGCCCAGGCGACGCTCAACACGGCCATGAGCGAGCTGTCCACGGCCGCGCTGACCGCCCCGGCCACCGTGCAGCCGTTCGCGGCGGCGGCGTCCAAACAGGGCGACAAGGCCCAGATCAGCTCGACCCAGGGCGCCGTCTCGGGCGGCTACACCACCCTGGCCTCGGCCTGCCAGAGCGTGACCCAGGATCGCTATCCCTTCGTCACGGCGTCCACCAACGACGCCCCGGTGGTCGATCTGCTGCGGGTGTTCGGCATGGGTGGGCAGCTCGAGGGCTACACCAACCAGCAACTTCGGCCGATGATGGACACCACCGGTCCGATCTGGCGCTGGCGCGCGGACAGCCCGATCGCCGCGGGCTTCGACCCGACCAGCGCCGGCCAGTTCCAGAAGGCCGCATCCATCCGCGACCTGCTGGCTGGCGGCCTGACGCTCAAGATCGACGGCGATGGCTTCGGCGGGGCGATCACCGCCGCCGAGATCTCCGCCGGTGGCCAGACCTACCGCTTCGACGCCGGCCAGGCCGGCCAGAGGACCCTGCAATGGACGGCCTCGGGCGTGCCGGAGGCCCACGTCACCCTCTATGCGGGCGCGACCAAGCAGCGGGACTACACCTTCCAGGGGCCGTGGGCGCTGTTCCGCCTGATCGACGCCGCCAAGAAGGAGAACGCCGGGCCGATGGCCATCAAGGCCACCTTCGGCGAGGGCGCCTCCTACGCCACCTTCAAGATCACCCTGCCGTCAATCGACAATCCGTTCAGCCGCGGCGGCCCGTGGTCGTTCCGTTGCCCGCCCAAGCTGTGATGCTGATGGCCCAACTCTGATGGATAGCTCGGCCTTCCTGTTCGGCAAGCTGCCCGCGCATGGTGACTTCGTGTCTCGCGGTCTCACCGCGCCGCAGGCTGAAGCCTGGGACGCCTGGGCGACCGTGGCGATCGAGACGCTGCGGTCGGCGTCCGCCGATTTCGAGGCGGCGCATGACGCCGTCCCGCCGTGGCGCTTCGTGGCCGGGCCCTCGGCCCTCGGCCCGCGATGGCGCGCCGGGGCGCTGGCCCCGTCAGTGGACGCGGCGGGCCGCCGGTTCGTGGCGGTGATCGGGGTCGAGTGCGCTCCGGCCCAGGCTGCGGCCTGTGGACTGGCCTTTGCCGAACAGGCGGAGCATGGTTTGTATCGCGCCCTGGGCGAAGGACTCGCGGCCGACGACGTCATCGCCCTGCTCGACGAGGTTCGCCACGCCATGAGCGAACAGCTCAAGATCGCCGACGTGCTCTCGGCCGCCCCGGCGGGGACCGGCGGCTGGTGGGCGGCCGACACGGGGCTGGAGCCCCGGGCCGGAGCGCAGCCCGCGGCTGATCTGCTCGCCGCCGCCTGCCTTGCCGGCGCTGGAGACGCCGCCTGATGGCCACGCTCAGATTCAAGACCGTCAGTCTCACCCACACCGGCCTGGTGCGTGCGGCCAACGAGGATTCCTTCGTGGCGCAGGAGAAGGACGGCGTGTGGGCCGTGGCCGACGGCATGGGCGGGCACGTCAACGGACAGTGGGCCTCTTCGGCGGTCGCCGCCGCCCTGCGCGCCCGTCCCCTGGCCGGCGACTTCGACGCCGACGTCTCCATCCTGGCCGACGCCATCCAGCAGGCCAATTCGCTGATCTTCTCGACCGGCGTGAGCCAGGGGGCCCGGATGGGGTCGACCGTGGTGGCGCTGCACATGAGGGGCGACCGCTTCGTGTGCCTGTGGGCCGGCGACAGCCGCATCTACCTGCTGCGCGACGGCGTGCTGCACCGCATGAGCCGCGATCACACCCAGGTCGAGGACCTGGTCGAGCGCGGCCTGCTCAGCCGCGAGGAAGCCGCCCACCACCCCATGTCCCACGTCCTGTCCCGCGCGGTGGGTGTGGAAGAGGTGGTCGACCTGGATGCCGTGTCCGACGTCGCCATGCCGCGGGATGTGTTCCTGCTGTGCAGCGACGGCCTGACGGGCTTGGTGACCGAAGACGAGATCGGCGGCCGGCTGGCCTCGCTGCCCGCCGACGTGGCCTGCCAGCACCTGCTCGATCTGGTGCTCGCCCGCGGGGCGCCCGACAATGTGACCATGGTGGCTGTGGCCTGCGAGGAGACGACGACCTTGACCCTGGCCCCGGCCGCAGTGTTCTGAGCCGCGAGATGAGTGCTCCAGAGGACGACACCCCAGACTCCGGAAAGACGGTGTTCATGCCGTCCACGCCGCCTCAGCGCGCGCCGGATTCCTCCCAGTTCCCGGACTCGGCGGCGGGCGGCTCCATCCCGCCGTCTTCGATCCCGCCGTCTTCCGGCCCGCAGCCTTCCGCTCCGCCGGTTTCGACGCCTCCGGGCCCGCCGGCCCCCGCCCATGGGGGAGATGGACGCGTGTCCGTGGGCATGGTGCTGAATCACATCTTCGAGGTTAAGCGCTTCATCGCCCGGGGCGGGATGGGCGAGGTCTACGAAGGCGCCAACGTCAACACCGACGAGCGCGTGGCCATCAAGGTCATGTTGCCCCACCTGGCCGCCGACCCGGCCGTGCAGGCGATGTTCCGCAAGGAAGCCCGCACCCTCACCCGGCTGCAACACCCGGCCCTGGTGCAGTACCGCGTGTTGGCGCAGGAGCCGGCGATCGGCGCCCTGTACATCGTCACGGAATACATCGACGGCGCCCAGCTGTCGGAGGGCATCGGCCAGATCCGGCCGAGCGAGCAGGAGCTGACCGGTCTGATCCGCCGGCTGGCCTCCGGCCTGGAAGCCGCCCATGCCCTGGGCGCCATCCACCGCGACATCGCCCCGGACAACGTGCTCCTGCCCGAAGGCCGGCTGCTGGAAGCCAAGATCATCGACTTCGGCATCGCCAAGGACATGGATCCCTCGACCAAGACCATCGTGGGCGACGGCTTCGCCGGCAAGCTGGGCTTCGTCGCGCCCGAGCAGTTCGGCGACTACAACCGCGAGGTCGGCGCCTGGACCGACGTCTACAGCCTGGCCCTGGTGGTGCTGAGCCTGGCGGCCGGCAAGCCGATCGACATGGGCGCCACCCTGGTCGAGGCGATCGAGAAGCGCCGCGCCGGGCCGGACCTCAGCGTCGCTCCCGAACGGTTGCGGCCGGTGCTGGAAGGCATGCTGCGGCCCAATCCGGCCGAGCGTTTCCGCTCGATGACCGATGTGCTGCGAGCCCTGGACGCCGCCACCGGCGACGGTGCGCCCCCCGCGCGTTCGGAGTCTCGGCAAGCGGCCGGCGCGCCGGCGCCCAAGTCGGCTAGCGCGGGCAAGCCGCCGCTCGTCCCCATCCTCGCCGGGGCGGCCGCCCTCGTCGTGGTGATCGGGGGCGGCGCGGCCTTCCTGCTCACCCGGCCCCACGCCCCGCCCGCGGCGGCTTCCGACCAGGCCTCGGCTTCGGCGGCCACGGCCGCGCCCGCCGCGACCACCGCCAGCCTCCGGGATTCCGAGAAGGTGCGACGGGCGGTCGAGGCGGCCCTGCCCTCGGCCAGCTGCTCCTGGATCGACATCGACGGCGTCAACGACACGCCCAACGGGGTCTCGGTCAGCCTGTCGGGCGTGGCCGGTTCGCCGGCGGACGCCCAGAAGGTCATCACGAGCGCCGCCCAGGCGACGGGCGCCCACGTCGGCCTGGTCGACGCCGCCAACGTGTTCCCCGTGGCGGCCAGCAATTGCGCGCCGCTCGACGCGTTCCGCGCCTTCCGCGAGCCCAATTCCGAGTTCGGCCGCCGGCTCACCAGCCCGCAGGCCCAGTGGGAGCTGAGGGCCAAGAACGACCCCTGCCAGGGCCCGAACGCCAAGGTCGTGGTCAACATCCGCATCGGCAACCCGCAGCAGAACTTCAGCATCATCGGCATGGACAAGACCGGGGGGCTGCAGCAGATCTTCGCCGACCGCGCGGCGTTCAACGCCTTCCACAGCAAGTTCCCCGACTTCGTCACCGACCAGGCGGCCGACAGCTTCAGCTCCACGGTCTGCTACAACGAGACGGGCGTGGTCGGTCAGTTGCTGGTGTTGGGCCCGGGCCCGTTCGACCTCGGCCTGCCGAACGCCATGGTCACCGACAAGAGCCAGCCCGTCGACGCTGCTTGGCTGAAGCGCTTCGCCGACGCCGCCCGGGCCGGCGGTTGGAAGACCGACATGGTCTGGTACCGGGTGACGGGCAGCCAGTCCGGCTAGCCCGCTTCACCAGAGGTCAGCCGATCAGCACCGTGGGCGCGCCGAGGACGATCGAGCCGCCATGGGCCGTCATGTCGCCCATCCGCGCGGCCGGCAGGTTGTTGACCAGCACGGTGAAGGAGCCCAGGGCGATCACGTCCGGCGGGCCCACGCAGGTGCACATGTCGGTGACCCGCGCCTGGGGCAGCGAACAGGTCAGGACCGTGATCGCGCAGGGCGGGATGATGGGGCCGCCGACATGGGGGATGATTCCCGTCACCATCGGACAGACATGCATGTCGGTGACGCGGGCGGCGGGCTGGCCCATGGCTCAGGCTCCTCGTTTCAGGTCTGACGCGGACTTTTCGTAGGCTTCCTTGAAGGCCTTGGCGAAGACGTCGAGGAAGGCCTCGTCGCTGCCCCGCGCCACGCCCTCGAACTCCTTCTGGTAGGCCTCCCACAGGGCGGCGTCGCGCGCGCTCGGGATGATGCGCGCCAGAACGCCCCGGGTCTCGGCCCGTTTGCGGATCGCTTCGGGAGAGAACCGGTCCACCGTGGCGCGCAGGGCGCCCTGCATCGCCGCCAGGGTCGCCATCTGGTGCGCCTGCAGGTCCTGGAAGCTGTCCTCCACGGCCTTCTCGGCGGGCATGAAGCCGCGTTCGGCAGGGCCCAGCAACTGGGCCAGGACCTTGTCCGCGCTGCGGGCGAACTTCAGCGGATTGTTGCCCGCCAGCTCGAGTGTGGTGGACTGGGCCCCGAGCTGGGCCTTGGCCCGGGCGCGGGCCTCCATCATGACCACCAGCCCGGCGACCAGCCGCCGCAGCAGGCCGCCGGCCGCCGCCATCGCCTCGGCCGGGGAGGCCTTGACCAGGTCGGCGGAGACGCCGCTCGACTGCAGGAAGGCGGCCCACAGGGCGTCGTCGGCGCGCGGCGCGGCCGGGGTCGAGCTGTGGGGCGCGGCCTGCGGCGCGGCCGCAGGGGCTGCGGGCGCGGGCTCCGGGTCGCCGAAACCCGAACGCGCCCAGTCGACCACGTTGCTGGCGGAGAACTTGCCCCACACGTCTTCGACCCCCTCGGCCGAGGGGGCGTCCCACGCCGCCTTCGGGGCCGCGAAGGACTGGGCCATCGCCCCACGCCCGGAGATCGCCGAGGCGGGCGCATCCGCCCACGGATCGGCGGCCGCCTGGGCCGGTCCGCTGGTGGACAGCGGGTCCCATCCGGACGCCGCCGGCTGTTGGGCGGCGACGGATCCCCAGGCGTCGTCGCGAGCGGGCGTCGGCGTGGGCTGAGGCGCCGAGGCGCCCCAGCTGGGAGCCGGCTGGGGCGCAGAATTTCCCCACCCGGATGCGGACTGGGCCGGAGCCGGATCCCCCCAGCCGGAGGCGGGCGACGGCGACGCCGGTTCAGGCGGGCTGGACCAGCCGCCGGAAGAGGCCGGCGGCGGCGCGGAGGGAGCGGGGGAGGCTTGCGGCTGGGCGTCCCAGGCCGACGAAGGGGCGGCTGCAGGGCCGGCGGCCGGCTCATCCCACCCGCCCCAGCCGCCCTTGGCCGCCCCGGTCGTCGGGGCGGGCGCGCTCTGGGCGCCGTCGGCCAAGCGGGCGACGATGCGGTATTGGCCGATGATGATGACGTCGCCGTCCTTGATCTTGTGCGGCCCGGCCATGCGTTCGGGGGCGTCGTTGAGGAAGGTGCCGTTGGTGCTCTTGTCCACCAGCACATAGCCGCCGTCGCGGAAATCGATCTCGCAGTGGGTCGAGGACACGTAGTTCCGCTGGTCCGGCAAACTCCAGTCAGAGTGCGGCGATCGGCCGATGATGGCGCCGTGGCGATCCAGCTTCAGCTGCGCCGCCTCGCCGTTGTCCAGCCGGTCCATGTTCTGAACGGAAAGAAGCAAGCTCATGCGGCGGCGGGCTCCAGGCCGCGGTTGGCGATGATCACGCCGGCGTCCAGGGCCTTCGCCAGGGCGCCGGTCATGTCCGCGGTTCGACCCGCGGCGAGCATCACCGCGCCCGCGGCGAAGCGGTTGGAGGCCTCCTTCGGCGCGTGGACCGGCGCCAGTTCCGCCGGCGCGATCGAGCCTCCGGAGAAGAAGGCGGCCAGGGCGGCCAGGCGCTCAGCGCTGCCGACGCGGCAGGCCATGGCGGCGTTATAGGCGGCGTAACGGCGATTTTCGGTGGGGTCGCCGATCCAGAACAGGGTGGCGCGCAGGGCCAGTTCGTCGGCCCGATCGGCCTTGCCGTCCGCGGGCGGCAGGTCGCGCACCGTGCGCGCGGCCCAGGCGACCGCCTCGAGGCGGGGAAGGGCATGGCCCAGGAACTGGGTGGCGTCGGCCAGCCGGCCGGCGCCGCGAAGCTGCTCGAAATAGGCGGCTGGCAGCACCCCGTCCGCCTTCGGCAGGTCGGCGGCGCCGGCGTCGCCCAACAGGTCCAGCACCTGGCTGGCCTCGGACCATTTCACGCGTGGCCAGTCGGCCATGGCGATGTCTCCGTCTAGTTGATCATCGTGATGGCGCCCTTGATCTGCATCAGGGCGTCGGCGTTCTGCTGCTGCAACAGGGCCTTGGTGCTGAGCTGAACCTGGGCCTGCACATTGATCATCATGGCCTTGATGTCGATCCCGGTCGGGGTCAGCTCGATGGTGCTGGTGCCGACCTTCAAGGTGATCTTCTGCATGGCCTCGATGGTGGCCGAGCCCAGGTCGACGTTCAGCGAATAATTGCCGGTTTTCACGTCCGTCGAGGAGTTGCCAGTCTTCAGGGTCAAGCCGTCGTTACCCTCGATCTCGGTGGTGCGGTTGCCCGTCTTGATGGTCCGCGTCTCGTTGCCGGAGTTCAGGGTCAGGGTCTCGTTCTGCTCGATCTCGGTGGTGCGCGAGCCCTTCTGGATCGTGCGGGTCTCGTCGCCCGTCTCGATGGTGACGGTCTCGTTCTTCTTGATGTTGACCGTGCGGTTGCGGCCCACGCGCACGGTGGTGTCGCGGCCGGTCACACGCGTCTCGTCAAAGCGGATCATGGAATTGAAGATGCGCTGGGCGTGGACGTAGAACTCCTCCGCCCCGCCCTTGTCCTCGAAGCGCAGCTCGTTGTAGCCGGGCTTGGGCGGGGTCTGCTCGGACTCGTCGTAAGTCCCTGAATCGCCCACCGTCTGGCTCTTCCAGGTGGACTTGGTCTTCTCGTCCGGCAGGGTGTAGGGGACGGTGTTCTTGGAGTTGTACACCCGGCCGGTGATGATCGGCCGGTCCGGGTCGCCGTCCAGGAAGTCGACGAGCACCTCTTCGCCCACGCGGGGGATGTGCATCGAGCCGAAGCCCTTGTCGGCCCAGCCCTGGGACACGCGCAGCCAGCAGGTGTGGTTGGCGCTGATGTCGGTGCTGGGGGCCGCCGGCGGCGCGTCGCCCCCGGTGGTGTCCGCGACCTGTCCGCGATCCCAGTCGAAGTGCACCAGCACGCGGCCAAATTGGTCGACGTCGATGACCTTGTCCTTGACGCCGATCACGGTCGCCGTCTGGGGGCCTCCGGTCACCGGCTTGGGCGTGTCGCGCGGCGGACGCCAGTTGACCGCCGCAGGCGCGGCTTCCAGCTCGACGTTGAAGCCGAACGACTGGTCGGAGCCCGTGGCGCCCGCGTCCGACTGGGTGTCGACGGAATGGATCGCCTCCACCACCAGGAACTCGCCGGCGCCATAGGACGCCGCGCCGGGTTCCTCCTTGACCTTGATCTTCTGACCGACGGAGATGCCGAAGACGAAGGTTTCGCCGCTCAGGGTGTCGCAGTCCGCGCGGGCTTCCTCCAGGCGGACCTTGGCGTAGCGGTCTCCCTTCAGGCTGCCGTCGTCATTGATGTAGCCGTGGCCGCCGGGATATTCGTAGAGTTCCGTGTTCGGCATCTTGTCCTTCTGACCGGAGGCCGGCTTCTCGGCCTTGGCCTCCAGCGTCTGGCCGGGCATCTGGAAGTGCGAATCGCGCAGGGTCGCCTTGCCGATCGCGGGCTGCACCGTCCGCTCCCAGGATTTCAGCCACGCCCCCTCCTGGTCCCCCTCGCCGCCGCGCATCACCTGAAGATCGACAGGGAACGGACTGTGGCAGGACGGTGCGTCGCACAGCACCATCGTGTGCTTGTTCTTGGCGTGCGCGAAATAGTAGTAGATGCCTTCCTCTTCCATCAACCGCGAGACGAAATCGAAATCACTCTCCTTGAACTGGACGCAGTATTCTCGAACATCCTTCCCGGCGGTGGTGGCTTCGATGTCGTAAGCTGTCGAAAACCCGGCCGAGTCGAAGATGCTCTTGATGATTTCCTGGGCTGACTGCTTGGAGAAGATGCGCAGGTTGCCGCCCATGTCGAGCAGAGACAGCCAGGGGCGCAGGGTCAGGCGGTAGCTGTAGAACTCGCGCGCCCGTCCCAGGGCCTCCACCTCGTACAGCACGCCATGGAAGGTGCGGTCGATCATCTGCATCGAGGACGTCATCTGAAGGCCGACGCCGAGACCCAGCAGCGGCATGAAATCGATCGCCTTGGTCGAGGTGACGTCGATCTCGATCGTGAAGGGGTCGCTCAACCGCTCGACGGCCTTGACCGCGTCCACCGCGAGGTCGTTGCCGCCGACCTTGTCCGTGAAACGCACCCAGAAGTCGGGCTTTGACGAATCTGACATGAGTTGGACAGGCTCCCCCTGGCGCCCACGACAGCGCCTTTCAGGCGAAACTCTTAGCCCAAGCCACTGGCGTTGGACAGGGGACTGCACCGCTAGGCGATCCGCCGAGGAAGGCGAAAATCGCGGGTATCGTTACTTGCCTCAAGCTGAGCGGTCAGCTAAACAATTAGAGATTTTCAGGGGTTAACCACATGGAACGCTTGATCTCCGGCGGCGCGTTGGCGTTGGGGTGCGTCTTGGCATGCTCGGCCGCGATGGCGGCCCCGCCGGCTCCGCAATATACGACCGACGACATCGTCAAGACCTTCAAGGCGCCGCCCGCCGTCGCCCCCTCCGCCACGCCTTTGGGCGAGTGCGAGAAGAAGGGCATGGTTTCCGGCGACGACGGCGTGTGCGAGCCGGCCAAGAACGAGCGGGGCTTCAGCCTGCCCACCCGCGCCAACCTCGGCGCCGGCTCCAAGGGCTCGGCGGCCGCCGCCTCGCGGCCGCAACCGGTTTCGCTGCCGTCCCGGGCCGCGGCGCCGCCGACCCGCAAGGACCTGCTGATCACCTTCAAGACCGGGTCGTCCGAACTCACCGAGCAGGCTCAGGCCAATGCCCGGGTGTTCGCCCAGGCCCTCGCCAATCCGGCCCTGTCGGGCGGCAAGTTCGAGATCGCCGGCTATACGGACTCAACCGGCGCCGCCGACAAGAACATGGTGCTGTCGCAGCAGCGCGCCGACTCCGTGATGTCGTTCCTGGTCGCCCACGGTGTCGATTCCGCGCGTCTCAGCGCCAAGGGCTATGGCGCCAACGATTTCGCCGTGCCGTCGCAGCCGACCGCCGCACAGAACCGCCGGGTCGAGGCGCGCCGCCTCGAGTAGGGCGGGTTCGGACGGACGAGGATTTGCGGAGCGCCGCCGGACGGCGCCCGCAACAGGATTTTTTCGAGGCGTAGAGCTGTTGGGGGGCAGCCGAGCGTCGTCCGTGAGCTATTGCGGGCGCATTCGGCGGAATTGGGGGCGCAATGGGCCGGAACGGGGCATTCGGCTGGGTCTTGCTCGCGGCTGCGGCCGTGTGGCCGGGACCCGGCGCGCAGGCGCAGCAGCCGGCGCCGCGCCCTGGCGTAGCTCCGCAGCAGCTCGCCCCGACCCCGCAGCAGCTCAACCCTTCCCAGCAGTTGCCGCCGCAGGCCCAGGCCCGCGCCAGCGACATCTTCCTCGCGCCCGAGCCGGGACCGTGCCCCCTGCGCGATTCCCAGCTGACCTTCGAGCTCAAGGGGGTGTCGTTTACCGGGGCCGTGGGCGGGGACGCCAAGAACCTGGACCGGGCCTTCAAGGACCAGGTCGGCCAGACCCTGCCGGTGGCCTCGATCTGCCAGATCCGCGACCGCGCCGCCGCGATCCTGTTCTCCAAGGGCGTCCTGGCCCGGGTCGAGATCCCGGCCCAGCGCATCGAGGGCGGACAGGTGCAGCTGGAGGTGATCGAGGCGCACATCGCCAGTGTCACCTTCCACGGCGACGCCGGCGCGGCCCAGGCCAAGGTCGAGGCCTACCTCGAGCGTCTGCGCGGCCTAACCCCATTCAACCTCAACACGGCCCAGCGCTACCTGCTCCTGGCGGCCGACGTGCCGGGCGTGCAGATCCAGGCGGCGATCCGCCCCTCGGCCGGCGGGCGCGGCGCGGTGGACCTCGACGTCACCGTCAGCCGCAACATCGTGTCGGTGGCGGCCAATGTGCAGAACTACGGCTCGCAGGCGCTCGGTCCCTGGGCGGCCCTGGCGCGGGCGGACCTGAAGGGCCTGACGCCCTACGGCGACCAGACCGGCGTGGTGCTCTACTCGACCCTCGACTTCAACGAACAGCGCATCTTCCAGATCATTGAGGACATGCGGCCCACCGACACCGGCCTCATCGTCCACGGCTCGCTGTCCTATGCCTGGTCGCAGCCGCGTGGCGCCCTGGCGCCCCTGAAGCTGAAGGGCACGGCGCTCGACGCGGAGTTCTCGGCCAACTATCCGATCATCCGCCGTCGGAGAAGCAACCTGAACGTCATCGCCGGCGTGGCGATCGTCGACCAGAATACCGACTTCGCCAGCGGCGGCGCGCTGATCGACGACAAGCTGCGCGTGGCCTACCTGCGGCTGGACGGGCAGGTCCGCACCACCCTGTTCGGCCGCCTACCCATCGAAGGCGAGCTGGGCCTGGAGGCGCGCAAGGGCTTGAGCGTGCTGGGCGCCAGCCGGGCGAACGACATCGCCCTGTCGCGCGCCAGCGGCATTCCCGACGCCTCCATCGGCCGCGCCGACGGCCATCTCAGCCTCGGCTTCTCGCGTTGGGTGGAGGGCTACATCGCCTACCAGGCGCAATACAGCACCGTGCCGCTGCTGTCCTTCGAGCAGATGGCGGTGGGCAACCTGACCATCGGCCGCGGCTATGACCCGTCTTCCGTGGAGGCCGACCGCGGCGTCGCCGCCTCCTTCGAGGCGCGCTTCATGCCCGTGAAGCTGCCGGCCGGCTTCAGCGTCTCGGCCTATGGGTTCTACGACCTCGCCTACGTCGCCTACGTCGACAACCCCGAGAGCTCGACGGTGCATTCCGCCGGCGCGGGCCTGCGCATCAGTGCGCCCAGGGGCGTCGACCTGGACGTCTTCTACGCCAAGCCGTTCGACAAACCCACGCCGTCCGCGCCGTCGATACCGACGCCGCGCGTGATGGTCTCGCTGACCTACCGGCGATAGGGGAGGCCGCGCCATGACCCGAGTTCTTCGTCAGACACGCGCTCCTCGCCAGACTCGCGCTCTTCGTCCGAGCCAGGGGGCCATCGTGCGGAGCCGGCTGCTGTGCTGCTCCGCCGTCGGCCTCGTGCTGGCCGCGATCGAGATCCTGCCCGCGCGTGCGGCGCCGGCGGGGGCCAGCATCCCGGCCGGCGTGGCGGCGGCCCCGAAGATCACCACGGCCGGGCCGGTCACCGACGTGAACCTGAACCAGTCGCGCACCCTGATCGACTGGTCCAGCTTCAAGATCAACCCGGGCGAAACCGTCAATTTCCGCTTCAATTCGGCCTCCGACATCGTCCTCAACCGGGTGCTCGGCCAGGCCGTGGTCGATGGCGCGCTGAACGGCCTCGTGGGCGCCAAGACCGGCGGCAGCGTCTGGCTCTACGGCGGCCAGGGCGTGGTGTTCGGGCCCAACGCCCGGGTCAACGTCGGCAGCCTGCTGGCGACCACCACCCCGCTGTCGTCCGTGGCCGACTTCCTGTCCGGATCCAACACCTTCACCTTCCAGGGCGGCCAGTCGGACGCCTCGATCCTGGCCCGCAGCGGAGCCCAGCTTTCGAGCCGCGGGGCCCTGGCGCTGATCGCGCCTTCCGTCGCCACCGAAGCCGGGGCGCAGGTCTCGGCCGGAGGCGCGGCCCTCTACGGCGCCGCACAGAACTTCCGTATCCATTTCGACGCCTCGGCCGGCGGGGACCTCGACCTCGTGGACTTCGAAGTGCCGTCTTCGGCGCTCGAGGACGGCTCGGTCTCGGCCACCCCGCTGGCCATCGCCGGCGACACCACGGCCGGCAAGGTGATGTTCGCCACGGTCAGCCGGCCGTCGGTGATGAACGCGGTGATCTCGCTCGGCGGCCTGGTGACGGCGAAGAGCGCGGTCCAGGGCGAAGACGGGGACATTATTCTATCCGCCACCGGAGCGCCGGCCTCGGTGCAGGTTGGCGGCGCTTTGCAGGCGGACCGTTCCGTCTCCCTCACGGCGGCCGGCGGCAAGGTCGAGGTGTCCGGCGTCGTGACGGCGCGGGACGCCAGCGGGCAGGGTGGAACCATCGTCCTCGGCGACGGCTCGACCGGATCGGCCCAGGTGGACGCGGGCGCGCGCCTCGACGTCGCCTCCCTCGGCGCGGGCCAGACGGGCGGCCGGGCCGTGGTCACGGGCGCGGCGGTGGACGTCGAAGGGACCGTCGATGCGTCGGGCCCGGCGGGCGGCGGCGCCATCCGCATCGGCGGCGGGTTCCACGGCCAGGAAGCGGCCGTGGCCAATGCGGATCAGGTCGCGGTGGCGCCCGGCGCGGTGCTGACTGCGGACGCGACGGCGTCCGGCGACGGCGGATCGGTGGTCCTGTGGTCGCAGAACTACACGGCGTTCGGCGGCCTGATCCAGGCGCGCGGCGGCCCGAACGGAGGCAATGGCGGCCAGGCCGAGGTGTCCAGCGCCAACCTGCTGAACTTCGCCGGCTTCGCCGACCTGAGAGCGCCTCGGGGCGCCACCGGCGGCCTGCTGCTCGACCCCAACGACATCGACATCAATACGGGAGGCGGGGGCGGCGACTACACGGCCAACCCAAGCGCCGGCGACGCCAGCGTGGACGCATCGTCCGGCATCAGCCTCATCAATCCCAACCAGATCGACACCCAGATCCAGGGCGCCGCGCTGACCATCAGCGCCTCGGGCACGATCACCTTCGACAAGTCGGTCAACTATTCCGGCGCCGGCGCGAGCCATCTGCTGACCCTCGACGCCGGCGCCGGCTTCGTCTTCAAAACCGACGCCTTCAACGTCACCGGCGCCGGCGCGCTGAACGTGACCCTGAACGCGTCCTATTCGTCCACGGTCCACACGGGCTTCACCCTGCCGGTGGGCACCAACCTGGACACCAACGGCGGGACGCTGACGATCACCGGCGACAGCATCACCCTCAACAGCAGTTTGTCCAAGCCGAGCAGCCTGCGTGCGGCGCAGATCATCCTGATCGCCCCGGGCGGCGACATCACCAGCGCGGCCCAACTCGTGACCACCACGGGCCTGCTGGCCAGCGCCACCGGCGACATCGGCCTGACCGCCGGCAACAACAGCGTCGGCGTCTCCAACGGTGGCACGATCAGCCTAGGGGGCGCGAACGTCGCCTTCTCCAACAACCAGGCCACGAGCTTCGACCCGGCCGACATCACCGCCGGCGACTCGCTGTCGCTGACGACCACGACCGGTGACCTGTCGATCGTCAACAACCCGCTGACGGCGCCCCAGGACCTGTCCCTGACGTCCAACAGCGGCGCCGTGAACGCGCTGGGGCTGACGGCGACCAGCGGCAACCTGACCCTCAACGGCGACACGATCACGCTGAACGGCCCCCTGGCGGCGGGCGGCGGCGTGTCGCTGACCCAGACGCACGCGGCCACCGCCCTCGCGCTGAACCAGACGATCAACGCCGCCGGCGTCGTGACCCTGGATACGACCGGCTCCATCAGCCAGTCGGCGGGGATCACCGCGGGCGGGCTGTCGGCCACCTCCCACGGCGGCGACGTCGTCCTGGACTCGCACAGCAACGCCATCAGCGGAGCGGCAGGCGCGACCATCAGCGCCGCCAACGGCGCGGCGACCCTCTACGACTCCGGCGCCCTGACCGTCGGCGGCTCGGGCGTGGGCGCCCACGACGCCATCTCGCTGACGGGCGCCAGCATCGCCCTGAACGGCAATGTGACGTCGAGCCACGACGCCGTGTCGCTCACCACACTCGGCGGCGCGCTCCAGATCAACAGCGCGGTCGGGGCGTCGACCAACCTGGACCTGGAGGCGACCGGCGGGGGCATCAGCCAGACCGCGCCGATCAGCGCCGCTACCTTGTCGGTGGAGGCCGCCGGCCAGAACGTCGGGCTCACCTCGACCAGCAACGCCATCAGCGGGACGGTGTCGGCCCTTTCGGGGGCCGCGGTGTCGTTCACCGACGCCAGCCCGCTCACGGTCACCGGATCCGGCGTGACGGCCACGGGCGCCCTGAACCTGACATCGGCGGGCCTCCTCACGGTGAACGGGGCCATCGGCGCCACCGGCGACGTGAACCTGACCGGGAAGGGCCTTTCGTTCCCCGGGGTCGAGTCGGTGACCTCCACGGGCGGCGGTGTCGCCCTGGTTTCCACGGACACGGCCGCCGGCCTGACGATCTCTGCCGGCTCGACGCTGTCCTCGGCCGGCTTCGTGACCCTGACGGCCTACAATCCGGCGACGACGAGCTACGGCCCCTTGACGGTCAACGCGGCCGTGAGCGCCCCTGGCGCGGTCAACCTGACCGGATCCAGCATCACCCTCGGAGGGGGCGTCACCCTGGCGTCGACCACCGCGTCGGGCGGCCTGACGATCGACGCCGTCTCGTCGGCCCTGACGCTAGACGGCTCGACCGTTTCGTCGGCGGCCTTCCTGACCGCTACATCGGGCGGCCTGCTGACGGTGAACAACGGGCTCGGCGCCGTGGGCGACATCACCCTGACCGGCAACGGCATCGGCCTCGGCGCCGGCGGGTCGGTGATCTCGAGCGGCGGCAAGGTGACCATGAACGCCCAGTCGGGGGCGCTGACCACCGGCGCGCCGTCGGGCATAGGGGCGCGCGGCGACGTCAGCCTGACCGGCAACGGCATCTCGCTCGGCTTGGGCACGAGCGTGGCGTCGACCAACGGCGGCGTCTCGATCGATTCCACGGACTCGGTGGGCGGCCTGATGATCCCTGCCGGAGGGACGGTGTCGTCGGCCAGCTTCCTGAACCTGACGGCCCTCAACCCGAACACTTCCAACGGCGGTCCGGTGACGGTGAACGCGCCCTTGAGCGCCCCTGGTCTGGTCAGCGTGACCGGGTCCAGCATCAGCCTCGGAAGCGGCGTCACCCTGACTTCGACGGGGCCGTCCGGCGGCGTGACGCTCGACGCCACGGCTTCTGACCTGACGGTCGACGGGTCGACCATATCGTCGATCGGCCCCCTGAACTTCACGTCCGGGGGCCTGCTGACGGTGAACAATGCGCTGGGCGCGGTCGGCGACATTGGCCTGACCGCGAACGGCATCAGTCTCGGGAACTTTGCCTCGGTGGTGTCGACCGGCGGCAAGGTGACGATGGACGCTCAGTCCGGGACGCTGACCACCGGAGCGCCGGTGGCCATAAGCGGGTTCGACAACGTCAGCCTGACGGCGCGCGGCATCTCGCTGGGATTGGGCGCTGGTGTGACGTCCAGCCATGGCGGGGTCACGCTCGATTCCACCGACGCGGTCTTAGGCCTGACGACGGGCCTCGGGGCGGTCATATCGTCGGCCAGCTTCCTGAACCTGACGACCCTGGGGCCCCTGACCGTGGACTCGTCCCTGACCGCCCCGGGCAACATCAGCCTGACCGGCGTCGGCATCGGCTTCGTTCCGGGCGCCACGGTGTCGTCGACCGGCGGGGGCGGGGTGTCGATGGACGCCAAGTCCGGGGTCCTGAGCCTGGGTGCGGCCCTGACGGCCGACGGCGACGTCTCCCTGACGGGAGCGAGCATCACCATGGCCGGCCAGGTGACCTCGAACGCCGGAAGCGTGACGCTGGACTCGACCGCGGGCGCGCTTCCGCTCGCCTATTCTGTCACCGCGCACAAGGCCGTGACCCTGGAGGCGCTCGGCGACATCACCGAGAGCGGGGGCTCCGTCACCGCCAACCAGGCGTCCCTGGTCCCCACCGGTCTGACGGCGACGTCCACCAACGGCGCCGTGACCCTGAACTTCACCAACATGGTCAACGGGAACGTGACCCTCTCCGGGTTGCATGACGTGATCTTCGTCAACGGCCAGACGACCACGATCGACAGCGCCACCTCCATACTCGGCCAGGTGGTGGTTGAGACCGTGGCCGGCGACTTGAATGTGACCGCCATCTCGGCGCCGGCCGGGGCCGTGACCCTGGAGGACTTCGGCAACGGAACCGTGAGCACGCCGGCGCTGACGGCGAACGGCGACGTCGTTCTGTACGGCAGCGTCCTGAACCTGGGCGGGACTGTCGCCTCGACCAACGGCGCGGTGACGCTGGAAGCCTACGGCACGCTGCAGCCCCTGGTCCTGAACCAGCAGATCAACGCCCACGGGTCGGTCAGCCTCTACTCGTTCAACACCGGGATCACCCAGTCGGCGGCGGAGATCATTTCGAACGGGCTCCTGGTGTCGGCCCAAGGCGTCGTGAACCTGGGGTCGCAGACCAACGCCATCGACGGGACCGTCACCAACCTGGCCAACGCCTCCGCCGGCGCGGGCACGACCCTTTACGACAGCCATGCCCTGACCCTCACCGGCGGGGGCAATGTCAATCTGCACGGCGGCCTGAACCTGACCTCGGCGGGCGTGCTGACGGTCAACGGAGGCTTGAGCGCCCCGGGGAACATCGCCCTGAAGGGGAGCGACATCAGCCTCTCGGGCAGCGCCGTGCAATCGACCGCCGGCGGGCTGTCCCTGTGGACGACGGGCGCCCAGGGGCTGACCGTGAGCCAGTCCCTCTCGGCCGCGTCCGGCCAGACCCTGAGCCTCACGGCGTCCGCCGGCGACATCACCCAGAACGTCGGGATCGTCACCGCGGCCAACCTCTCGGCGACAGCCACGGCCGGCAGCGTGAACCTGAACTCGACCAGCAACGGCGTCAGCGGGACGATTTCGAACCTTTCTGCCAACCAGGACGTGACCTTCGTCAACGGTCCGACCACGACCATCAACGGCGCCAACGTCACGCTCGGGACCACGGGCTCCCTGGATCTGGAGAGCTCCGGCGGAAACCTGACCGTGACCGGGCCCCTCTCGGCGCCGGGCGCCTTGACCCTGAAGGCCGGCCCGGCCGGAACCTTGACCACGCCGATGGTGGCCGCGAACGGCGACATCTTCCTGTACGGCGGCGGCATCGGCCTCGGCGGTTCCGTCACCTCCACCACCGGCGGCGTGAAGCTGCAGACCGTCCTCGGGCCCTTGACCCTGAACCAACAGGTCCAGGCCGCGGGCGTGCTCGAACTGGACTCGAACGGCCCCATCACCCAATCGGTGAAGATCGGCTCGACCGGGCTGGTGGTGTCCAGCAACAGCGCCGTCACCCTGGACAGGCCGGACAACACCATCGACGGGACGGTGACGTCCCTCACCGCGCCCAGCGTGACGCTGGTGGACAGCGACCTGATGCAAGTCGCTGGATCGGGCGTGCATGTCACCGGCGACCTGAACTTGACCTCGACCGCCGGCCTGACGGTGACCGGGGCGCTGTTCGCGGGCGGCAACGTCTCCCTGACCGGGGCGCCCCTGACCACGGACGGGGTGTCGGCGGGACTCGGGCTCAGCGAGACCACGTCCGGCGACCTGTCGACCGGAACCGTGTCGGCCAACAACAACATCGGCCTCACCGGCGCCCACCTCGACGTGACCGGGACGGTGACCTCGGCCAATGGCGCGGTGGCGCTCGACGCCACCGCCGGCTCGCTGGCGGTGGACAACACCGTCCAGGCTGCGACGACGGTGACTCTCACCGCCCACGACGACATCACCCAGACGGCCAAGGTGATGGCGGGGGCGGGGCTGATCGCGAGCTCGACCAACGACGGCGACATCACCCTGGCCTTGGCGAGCAACGCCGTGATCGGTCCGGTGTCCCTGACCGGCCACGACATCTCCTTCACCGACATGAAGCCCCTGTCGGTGTCGGCCGTGTCGGCCTCCGGGGCTTTGAATCTGACGTCGCTGGACGTGCTCTCGGTGACGGGCGCGCTGTCGGCGCACGACGACCTCGCCTTGACCGGGACCAGCCTCAACCTCGGCGGGGCGGTGCATTCGCTGACCGGCGGGGTGACGCTCGATTCCACCGCCGCCGCTCTGACCATCAATCAAGCCGTCACAGCCGGCGCGGTGCACCTGATCTCCGCGGGCGCCATCGGCCAAGGCGGCGCCGGCCTGATCACGACCGATACGCTGACCGGCCAGTCGGCTGGGGGGACGCTGCTCAACTTGGCCAACGCCATCGGCGCGGTCGGCCCCTTCAGCAACACGGGCTCCGGCAACCTGAGCATCGCCAGCGCCCTGGACTTGACCCTGGCCGGCGCCATCAGCAACACGGCCGGCGGGGCGTCCCTCGCCGGCAGGAGCCTTACGGTGAACAGCCCGGTCACCGGCGGTTTCATCAACCTGACGTCGTTCAACGGCGGCATCTCGGGGTCCGGCGTCCTGACCGCCTCGGGCGGCTTGACCGCCCAGGCGACGGGCGGCGCGGTGTCGCTCACGGCCGGCAATCAGGTCACCGGCGCCACCGTCCTCGGCGGCGCGGGCGTGACCTTCGTCGACGGCCCGTCGATCACGATCAATCCCGGCAACCTCACCAGCACGGGTGCGGTGGCCCTGACCAGCAGCGGCGACATCACCGTCAATGGCGCGGTCAGCCTGCCCGGTTCGCTGAGCCTGACGGCCGGCGGCATGCTCACGACGCCCGCGATCACCACCACGTCGGGCGACGTCTCGCTGACGGGCGCCGCCATCGCCCTCGGCGGCGACGTCCACACCTCGACCGGAGCGGTCACGCTGCAATCGACCGCCACGCTCGACGTGAACCACAACATCTCGACGGCCGGGACCGCCACGCTCACGTCCGGGGCCCAGGTCATCGAGGACGCGTCTGGCGGGACCATCGCCGCCGGCCATCTGGCCGTGAGGGCCGGCAGCGGGATCGCCCTGAACAACGCCAATGCGGTCCCGATCGTCGACTCCCTGGTCGACACGGGCGGCGGCGACATCCAGCTGTCCACCACGGGCGCCCTGACGCTGAGCACGCCGATCACCGCCCCGGGCTCACTCACCCTGAGCGCCGGCGGCGTCCTGGCGGGCGGGACCCTGAATGCGGCGGGTGGCATCACGGTCACCGGCGCCTCGGGGGTCACTGTCGGCGCACTGACGGCGGGGCAGGGGATCACCGGCAGTTCCTCGGCCGGCAGCTTCACCTCGGGGGTCCTGACCCTGGGCGGCAACCTTTCGCTGACCGCGGCTGGGACCGTGACCGTCCCGCAGATCCAGGCCCAGCCGGCCAGCCAGCTGGCGATCACCGCCGCCAACGTCTCGCTCGGCGCGGCGTCCGGCCAGACCGCAGATTCCACGAACACCGTCCAGGGGGTCATCTCGGTCAGCGCCCAGCAGGACGCCTCGCTCAACCTGGACGGCGACGTGAACATCGGCCAGCTCAACGCCGGCCACGACGCCACGGTCGCGACGACGAACGGCAATGTCTCGGTGGCCTCGCTGTCCGCCGGCGACGCCGCGTCGGTCTCGGTCCAGAACGGGTCGGCGCAGGTCGCTTCCGCCACGCTCGGCTCGTCCGGCGTCGGCCTGAGCCTGGCGACGACGGGCGGAGACGCCGTGCTTGGCGCGGCGGCGGGGGCGACCCCGGGCGCCGGCAACATCGTCACGGCCCCGGCCTCTGCCGCCATCTCCGTCAGCGGCGGCCGCGACGCGGTGGTCAACCTGGCTGGGCCGGTGACCGTCGCCAACCTGACCGGCGGGCGCGACGCGGTCGCCCATACCAACTCCGGCGACCTGGCCGTCGCCTCGGCCCAGGCCGGACGCAACCTGACCGTCACGTCGGACAGCGGTTCGGCCAATCTGAAGACCGCGGCCCTCACCGGCTCCGGAGCGCTCACCCTCACGGCGGCCACGACGGCCACGCTCGGCCGGCTGCCCGGCGAGGCGGCGCCGACCCCGGCGGGAACCCTGACCCTCGGCGCGCCGTCGCAGGAGACCGTGACTTTGGCCGCACCCAGCGTGGTGGTGGACCTGGCCAGCGGCGCCGCCCTGAACTCGGTCACGGCCACCGCCGGCGACGCCGTCATCACCACGGCCGGCGACCTCAGCCTCGGCAAGGTCTCCGCCAGCGGCAGGCTGACCGTGGCGGCAAACGCCGGCGGGGCCGGCACCGGCAAGGCCCTCAGCCTCGGCGACGGGATGGCTTTCGGCTTCGACACCACGAGCGGCGGGGGCAATGCGACCATCGGGTCGGCCAGCGCGGGCGGCGACATCGCGATCAGTTCGGCCGGCGCCGCCAACCTCACCCAGGTCTCGACCCCGGGCAATCTCTCGGTCAAGGCGGGTGGCGGGGCGACCATCGGGACGGCCAGCGCTGGCGGCCTCGGCTCGATCGTCTCGGGCGCCGGGATCACCATCGGCGGCAGCCTGACCGGCTCGACCCTGCTCCTGCGCGGCCAGCAGCTCACCCTCAACGGCCCGGTGCAGGCGACCCAGGCCTGCGGCGCGACCTGCGCGGCTCCGACCCTGACCATCGAGAGCGCCGGCGGCGCCCTGACCCTCGGCGACAACGCCGGCGCCGCCTCGGGCGGCATGCAGATCAGCAACACCCAGTTCGCCTCGATCAAGGCCGACGCTGTGACCTTCTATGCCGGCGACACCACCAATCCTGCGGCGCGCGGCAATGTGACGATCGGCGACCTGACCCTCGACGGCGCCAAGATCAAGACGCTCTCGGTCCTGGCCGGGGCCACGTCCAAGGTCAGCGTGACCGGCGCGGTGGTCCCGGCGGCGGGCGGCGGCAGCGCGCTGGTCATCGGCGGCCAGGACGCCGCCCAGAGCTGGACGCCGTTGGCGATCTATGTCTCCGGCGGGCTGGGCGACGGCAGTGCGAGCCAGACGCTGGCGGGTGAGAAGCCGCTGCCCTCGGTGACCCTGAACGCGGTCGGCGACGTGCTGTTCGGCCGCGACGCCTTCGTCACCGCGATCACCGGCGTCGAGGCCGCCGGCCACGCCAACACCATCAACGTCGACCGCAACATCCCCCCCGGAGTGGCCGTCGCCGGCGCGGACCTGAACCACGTGTTCGTGACGGCCGACACCCTGACGGTGCGGGCCAACGGCGTGATCGCCCAGGAGAACACCGGGATCACCGGCACCTCCAACGGCATCATCCTGACCAACCGCGCCGGCGCGCGCTACTTCGCCACCCTCGGGCGGACCGGGCCGCCGCTCGCCGGTTCGAACCTGGCGCCCCAGGTCATCGACCTGTCGCTGGCCTACTTCAACGCGGCGGGGCTGCTGATCAATCAGCAGATCGCGGCGGCCTCGCCCGGCGTGAATCTGGGCGAGTTGCCGCGTTCGGACCTCTACCGCATCAACGGCTGCACGATCGGAGCCGCGGGGAGCTGCACGCCGCTGCCCAACACCATCGTCGACGTCTCGATCGGCAAGCTGGTCCAGGACATCCGCCTGATCGCCCAGGCGCCGCCGCCGGCCTATGACCCGACCATCACCGGCGCGGGCAACGAGGAGATCTGGCGGACCAATGCCTGCACCGGCGGGACTGCGAACGGGAACGGCACATGCCAATAGAGCGCGAACTCCTTCGGTGGGTCGCGGCCGGCGCCGTGGTCCTGGCCGGCTTCGGGGCGACCGGCGGGGCCCAGGCGGCCCTGCGCAATGCGCCCGATCAATTCCCGCTGGGCGAAAGCGCCCAGTCCGGCGCGGTCTGCCAGGCCGTGCGCGACGACGACGATCCGGCCGCCCAGGTGCGCGGCGGGCGCGCCTGGCAGGTCCGCTGCCGCGGCTGGGACAACGCGCTCGGCCGGCTCTACGCCTACAGCTACAAGGGCGGGCCCCAGATCCAGAAGGGCGGCCTGTGGGCCAAGGCCCTGGCGGGCCGCGCCGGCTGCCAGGCTTCCACGCCGGTCCAGCTGAAGGGCCTGAGCGGCGTCGGACGCAGCCAATGCCAGGCGACCAGCGTCAAGGTCGCTTACGTGGCCTATTCCGGCGAGTCCGGCGGCCGGGCGGTCGCGGCGGAAGGCTTCGTCCAGATCGCCGACGTGCTGGAGACCGGCCTGCGCGTGGTGGGCGGACAGATCGCTCCGCCCAAGGCCACCCAGTCGCTGGTGTCCGCCTCGGCCGCCTCCTCGGGCACGGGCGGCGTCAGCCTGGTGGAGGCGTCGGAGGCTGCGGCAGCGGCGCCGGAGAACCTGCGCGAACGCGGCTACAGCCGCAATCTGGCGTGGGATTTCTCGGACGCGGTGACCGATTTCCGGGCCCTGGCCCAGAACGTCAACGAACCGAACCAAGCCCGGGCGGAAGCCTATCTGAACTGGGCGCTGAACACCTCCAACGGCGGCCGCTTTGCCCAGGCCGACGCCCTGTTCGCCCAGGCCGACAAGCTGGCCACCGGCAACCGGTCGCTGCAGGGCCAGGCCCTCAGCTACAGGGCGCTGCACCTGCGCAATCAGCGCAAGTTCAAGGAGTCGGTCGCCGCGGCCGAAGAGGCGCGCCAGGACCTGACCTCGCTGCAGGCCGCCACCGAGCAGGCCTCGGCGGCCGGCATCCTGAAGACCTCCGACGGCGGCCTGGAGATCAGCCCTGAGCTCGCCGTCGCGCTGCGGCCGCCGCGCAGCTTCACCACCGGTGAACTCGACCCCGCCGCCCGCATCCAGATCCAGATCGCCCAGACCGAGCTGACCGAGGCCAGCTCCTACGAGGCGCTCGGCCAGGCCGCCCCGGCCCGCGAGGCGCTGGAGCGCGCGCAGGCGCGGCTCAACACGCCGGCTGTGGCCAATGTCGCAACCTTCCTCAAGGTCCAGATCGAGGTGGAGCTGGCGCGCCAGGACCAGTCGCAGGGCCGCAACCAGGAGGCCCGCCAGCGCCTGACCGAAGCCCTGCTCGACCTGCGCCAGCGTCAGGCCGGTTCGCCCGCCGAAGCCTACCTGACCCTGGAACTGGCCCGGGCCGAGGCGGTCAACGGCGAGAAGGCCCGCGCGATGCAGGACTTCCAGCTGTCGATCGCCCAGTTCCGCGAGACCCGCGGCTCGCTGGGCGCGTCGGCCGACAGCGCGGCCGCCTATTTCGACCTGCTGCTGCAGCAGACCGCGGTCGATCCGGCGGGCGCCGAGGGCTACGCCAGCCAGTTCCTGGTGGCGGCCGAGAGCCTGGGCAGCCAGGCCACCGCCGACACTGTCGCGCGCCTGGCGGCCCGCCTGAACCAGACCGACCCGTCGTCGGCCGGCCTGATCCGCGCCCTCGAAGACACCCGTCGCCAGGTCCGCATCAAGGAGAGCGCCATCGCCCTCCTGCAGGCCCAGGGGCAGTACACGCCCGCCGCGAAGACCGCCAACGAGGACGAACTCAAGTCGCTGAACACCCAGATGGCCGATCTGGAGCAGCGCGTGGCCTCGGTGGATCCGCACTACGGCCAGCTGGTCTCGACCGACGTGTCGCTGAAGGACCTCCAGGGGACACTGAAACCGGGCGAACTCTATCTGAAGGTGGTCCTGCTCGGCGGCGGCGGCTACGGCCTGGCGGTGACCAGCACCTCGGCCAAGCCCTACCGCATCGGCCTGACCGAAGCCCAGGGGGCCGCGGCGGTCGAGGCGCTGCGGCGGCCGTTCGAGACCGAAGGCCGGCTGCCAGCCTACGACGTCGCCGGGGCCCACAAGCTGTTCGACGACCTGTTCGGGCCGGTGAAGGACGAGATCGCCGCGGCCAAGGACATCGTCTACGAGCCGGACGACGCCGTCCTCAGCCTGCCGATCGCCAGCTTGGTCACCGACCAGGCCAGCGTCGACCTGGTCGCCGCGCGCCGAGCCGCCATCCGCGCCAAGGGCGAAGGCATCCTGTCGTACAAGGGCGTGCACTGGCTGGGCCGCACCGCCCGCTCGTCCCTGGTCGTTTCGGCGGCCAGCTTCGTGCAGGCGCGCAAGGCGCCGCCGTCGCCGGCCTCCAAGTCGTTCATCGGCTTCGGCGACTCCGTCGCGCCTTCGGCCGACGACCCCCACGCCTTCGCCAGCGTGGTCGCCTATGCCGGGACCGGCGGCGCCGACGTGGACCTGTGCGGCGCCACGCGCCAGGCCCTGCTGCAGCTGAAGCCGCTGAAGGAGGCCCGTCAGGAACTGCAGACCGTCGAGAGCGCCGTGGGCGGCAGCGGAACCCTGGTCACCGGCGCCGATTTCAGCGATGGCGCCATCGCCAAGCGCACCGATCTCGACCAGTACCGCGTCGTCTATTTCGCCACCCACGGCCTGCTGCCCGAACCGGGATCGTGCCTGCCCGAGCCGGCGCTGCTGACCTCGGTGGGCGCCGACGGCATGAGCGACGGCCTGCTGGACGTCGGCAAGATCATCGGCCTCAAGCTTGACGCCGACCTGGTGGTGCTGTCGGCCTGCGACACGGGCGGCTCGACCCTGGCGGGCGACCAGGACGCCGGCGGGCTCGGCGGCGCCGGCGCGGCGCTGGGCGGCCTGACCCGGGCGTTCATCTACGCCGGGGCGCGCAGCCTGCTGGTGTCGCACTGGAAGATCGACTCCACCGCCACCGTCCGCCTGATGTCGTCCATGTTCCAGTCGGGGCAGACGACGCAGGATGGCGGGCTGCAAGCGGCGTCCTTGTCATTGATGGACAGCGACGACCAATATTCCCATCCCTACTATTGGGCCGCCTTCACCGTCGTCGGGGACGGTGAGCGGACCCTTCCGCGTTAGGAGCTCCCATGGCCTTGACCCTCGAAAAGCTGCTCGCGCCGGTCGACGACGACAATCCGGTCGGCCCGGACCTGTCCTATTCCCATGAACGCCAGGAGATCGAACGGGCTTTCGAGACTGACGAGGGCTCGCAAAGCGAAGAGCGCGATTGGCGCACGATCCTACGTCTGATCGAAGAGCAGGCCGGGCAGACCAAGGACGTCTGGCTGCCGGTCTATGCCTGCAGGGCCGGCGCCAGCAGCGGTTCGCTTGAGACCGTGGCGATCGGCGCCCAGGCCCTGGCCGGGCTGTTCGAACAATACTGGGACACCGTGCACCCGCAGCTCGAGGAGCTGGGGGTGATGGGCCGCAAGGCGCCGTGCGACTCCCTGGCCACCCGCGGCGGCTTCCTGCTGCCGCTGGAGCGCACGGTCCTGGTGGCGCATCCGCGACTGGGCCGGTTCACCGGCGTGGACCTGCAGCGGTTCGCCACGGAGCGCGAGAGCGCCGAAGGCTACGGCATGTTCCGCGCCGCCTTGGAGGAGGGCGGAGACGCTCTTCTGGAAGGGGCCATCGGCCAACTCGATGCGATCGAGGACGGCCTGAAGCGCGCCGACAAGGCCTTCATGCAGGGAGCGGGCGGAGAACCCTCGCCCAACTATCAACCGACTTTCAGCCTGTTGACGGCCCTGCGCCAGGCGGTCAAGCAGTTCATGACCGCGCCGGCGGAAGAACCCGAGGAGGCCTGGGACGGCGAGACCGGCCCCGGCGGTGGTGGCGGCGGCGGTGGCAAGGCCGCCGGCCCGCGCATATCGGGCCGGGTCGATAATCGCGAGGATGTGTTGAAGTCCCTCGACCTCATCGCCGACTACTATCGCCGTTCGGAGCCCAGCCATCCCTTGCAGATGCTTGTCGAGCGCGCCCGCGAATGGGTGGACATGGATTTCCTGACCCTGATGCGCGAGATCGCGCCGGACTCGATACGTCAAGCGCGCGAGCTGCTGAAAAAGCGCGAAGAAGAATATTAAACTTTGGCGCGAGCCCTACTGCCTTCTTGAGCCCGTCATGGGGTTGGGCTAAAGCTTAGTTCCGCTGTAGCGGCGTTCGTTTTCGGGGAGGAGAAGTCGATGGCCAAGACCGGTCAACGGTTCATCAAGGAAAACCGGGCGCCCCGCGTCCATATTGAGTACGAGGTGGAAACTTACGGCTCGCGCCAGAAAGTTGAGCTGCCGTTCGTCATGGGCGTGATGAGCGACCTGTCGGGCAAGTCGGATGTCGAGAAAAAGACCCTCGACAAGCGTGATTTCCTTGAATTCGACATGGACAACTTCGAGCAGCGCATGGAAGCGATTGCTCCGCGGGCGGTATTCCAGGTCGAGAATACCCTGAGCGGCGACGGCAAGCTCGGGGTCGACCTGACCTTCAAGTCGATGGAAGATTTCACGCCTGGCGCCGTGGCCAAGCAGGTTCCCGCCCTGAAGAAGCTGCTGGACGCGCGTCAGGAGCTGAGCGATCTGGCCAGCTACATGGACGGCAAGGACGGCGCCCAGGGCCTCCTCGACAAGGTGCTCAAGGATCCGGACCTCATGAAGAGCCTGGCGGCGGCCAAGCCCGCTTCCGAAGAGTAGTCTGAAGGCTGATTAGCCGAGAAGGGCGCGGCGGCGCCCAGGGGGAATAGTCCATGGCCGAACTTCAAACTGAAAGCGCCGCAGGCGCAGTCGAGACCCAGGAAAGCGATTTCGCCTCGCTGCTCCAAAAGGAATTCAAGCCGAACACCGACGCCAAGAAGTCGCGGATCGAGCAGGCTGTCCAGACGCTGGCGCAGCAGGCCCTGTCCGACGCGGCCGTCATCTCCGACGACATCTACCTCACGATCGAGGCGATGGTCGCGGCGCTGGACCGCAAGCTGTCGGAACAGGTCAACGAGATCATCCACCATCCCGACTTCCAGCAACTGGAGTCGGCTTGGCGCGGCCTCAATTACCTCGTCATGAACACGTCCACTGGCAAGGATATGAAGATCCGTGTCATGAACATGTCCAAGGACGAGACGCGCAAGATGCTGCGTCAGTACAAGGACGCGGCCTGGGATCAGAGCCCGCTGTTCAAGAAGGTCTACGAGTCCGAATTCGGCCAACTGGGCGGGCAGCCCTTCGGCGCCTTCACCTGCGACTACTATTTCGACAATTCGGGCCCCGACGTCGAGATCATGAAGGGCCTGGTCAAGATCGCCTCGGCCGCGCACGCTCCGATCATCGCCGGCACCGCGCCCCAGATGATCGGCATGCAAAGCTGGACGGAGCTGGCCAATCCTCGCGACCTCGCCAAGCAGTTCGATTCCGTCGACTACATGGCCTGGCGCAGCTTCCGCGACTCCTCGGACAGCCGCTACCTGGCGCTGACCATGCCGCGCTTCCTGGGCCGGCCGGTCTACGGGGCCAACACCAACCCGGTGGATGAATTCGGCTTCGAGGAAGAGACCGGCGGCAACCACAACAACCATCTGTGGGTCAATGCCTCCTACGCCCTGGCGGTGCGCATCACCGAGGCCTTCTCGACCTACGGCTGGTGCACCCGCATCCGCGGCGTGGAGTCCGGCGGCACGGTCGAGGGCCTGCCGACGGCGACCTTCCCCACCGACGATGGCGGCCTCGACGCCAAATGCCCGACCGAGATCGCCATCAGCGATCGCCGCGAGGCCGAGCTGTCGAAGTCCGGCTTCATGGCGCTGATCCACCGCAAGAACACCGATCAGGCGACCTTCATTGGCGCCCAGACGGTGCACGCGCCCAAGGCCTACGAAGACGCTGCGGCCACGGCCAACGCCAATCTGGCGGCGCGCCTGCCCTATCTGTTCGCGTCCTGCCGCTTCGCCCACTACCTGAAGTGCATGGTGCGCGACTGGATCGGCTCCAACCGCGAGGCTCCGCAGCTTGAGGTCGATCTGCACAACTGGATCCAGCAGTACATCGATCCGTCGCCGCAAAATTCGTCGGAAGAGTACAAGGCCAAGCATCCGCTGAAGGCCGCTGAAATCCAGATCATCCCGGACGAAGAAAATCCGGGGCAGTATCGTGGCGTGTTCCGGTTCATCCCGCATTACCAGTTCGAAGGGATGGACGTGTCCTTGGGCATGGTCTCGCGCCTGCCCGGCGGCAAGAGCTAACCCAAGCATCACTAGATCTTCATCGGCCTGGCGCAAGCTTAGGTCCAGGCTCAACCGCCCACGGGGGCAGGAGGACACATGGCCTTTGACACATATATGATCATCGACAGCGCATCGACCATCAAGGGCGAGGCTACCGCCAAGGGCCTGACGCCCGCCGAAGGCTGGTTCGAGATCTTTTCCTTCAGCTGGGGCGCCAGCAATCCGACCACCGTCGGTTCGGGCGGCGGCGGTCTGACGGCCGGACGGGTCAGCGTCTCGTCCTTCAACGTCATGAAGAAGTCGGAGAAGTCCTCGGCCGCGCTGTTTTCGGCCTGCTGCATGGGCACTCACTTCGGCACGGCTCAGGTCGTCATGCGCAAGGCGACCGGCACCGGTGGCCAGCAGATCTTCCTGAAGTACGACTTCACGGATGTGCTGGTGGAAAGCATCCAGTGGTCAGGTTCTTCCGGCGGCGACGACACGCCGACCGAAAGCCTCTCCTTCTCCTTCGCCAAGGTGGCCATCGAATACTCGGCCCAGACGAGCGCAGACGGCAAGGTGTCCAAGGCCGCCAACGCGACCTGGGATCTGACCGCTGTTTCCGCCTAAATGACTGCTGACGACCTGCTCCGTTCGGCGGACCTAGAGGGCGCTCGGGCGGAATTGATCGACACTGTCAAGCGCGCGCCGGGTGATCCCGGCGCGCGTATGTACCTATGGCAGCTGATGGCCCTGTCCGGTGAATGGGACAAGGCCCTCAGTCATCTGAGGATCCTGGCCCAGCTGTCGGGCGAGGCGCAGATGCTGGCCAACGTCTACCATCAGGCCATCACGGCCGAGAGGGCGCGCCTCGATGCCTGGGCCGGGAAGGCCCCGTTCACCGTCCTGGTGTCGTCTTCGCCCTGGATCGACACCCTCGCCGAGGGGCTCGGCGCCCTGGCGCGGGGCGAGACTGCAGCGGGCGAGCGCCTGCGCGACGAAGCCTTCGACGCCGTGGGCGACACGCCCGGCGCCATCGGCGACGAGAAGTTCACCTGGATCGCCGACGTCGACTCCCGGCTCGGCCCGTGCTTCGAGGCCGTGGTCTCGGGCAAGTGGGGCCTGATCCCGTTCGAGGCCGTCACCCGGATCAAGACCGAGGGGCCCAAGGATCTGCGCGACCTGATCTGGCTGCCGGTCGAGCTGTTCCTGCGTTCGGGGCAGTCGGCGGCCGCCATGCTGCCGGCGCGCTATCCCGGCTCCGAGACCGGCTCGAACGCCGTCAAGCTCGGCCGCGCCACCGAATGGGTGAGCGGCCCTGACGGCGACCATCCCATCGGCCAACGCCTGTGGACCACCGATGCCGACATCGAGTTCGGCATTCTGGATTTCAACGAACTCCTGCTGGCCTAGGGAGAGCGGCGTGGCTGAAGCCAAGCTGAACCCCAGCCTGTTCGAGAAGCTCACGCTCAACGACCGCGTCACCGGCATCATCGAGGAAGGGCGCGCCGAGGTGCAGGGCGGCGGCGGCCAGACCCTGCTGCGCCTCAATTCGGGCCCCCAGCTCATCGAGCGCTACAACGAGACGGCCATGCGCGCCAGCGTGCGGCGCGAACTGGGATGGCTGCTCAACACCGTCCATCTCGAGGCCTCGGTCGACCTCGATCCCTTTCCGCAGGTGAAGACCTCGGTGCTCAACTACGGCATGCCCGACCTGACCGGACGCGCGTCCACCGTGGCGGCGGTCAGGGCCCGTGCGAACCAGATCGCCGACCAGATCCGCAACTTCGAGCCGCGCCTGGACGGCGCCGGCCTGGAGGTGAGCGCCCAGCCTGGCGTGGGCCTCGACAACGCGGTCGCCTACCTGATCCGGGGCGACATCACCTCGGCCGTGAGGGCCATGCCGGTGCAGTACTTCGCCAACGTCGAGGTCGAGACGGGCGAAGCGGTGGTGCGGGAGTAGACCTGTGGACCCCCGGCTACTGCGCGCCTACAACGAGGAATTGGCCTATCTGCGTGAGGGTGGCCGCGAATTCGGCGAAGAGCACGAGGTCATCGCCGGCTACCTGGGGCTGAAGACCCCGAACAATCCCGATCCCTATGTCGAGCGGCTGATGGAGGGCGTGGCCTTCCTCGCGGCGCGCGTGAACCTGAAGATCGCCGACCAGTTTCCGGATTTCACCCAGCACCTGCTGCAGGCGGTGCAGCCCAACTACCTAGCGCCGACCCCGTCCATCTGCATCGTGGAGCTCAAGCCCATCGAGGGTGACGACGGCATGGCGCAGGGCGTGCCGGTCGAGCGGCTGACCAAG
>DASYBX010000155.1:0-12949 GCA_036500495.1 Caulobacteraceae bacterium
CAATCGGAATTTCATGGTGTCTTCAAGAGACCGCAATTGTCAGCGTCGAGATGACCATTAGGGTCATCGCCAGGACGCCGCCGCCTGCGTTTCTCTTTCCAAATCAACGATGTCAAAGACCCGAACCAGCGAACCGGTCCCACCCTTTAGCGCCCGGTGTCGGCGGAGGCGGCTATCTAGTCGCCTCGGCATTCCGTGTCAATCGGCTCTTTCGAGCTTTTCTCGCCGCCGGGGAACCCGGTTTTGAGGAGCGCGTTGGCCCGGCCAAGGCCGGATTTGGGCGCAAAAATCACTGCGGGCTGCCGAGGGGCTTCCCCCATACGTCCGTAGCGATTCGATTGAAGGTCGGGAACCTATAGATCGACGGCGAAAAAAGCAAGGGCTTTTTGGCCCGTTTGTCTTCGTCGCCGCGGTTCCCGGCCGGAGAGCGGCGTCTTTATGGGCCGCCGTTCCCCGAGTCAATCGACCTGCGAAACTTCTTTGGTCTCGTGTCCGAAGACTTGAAAACAAAGAATTGCACTCGCCGCCGCAAGGGGCGTTGCAGTCATCGGCATGTCGCTGACGGCCGGCTGTTTAGCGGCCCGGGCGCGGGGCGCAAGCCAAATCGTCCGGGGCCTGCCATAAAACACTGCTCTTTCGGGGCCGCCCTTCAGGGCGTGCGGCTTGCCGTGGCCCTCACCTCCCCTTATTCGATAGGCATGCTGTCGCAGAAAGCCCGCTACGCCCTTCGCGCCCTGGTCGAACTGGCCCGGGCCGAGGAATCCCAGCTCACGGCCGGCGAGATAGCCGCGCGGGCCGATGCGCCGCGCAAGTTCCTCGAGGCGATTCTGCTGGAGCTGTCGCGCCGCGGCCTGGTGCTGAGTCGGCGCGGCAAGTTCGGCGGCTACGTCCTGGCCCGATCGCCGGCCGGGATCAGTTTCGCCGAGGTGATCCGGGTGATCGACGGGCCCCTGGCGCTGGCGCCCTGCGTCAGCCAGATGGCGTTCCGCAAGTGCGACGACTGCCCGGACCTCGACACCTGCGCCCTGCGCCCGGCCCTGCGCAAGGCGCGCGACGCGACCGCCCAGGTGCTGGAGGCCTACACCCTGGCCGAGGCCGCCGGCGATTCGGGCGGCGCACGCACCGCGGCGGTGATCGCCCTCACCTAGGGCCGGACCATGAGTCGCATCGCCGTCCATCTGATCATCAAGGGCAGCGTCCAGGGCGTGGGCTACCGCTGGTGGGCGCAAGGCGAGGCGCGTCGCCTGAAGCTCGACGGCTGGGTGCGCAACCGTCACGACGGAACCGTGGAACTGGTCGCCGCCGGCCCCGTGGCCGCGGTCGAGGACATGGTCGAGGCGTGCTGGAGCGGGCCGCCGGCCGCGGCGGTCCACGTCGTCGAGCGAGCGCCCGCCGATGACGAAGGCCTCGCCGGCTTCGCCGAGCGGCCGACCGCCTAGTTTCAGCGCCCTGCCCCGGCCCGGCTATCCCAGCCCGGCTATTCCAGGGTCGGCTACCCCTGGGCGATATAGGCCTTCAGTTCCTCGGCCTCGTGCTCGGCCTCGGCGATCTTGGTCTTCACCAGGTCGCCGATCGAGACGATGCCCAGCAGCCTGTCGCCCGTGCACACCGGCAGGTGGCGGATGCGGCGATCGGTCATGCGCTCCATGAGGGCGGCCACCGTCTCGCTGGGGTCGGCGTAGATCACCCCTCGCGTCATGCAGCTGGACACCGGAGCCTGCAGGCCCATGTGGCCCTGCTGGGCGATGACCCGCACGATGTCGCGCTCGGACAACATGCCCACCACGCGGTCGCCCTCGTCCATCACCACCAGCGCGCCCACCCGCCGCGAATGCAGTACGGATGCCGCCGCCGCCACGGTTTCGAGCGGCGAGCACGTGTAAACGGCAGAGCCTTTCAGCTTGAGGATCTGCGAAACCAGCATCGGTCGTTTCCTCCGTTATTGCGGTCGCGCCAGTGATGACAGCTTCCCGCTTTTCGGCCGGAGGGGCAAATTCTAACGCGGGTCAGACTTCGCTTTGGATTGAGGCATCACTATCCTGACCCTGATCTTCCGGGCTCGGATCGGGGGGTGGCGGCCGCTGGCCGAACAGGGCGCCGAACGGCCCGATCAGCAGGAGGCCGGCGAAATAGCCGAAGATGTGGGCCTCCCAGGCGATCTGCACGTCGCCGATGCCCGGCGCATAGTGCAGCGACCCCATCACCGCGTTGACCACGATCCAGGCCGCGCTCGAGGCCACCACCGAACGGGTGATGAGCGGCGACAGTTTCGACCGCTGGTCCGCCAGGCGCGTGGCGGCGCCGAGCAGGCCCGAGACGGCCCCCGACGCTCCGGCCATGGCCACAGCGTCGCGCAGGTGCAGCAGCCCATAGCCCAGGCTCGCCAGCACCCCGCAGGTCAGGAACAGCAGGAAGAAGCCGAGCGCGCCCTTCCACCGGAGCCCCAGGTAGCGCGCCGACGGCGCTCCGAAGGCCACGGCCCCGACGGCGTTCATGCCCGCATGGGCCCAGCCGCCGTGGATGAAGATGGCGGTGAACAGCGGCGTCCAGTGGCCGCGGGCCAGGTCGGCGGGAACCAGGGCGTAGGCCAGCGCCTGATCGTCGGTGAGCAGGAAGCTCTGGAGGGTGTAGGACAGGAGGATCGCCCCGGCGATGGTCCACACCGGCCAAGGCCCCTTGAAGGGCGGCTCGCGCTGCTGCTGTTGCTGCAAGTGGAAGGCTCCGTCCGCGCACCGCGGCGCGCGGCGCATTGCATAACGGGTCGGGCGCCCGCGCGCCTGCATAATGTTGCGGTCGTGACCTATTCGGACGCCGAATCACGCCTTGCTAAGGCCCCAAGTCGCGGCGAAGGTGCCATGACAACTCGATAACGTCCGGAAGACTGTTTCCCTCCATGAAATCCATGCGTGTCGCCCTCGCCTCGGCCGTGTCCCTGGCGTTGTTGGTCGGGCCGAGCCTGACGCCTGCCGTTGCCTTGGCCCAATCCAAGAAGACCCAGGCCGCAAAGACCCAGGCCGCGACGCCGGCCCGGGCGGGCGCCACGGGGTGGCCGCAGGCGGCCTCGGACCTCAAGCCTGACCCGCTGATCCGCTTCGGCCGCCTGCCCAACGGCATGCGCTACGCCCTGATGCACAACGCCACGCCTTCGGGCCAGGCCAGCTTCCGCCTGCGCTTCGACGCCGGCTCGCTGATGGAGCGCGACGACCAGCAGGGCCTCGCCCACTTCCTGGAGCACATGGCGTTCAACGGCTCGACCCACGTGCCCACCGGCGAGATGGTCAAGATGCTGGAGCGCATCGGCCTGGCCTTCGGCGCCGACACCAACGCCTCCACCGACTTCACCGAGACCATCTACAAGTTCGACCTGCCCAAGGCCGACAACGAGAGCCTCGACACCGGCCTGCTGCTGATGCGCGACATCGCCGGCGAGCTGAAGATCCCGCAGGCCTCGATCAACAGCGAGAAGGGCGTGGTGCTGTCCGAGGAGCGGGTGCGCGACGATCCCAGCTACCGCGCCTACAAGGCGCGCGCGGCCTTCTTCTTTCCGGGCCAACTGCTCTCCAAGCGCTTGCCGATCGGTCAGGTGCAGGTGATCCAGAACGCCACCCACGACCTGATCGCCGACATCTACGACAAGTACTACCGGCCCGAGCGCGCCACCTTCATCGCCGTGGGCGACTTCGACCTCGACACCATGGAGGCCAAGGTCAAGAAGAGCTTTGGCGACTGGAAGAACAGCCACCCCGTCGGGCCCGAGCCCCAGCTGGGAACGCCGGAGAAGCGCGGGCTGGAGGCCAAGGTCTATAGCGAGCCCGGCCTGCAGACCTCGCTGCAGGTCACCTGGATCAAGCCCCCCGACCGCTCGCCCGACACCCGCGCCAAGCGCCGGCGCGACACCATCGAGCGCCTGGGCCTGGCGGTGCTGAACCGCCGCTATGGCCGCATCGCCCGCAGCGATTCACCGCCGTTCCTGGCCGCCGGCGCGATGGCCGGCGACGAGACCCATTCGGCCAAGGTCGCCGCGCTCAGCATCAACGCCAACGGGACCGAGTGGAAGAAGGCCCTCGACTCGGCGGTGAAGGAAGAGAAGCGCATCGTGCAGTACGGCGTGCTCCAGGGCGAGCTCGACCGCGAGATCGAGGACCTGCGCGCGAGCCTCAAGGAACGCGCCGCCGGCCAGGCCACGCGCCGCACCCCCAACCTCGCCAACGGCATCGTCGGCTCGCTGGACGACAAGCTGATCGTCACCGACCCGGTGCAGGACCTCGCCCTCTACGAGGACTTCGTGAAGGGGCTGAAGGCCGGTGAGGTCAATGCCGTCCTGCGCGCCACCTTCTCGGGCTCCGGCCCGCTGGTGTTCCTGTCCACCTCGGCCCCCGTCACGGGCGGCGACGGCGCGGTGCTGGCCGCCTTCAAGGCCGCCGATTCCGCCCCGGTGACCGCGCCCGAGGCCGTGGCCGACAAGGCCTGGCCCTACGACTCCTTCGGCGCCCCCGGCCAGGTGGCCGAGCGCAAGGAGCGCGCCGACGTCGGCGCCACCTTCATCCGCTTCGCCAACGGCGTGCGCCTGACCGTCAAGCCCACCAATTTCCGCAAGGACCAGGTGGAGGTGCAGGTGCGCTTCGGCGACGGGCGCCTGGACCTGCCCAAGGACAAGCCGACCGCCGCCTGGGCCTCCAACGCCCTGATCGAGGGCGGGCTCAAGAAGGTGACGGCCGAAGAGCTCGACCAGATCATGACCAAGCGCATCCTCGGCGCCTCGTTCGGCATCGACGACAACGCCTACACCCTGAGCGGGACCACGCGACCGGCGGACCTGGCGACCCAGATGCAGGTCCTGGCCGCCTACGATGTCGACCCCGGCTTCCGTCCCGAGGCCTACGGCCGGATGCAGACCTACGGCCTGACCCTGCAGGACCAGATGGAGGCCACCGCCTCGGGCGTGGTCGGGCGCGACCTGTCGCGGCTGATGCACGACAACGACCAGCGCTGGGCCTTCCCCTCCAAGCAGACCATCGCCTCCACCACCGCCGACGAGTTCAAGGGCCTGTTCACCCCGCGTCTGGCCAGCGGCCCGGTGGAAGTGATCGTGGTCGGCGACACCACGGTGGATCAGGCGATCGCCGCGGTCGCCTCGACCTTCGGGGCCCTGCCGCCGCGCACCGACGCGGCCCCGGCGGCCGGCGAGCGCAAGGTTTCGTTCCCCACGCCCACGCCCCAGCCGATCAACGAGACGCACAAGGGCAGGGCCGACCAGGGCTACGCCGTGGCCGCCTGGCCGACCACCGACCTCTATGCCGACGTGCGCGGCGCGCGCACCATCCGCGTGTTGGTCAACGTCATGCAGCTGCGCCTGATCGACACCCTGCGCGTGGCCCAGGGCGCCACCTATTCGCCCAACGCCACGCTCGAGGCCTCCGAGGACTATCCCGGCTACGGCTACATCGCCGCCCGGGTGGAGATTCCGCCGACCAAGATCGCCGGCTTCTACGAGCAGGTCGACAAGATCGCCGCCGACCTTCGCGCCACCGGCCCGACCGACGACGAAATGAAGCGGGCGGTGCTGCCGCGCATCGAGGCCCTGCAGAAGGCCATGCAGACCAACGAGTTCTGGGTCGGCAGCCTGGAGGACGCCCAGACCGATCCGCGCAAGCTCGAGGTGGTGCTGAACCAGATCAGCCAGCTGCAGTCGATCACCGTGGACGACGTCAAGGCGGCCGCCGACAAGTGGCTGATCCCGGCCAAGGAATGGCGCTTCCAGGTGACGCCTGAAGCCAAGACCGCGTCGGCGCAGTAGGGACGGCGACCGGCCGAAGGAGAGTGGGGCCGGCTGTGCGGCCGCGCCCCGCTCCCACGCCCAAGGCGTCCCGATTCGAAACCAGAGAGCCCTGGCGCCGATCTTCCCTGCAAGCCCCATGCGCAGTTGGGCGCAACAGGGCGGGCAAGACATGTCCCATTCGAATACGGCCCGCATGCTCGGGTACTGGGAAGGCCAGCGTGGCCAGGGCGGATGCCCGCTGCGCTCCAGCATCGATCCGGCGGCTTTCGCCGAGATGGTCACCCAGGCCTTCGTGGTCGGGCGCGTGGGCGTGGGCGCCTACGCCTTCCGCCTGGCCGGGGCCTTGCTGGAGGACCTGCACGGCTACCCGCTGAGCGGCCTGGGCTTCATGTCGCTGTGGGCGCCGGCCGACCGCCCGCGCCTGCAGGCCGCCATCGAGGCCGCCGTCAGCCGCCGCCGCTCGCTGATCGCCTCTGCCCATGGCCGCAGCCTGCAAGGGAGCGAGGCCCGACTCGAGATCCTGCTGGCGCCCCTGGCCGGCCGCCAGGGCCAGGTCGACCGGCTGCTCGGACTCTACCAGCCGACCAGCCCTCTGTTCCATCTGAAGGGCCAGAGGATCGAGCGCCTGTTCCTGCAGGACATCGCCTTCGCCGACGGCGGCGAATCGGTCCCCTCCCCCCTGCGCCTGGCAGCGATCGACGGTCGACGCGTCCCCTGAGCGGCGGGATGTCCAGGGGCTGGGCGCCCACACGGATTTCCGCCCCGCGACACGATATCCGCTTCCGGAATCAGTGCTTAGCTGCTGCAGTCGGTCAGGTCTCTCGGGAGGCGCCCGCGCCTCGTCGTCATGCGCGAGTTGATCCTGCGTCGGAGCAATATTCGACGCACGCTCTGCATTTTATATTTGTGACGACTACGCGAAATTTGCGCGAAGCCTTGGCAGCGGCCCCTCCAAATCTTTTGATTAATCCTTCTGAAACCACGTTAGCATAATCTGTGTTGGACGATTCGACGGGCCCGGTTGCGCGGGTCCGGTCCTTCGAGTGGGGATTATGGCGTCATCTGAACTGTCTCGGCGGCGTCCTTCGCCGCCCCTGTTCGCAAGCCCGCCTGGCTCGGCCTCATCGAGGCCCGGCGCACGCCGCCGGCCTTGTTCCCCACATTTCCTCTCTCTGAAGGGCGGGCCATCGCGGTCTCGCCCTTTTTTCTTGCCGAGCGACGGCAAAGCCCTCTGGAGGCCCTGATGACCAAGCGAGCCCTGAAGCGGATGGTGCGTGAAGGCGAGTTCAACCCGGGTCAGTTCGACGACGACAACAAGGTGCGCCGCCTGCCCCTCGAACGCGGCTGGTCTCCGCTGGGCGCCGCCAATGGCGACGATGGGCGCGAGCAGGGCTATCTGAAGACCATCAAGGCCAAGTCGGAGGGCCAGGCCGCCCTGATCAAGGCCGTCGACGAGCGCAACCTGGTCATGGCGCTCGGCCCGGCCGGCACCGGCAAGACCTACTTGGCCATCGCCAAGGCGGTGGAGGCGCTGGAGGCCGGCAAGGTCGGCCGGATCGTGCTGTCGCGCCCCGCGGTCGAGGCCGGCGAATCGATCGGCTTCCTGCCCGGCGAGATGGAGGACAAGCTCGCCCCCTATCTACGGCCGCTCTACGACGCCCTGTCCGATCGCCTGTCGATGAAGCGGGTGCGCGCCCTGATGGCCGAGGGCGCCATCGAGATCGCCCCGGTCGGCTTCATGCGCGGGCGCACCCTGAACAACGCCTTCGTGGTGATCGACGAGGCGCAGAACTGCACCTATGTGCAGCTCAAGATGCTGCTGACGCGCCTGGGTTGGCACTCGACCATGGTGATCACCGGCGACCCGAACCAGTCGGATCTGTTGCCCGGCGTCTCAGGCCTCGGCGACGTGGCCGACAGGCTGGAAGGTGTCGCCGGCATCTCGGTGGTGCGCCTGCACGACGTCGACATCGTGCGCCATCCGCTGGTGGCCAGCATGCTGGGCGTCCTCTAGCCGCAGCCTCCATTCAAACGACCCGCCGGAGCGATCCGGCGGGCTTTCTGGTTTCCAGAGCCGGCGGCCGGTTGCCCTGCAGCCTCTGGCCCGTTAGCGTCCGCGCCCCCTGGACCCACCCAGGGTTCCGACGATGGGTGCATAGGTCATGGGCGCGGTCCTGGGCGTCGATTTCGGCACGACCAACACGGTGCTGTCGATGCACAGCGGGGACGGCGCCCCGGTCGTGCTGCCCTTCGCGGCCCCCGAAGCGCGCGCCACGGCGTTCCGCTCGGTGCTGAGCTTCCGCGAGCATCCCGATCCAGCCCGCCCCCGCGTCGTCGAAGCCGGCCCGTGGGCGATCGAGGAATATCTGGAAGACCCGCTCGACACGCGATTCATCCAGTCGTTCAAGAGCTTCGCCGCCAGCGCGAGCTTCCAGTCGACCGACATCTTCAGTCGCCGCTACGCCTTTGAGGATCTGCTCTCGTCGTTCCTCACCCGGCTCAGAGCCCATGCCGGCGAGCGGCTCGAGGCGCTGCCCGGAACCGCAGTCATCGGCCGACCGGTGCAGTTCGCCGGCGCCAATCCCGATGCCGATCTGGCCCTTCGGCGCTACGAACAGGCGTTTCGCCGGCTCGGCTTCACCAAACTCCACTATGTGTATGAGCCGGTCGCAGCCGCCTTCTATTTCGCCCAACGGCTGACGGGCAGCGCGGCCGTGCTGGTGGCCGACTTTGGCGGCGGCACCAGCGACTTCTCTGTGATCCGCTTCGACCGTCGGGACGGGCATATCCTGTCGAAGGCCCTCGCCCACTCCGGCGTGGCCGTGGCGGGGGACGCCTTCGACTATCGCATCATCGACCGGGTCGTTTCACCAGAGCTCGGCAAGGGGTCCAGCTACACCAGCTTCGGCAAGGTGCTGCCCGTGCCGGCGCGCTATTACGCCGCCTTCGCGCGATGGAGCCAGTTGGCGCTGCTGAAGTCCTCGCGCGAGCTTCGCGACCTGAGATCGCTGTCGCGGGCGGCGCAGGATTCGCGGCTGGAGCGCTTCGTGGAGCTGATCGAGAACGACCACGGCTATCCCCTCTATCGCGCCGTCTCCAAGGTCAAGGAGACCCTGTCCGCGGCCGACCACGCGCCCTTCCGCTTCCAGGCCGGCGCCATCGACATCTCAGCCGAGATCGCCCGCACGGATTTCGAAAGCTGGATCGCGCCCGAACTGGCCCAGATCGAAAAAGCGCTGCAGAAGGCCTTGGACGACGCCGGCCTCGAGGCGACCTCGATCGACCAGGTGTTCCTGACCGGCGGCTCGTCGTTCGTCCCCGCGGTTCGCCGACTGTTCACCGACCGGTTCGGCGAGGAGCGGATCGCCAGTGGCGGGGAGTTCGAATCCATCGCGTCCGGCCTGGCGCTGATCGGCGGGATCGACGACCTGGCGTCCTGGAGCGAAACGCTCTAGACCGCGCGTCAGCGGTGGGCGACGAACGTCCCCTTCGCCCGGTCCTTGACCACGCCCAGCGCAGGGAAGACCGACCCGTTCATGGTGATGTAGACGCCCGCCGGCGCGACCTGGGCGGTGGCGAAGGCCATGCCGAGATTGAAGGACGCGTCGCTGTCCGAGAACCGGGCCGGCGCCAGCGCCCCGACCAGGACGATCGTCTTGCCGGGGATCGCGGCCAGGGCGCTGGCCGTGACCGTCATCGTATCGGTGCCATGGGTGATCACCACGCGGCTCTCCGCCGCGTCCGCAGCCGCCGCGGCGATGGCCGTGCGGTCGGCGTCGTCCAGATCGAGGCTGTCCTTGCGCATCAGCTCGACCAGCCTGAACGCATGGGTCACGCGCCCCAGTTCCAGCAGGCGCGCGGTCACCGACTCGCCGACCTGGTACTGGCTCAAGGCGTCGAAATAGAGCTTGTCGATCGTGCCGCCGGTAGTGAGCACGAGGATCGGATCGGCGGACATCATGGCTCGCATATCCTCCTCGGCGGCCTTCGGCTCGCGGGGATGCGCGGCGGCGTTTAGCCGACCAGGTCCTCGCTGAGGATCGCCATCTCGAACATGAACGAGCCTTCTTCGTCCTCGTCCTCGTAGACCACGCCGACGAACTCGTCGCCGATGTAGACCTCGCAGGAATCCTTCTGCTTGGGGCGCGGCTTCAGGATGATGGCGGTGTTGCCGAAGGTGCGGCGCAGGTGCGATTCGACGCGCTTGGCATCAGTGTCCTTCACGTCGGACCTCTCGTAGCAGCAAAAACAGACACATCACGGACAAGCCGCGAAACGAAGGCGGACCCTAGAGCCTTTCCGCGCTGCGGGAAACAGGCCGAGCGCCGAATTCGGGACGCCTGTGGGCCCTAGATCACGTAGTCGTAGACCACGTCGGCCAGGGTGTGGTCCATGCTGCGCGCCGGCTCGGGGCAAGTCGGGCAATTGACCAGGCGGGCGGGCACGCCGGCCGCCGTGCAGTGCGGCGGCACCGGCTTCAACACCACCGATCCGGAGGCGATCTTGGCGTAGTCGCCGATGGTGATGTTGCCCAGCACCTTGGCCCCGGCGCCCAGCAGAACGCCCTTGCCGATCTTCGGGTGACGGTCGCCGCGCGCCGCGCCGGTGCCGCCCAGGGTCACCCCGTGCAGCATCGACACGTCGTCGGCGATCACTGCCGTCTCGCCGATGACGATGCCCGTGCCGTGGTCGACGAACACCCCTCGGCCGATGCGGGCGGCCGGGTTGATATCGATCTGGAAGGTTTCCGACATGCGGCTCTGCAGGTAGAAGGCCAGGGTCTCGCGCCCGCGGGTCCACAGCCAGTGCGACAGGCGGTGCGACTGCAGGGCGTGGAAACCCTTGAAGAACAGGAACGGCTGCAGGTAGCCCTTGCAGGCCGGGTCGCGCTCGTAGACCGCCTTCATGTCGGCCTCGGCGGCCTTCACGATGTCAGGGTCGGCGTCATAGGCCTCGTCGCACAGTTCGCGCAGGTTCATGGCCGGCAGCTCGTGCCAGGCCAGCTTGACCGCCAGTTGGTACGACAGGGCATCGGCCAGGCGGTCGTGCTGCAGGATCACCGAATTGAGCATGGAATAGAGCGCCGGCTCGGCGCGCGCGGCGGCCTGGGCCTGGTTGCGCAAAGCCGCCCATACGGGGGGAGCCGAATCCGGCTCGACCAGTTCCAGTTGGATACTCATGGACGTCCGCCTTTCGCCGGTCTGCGCCGGGCCTGGGGCTGATTGTAACACGGTCTGCGCCAAACTCAGCGCCTGCGCCCTGGCATGCGCCGGCGGCGCAAACAGGCGCGCGTTCTACATGGGGCGGCCACGCCGCTTGCGCCAGGGTTTTCCCGCGGGCCGGGCGCGCCTATAGCTGACGAGACTCAATGACTTCCCCGTGAGGCCCCGTTTTGCCAGCCCGTGTCCCCGCGCCGCCCGAGTTCGGCAAGCCGACCCCGTTCGGCCAGGTCCATCCCGACGCTCTCGAGCTGCTCGCCCTGCGCCGCTCGTCGTCGCCCCAGACCCTCGCCGCGCCCGCGCCCGAGGGCCGCGAACTCGACGACCTGCTGCGCTTGGCGGTGCGGGCGCCGGACCACGGCAAGCTGTTCCCCTGGCGCTTCATCCTGTTGCGCGGCGCGGCCAAGGCCGAGCTCGCCGCCCGCTACGAGCAACTGGCCAAGGACCGGCCGGATCCGGAGAAGGCCACCGCGGTCCTGTTCAAGCTGAAGGGCCCGCCCCTGGCGATCGTGGTGGTGTCGCGCGTCACCGACAGCCCGATCCCGGCCTGGGAACAGCTGCTGTCGTCCGGCGCGGTCTGCGAGAACCTGCTGATCGCCGCCACCGCGATGGGCTACGGCGCCAACTGGATCACCGACTGGTACAGCTACGATCCCCGCGCCACGGCGATCCTGGGCCTGGCCGAGCATGAGCGCGTGTCCGGCGTGGTGCTGATCGGCACGCCGACCGAGGCGCCCCTGGAGCGCGTGCGCCCCGAGGTGGACCAGATCACGACCGAGTGGGCGCCCTAGCGTTCCGATCCGGCGCTCGCCGGTCCCGACAGATACTGCTCGTCGCTGACCTGCTCCATCCAGTCCACCACCTTGCCGTCCAAGGCTTCCTGGATGGCGATGTGGGTCATGGCGGTGGTCGGGGTGGCGCCGTGCCAGTGGCGGTGACCGGGGGGACACCAGATCACGTCGCCGGCGCGAATCTCCACCACCGGCTCGCCTTCGCACTGGGTCCAGCCCACGCCTGCGGTCACCACCAGGATCTGACCGAGCGGGTGGGTGTGCCACGCGCTCCGCGCGCCAGGCCCGAAGGTGACGCTGGCGCAGGCCGTGCGGGCCGGACCCGGCGCAGCGAACAGGGGATCGATCGCACCCGGCCGGTGAACCACTCGGCTGGTCCCTGGGCCGACGGCTGGGTTCCGCTGCGCCTGATTTCCATGGGAAATCTCCTCGAGATGATGCAAGCGGATCTGTCATCCGCCCTAGCGTGTTGCAATTTCGAAATTGCTCGCGCAACATTGTGTCAAGCGCCACACACAGAGAAGGCGCATCATAGGGAAGGAATGGCGTCGTGCTCGATGTGCTCGTCGATTCGCCGCTGGGCTTGGTTTTCATCTGCGCCCTCGGCGCAGCCCTGGTCGTCTCGCCCGGCTATATGTCGCCTTACATGAACGGACTCGCCATCCCGGCGCCCATGTCCGCCCGATTCCCGCTCAGGTCCTTCGCCCGCGCGGCCCTGATCGTCTTCATCCTGATGATCAACGCCGTCGGCCTCGGTCTGACGCATCGCCTGCCGATCGGCTCGACCCTGGTCGCCCTCGGCTTCCTGATGCTGTTGTTCCTGCCGCCGGACAATCCGGAAGACCGCTCGAGCGTCTGAACGCTAGGCGCCTGAGGCGCCGCCGTCCGGATTCGCTGAGCCCTGCTCGTGGCCGCCCCGCTCGGACGGCCCTGCACAATTCGCCGAATGCTGACGCCCAAAGCAAAGCGGCCGCCGGGTTTCCCCGACGGCCGCTTCAATATCAGCGATGAGGCTGAGACTATTCGATGATCTTGGCCACGACGCCGGCGCCGACGGTGCGGCCGCCTTCACGGATGGCGAAGCGCAGCTTCTCTTCCATGGCGATCGGGGTGATCAGCTCGACGTCCAGCTCGGCGTTGTCGCCGGGCATGATCATCTC
>DASYBX010000156.1:0-29656 GCA_036500495.1 Caulobacteraceae bacterium
CTCGGGCATCAAGATCATGGCCAGCTTCCAGGATCGCGCCGGCCGGTTCTGCCGCGTGTTCCAGCGCAGCGGCCAGGAGGATGGCGTCGCCTGCAAGGACGGCAGCCGCTGGGAGGTGGCCGCTCTGGCGACCTCGACGGCGACGGCCGCCACCCAGACCTATCGCCAGGCGTCGTCGGCCCTCGCGCCGTCGGTGGCCGCGGCGGTGGACGAACTGCAGGGCGCGGTCGCCCTCACGCCGGATCAGGAGCGCCAGGCGCGGACGCGGCAATGGCGCGGCCGCGGCAAGCCGGCCAACTAGTCTTTTCGAGTGCGGCTTTCGAGTAAGGGCTTGGGTCCGGGAGTGTGTGACGTGGGGGCAAAGATGCCGATCGAACCTGGGCAGGAGGACGCCCAGTCCCTGGAGCAGTTGCAGAACGGCCAACTGGCCCTGGCCTTGTGCCGCGCCCTGATGATCTCCCTGGCCAAGCTGGACGACCGCTTCCTGAACGAACTGTCGGGCTCGCTGGCCGAGGTGGCCGAGAAACTCAAGGACGAGAAGGGCCCGGGAGCCGAACAGGTGATCAGCAACCTGATGAGCTTCAGCCGCTCCCTCGGCGCTGGCCCCGATGCGGGCGACACCGCCGCCGCCCGGGGACGCCTGCACTAATCCCTCTTCACCTGCCGGCCCTGCTTCAAGTCCGCAGGCGGACTCCGACTCCGTCAAGGCCTGGAAAAGTCAGGTCGAGTCGGCTGTGATCATCTCAAAAATCACCGTTCTTCAAATAAAATGACAGATCAACTCGGCAAATTTTGCCGCCTTGATCACTTCATTTGAGAAGGCGCCTGCGACCTAAGGTCTAGGTGACCTCATTTCCCGGCACGGTTAACCTGCGGGAGTGAATTCGTTAAGATTTGAACCTTAAAACGGGATTGGGTCGAAGGCTCAGTCGCGACGGTGGCCCCCTTGATCACATTCAGTCCCCGGTCGCCCCAGTACTTTCCCGACTGGCGGTTCGACACGCTCGACTTCACCTATGACCCGGACACCCAGTCGGCCTGGATGAGCTACAAGGCCGACGGGCCGCCGCACTACACTTTCCAGACCCTGGTGGACACGCTCGACGTGCGCGAGTCCCTGCGCGCCCTCTATCGGTCCGCGCCGCCCGAGCATTTCCCGGTGCGTTACTTCGTGATGGCCTCCAACCAGCCGGGCATCTTCAAGCTCGGCGGCGACCTGGCCGAGTTCGCCGACTGCATTCGCAGGGGCGACTCCGACACCCTGACCGCCTATGCCCACGCCTGCATCGATTCGGTGCACGGGCTGGTCAACGCCTTCGACCTGCCGATCGTGACCCTGAGCCTTGTCAACGGCCAGGCCCTGGGCGGCGGCCTGGAAGGCGCGCTCGCCCAGCATTTCCTGATGGCGGAGGAGGGAGCCAAGCTCGGCGTGCCCGAGGTGTCGTTCAACACCTTCCCGGGGATGGGCGCGGTGAGCCTGCTGTCCCGCCGCGTGGGGCAGGCGCGCGCGGAGGCCATCATCGCCTCCGGCCAAACCTATTCGGCGCGCCAGATGTTCAGTCTGGGCGTCGTCGACTTCCTGGCGCCCTCCGGCCACGGGAACGAGAATGCGCGGGAGTGGATGGCCGAGGGCGGAGACGCCCGGTTCCAGCGCCGTCTGGCCCTGACCCAGGCGCGGCGGCGGTTCTTTCCCGTCTCGCGCCAGGAGCTGATCGACATCACCGACCTGTGGGTGTCGTGCTGCCTGAACCTGACGCCCGCCGACCTGCGGCATATGGACCGTCTCGTCGGCGCCCAGCGGCGGATGTCGCTGGCAGCAATGGGTTAACCCTAGGCCGTAACCCGGGATTCAGTAAGTTTGGCCGACTATGTGAGCGAGCTCAGGATCCGCTCCATGTCTCTTGCCGGGAAATCGAGGCGTAACGCGCCAGAACTGCCGCCCGACATCCACTCGGCGCTGGTGGAGACCTTGTTCGGCACGACGGGCGCGTTCCTCGCCGGGATCTTCGGCGTCACGCCCGTGCCCGCCATCGCTTACGCCCGCACCCACGACCCGATCTACCTGGTCTGCCTGGGCGTCGTCGGCGTCATGTCCGTCATCCGCCTGGCCGTCTACCTGTCGCACAAGAAGGCCAGCGAAGAGAACCGGGTGCGCCGCGCCTTCTTCTGGGAAGTGGTCTACGCCATCGGCGGCATCGGCTTCATGACCACGGTCGGCGTCACGGCCGCCATCCTGTTCGTGCGCGACGGCGACCAGATATCGACCCTCTACAGCGTCATCCTGACCGTGGGCTGCGCCGGGGCCCTGGCCGGCCGCAACGCCGGGCGGCCGTTCATCGTCTACAGCCAGTTGCTGGGCGTCTGCGCGCCCTTGGCGATCGCCATGTTCCTGCGGCGGGACCCGTGGTTCTGGGGCGCGGCCGGCTGCCTGGTGTTCGTCATGACGGCGGCGAAATCGACCACCAAGGTACTCAACGCCACGATCGTCACCGCCCTGCTCGAGGGCCGCGAGGCGCGGCTGCAGCGGGCGCGCCTGGGCGCGGCGCTGGACAGCATGTCCCACGGCCTGTGCATGGCCGACGCCACCCAGAACATCGTGGTCATGAACGACCGCCTGAAATCCTTCTTCGGCCTGGACCTGCAGTCCGGGGCCGGCCTTGCTGACCTGGCCAACAGCATCGGCGTGGCCGCCCACATGAGCCGCGCCGCGCGGGCCAACTTCGTCTCCCGCTGGCGCGCCCACGTGGGCCGCGGCGAAACCTGCGTATTCACCCAGGAGGTGCAGCAGCGCCTCTATGACTTCCGCTGCGAGCCCATGCCCAACGGCGGCTTCGTGGTGGTGGTGGAGGACGTTACCGAGGCGCGCCTGGCCAGCCGCGAGATCGAGCGCATGGCGCATTTCGACTCCCTGACCGGCCTGCCCAATCGCATCAATTTCCATTCGGCCCTGAAGAAGGAGTTGGCGCGCCCGCGCCGCCAGCACGACCTGGTGCTGCTGAGCATCGACCTCGACCAGTTCAAGGAGGTCAACGACACCCGCGGCCACCCCGCTGGCGACGAGTTGCTGCGCCAGGTCGCCGAGCGCCTGCGGCAGACCATCACGCGCCGGGACCTGGTGGCCCGGTTCGGCGGCGACGAGTTCCAGGTGCTGGTCCCCGAGCAGAGCGGCTCGGCCCGCGCCGAAGAGCTCGGCGAGCGCCTGATCTCGGAGCTCAGCGCCAGCTATGAGGTGTTCGGCGCCACCGTGACCATCGGCGCCAGCATCGGCGTCGCGCGCGCGTCCTCGGAAGGGGCCGACGCCGACGAGATGCTGCGCTGCGCCGACCTGGCCCTCTACGAAGCCAAGGGCGCCGGCCGCGGCGTGGTGCGCGCCTATCGCCGCGACATGGACCTGGCGCTGCGCCGCAAGCGTCACGTCGAGGGCGTGCTGCGCAAGGCGATCGCCGACCAGACCCTCGAGGTGTTCTACCAGCCGGTCATCGACATCCGCACCGGCCGGGTCAAGGTGTGCGAGGCCCTGGCCCGCCTGCGCTGCCCGGACGAGGGCATGATCTCGCCGGCGGAATTCATTCCGGTGGCCGAGGAAAGCGACCTGATCCTGGGACTCGGCGAGGCGGTGCTGCGCAAGGCCTGCGCCGAAGCCACCACCTGGCCCGAGGACGTGTCCGTGGCGGTGAACTTCTCGCCGCGCCAGTTCGCCATGAACAGCGACATCATCGAGGACCTGAAGGCGGTGCTCCGCCAGACCGGCCTGGCCCCCCATCGTCTGGAGGTGGAGATCACCGAAAGCACGATGATCGAGGCCAAGAACGCCCATGCCCAGCTGGAAGCGATCAGCGACCTGGGCATCCGCATTGCGCTGGACGACTTCGGCACCGGCTACTCCAGCCTGTCGTACCTGCGCCAATATCCGGTCAACAAGATCAAGATCGACCGCTCCTTCGCCGACGAGATCGACTCGGTGGCGTCACAGGCGGTGATCGGCGCGGTGTCGGTGCTGGCTCAGCGGCTGCAGGTGGAAGTGGTCTTCGAGGGCCTGGAGCAGGCCGAGCAGCTCGAATACCTGAAGCCCTGGGATGTGCACCTGGTGCAGGGCTACCTGTTCAGCCCGCCCATCCCGTCGGCCCAGCTGAAGCAGCGCTTCATGAGCGGCGCCGACCAGGCCAAGCGCGTCGCCTGAAGCGGACGGCTTCTACTGCAGCGAAGCGTAGATCGACGGCGCCGCCATCCGCTGGGCGCGGAAGATGGCCCAGGAGGCGTTGTGGCGCCGGCTGGTCCGCTGCAGGAACCGCCACAGAGGCTCCAGCCCGCCGGACAGCTCGAGGGTCTCGCGAACCAGCAGCTTGTCCTTCATCTGCTCCGTGGTGAGGGTGACGCCCTGTTCCATGATGCGTTCGGCGTAGACGTAGCCGACCTTGGTCGCCAGGGAGCCGTAGAGGCCCAGCGAGCCCTGTTCGACGCCGAAGTGGAATTCGGCGGCGGCGTCGGCCACCAGCATGTTGCACGCCAGGGCCAGTTCAAGGTCGCCCCCGCCGATGCGGCCGCGCACGCAGGCGACGGCGATCAGGGACGAGCGGCTGACCAGGGTTTCGACAGTGGCCGCCAGCTTGTTGAAGGCCGGTCCGACGGCGCCGATATCCGGCGAGGGGGTGTGGAAGTCGAGCACCAGGTAGCGCGCCTTGGGGAAACGGCCGTCGACCGCCGCTTCCAGGGTCTCGGCGAAGCGGCTCAGTTCGCGCGCCGAATAACCGCGATGCGGCTTCGACAGCACCAGGACTTCGGCTTCTTCGGCGGCAGGGGAGGCATCGGCCACGGCCAGCGAACGAGGGGCGCAATCGAGCGGAAGACTAGCTGCACGCAAAGGCAAAAGCTCAACTTTTGACGTGGCCATCTTTAACACCAACCCCACCGCATTAATATTCTGTTTACCAGCTTTGCCGCGGAAGTCTATAAATAAATAGTTAATATTTATGGTTAATGGTCATATATCGACGTTGTGCCAAAATGAGAATTAACGAAGTTTAACTGGTAAAACGGCTCGACCTGAAGAGGCCAAGACGTCGCACGCGAGGGCCGCCCTGGGCGGTGCTGAATTCTATTGGGTGCTTTTGTGCGATCGGCGGCGCGCAGGCGGGCGGGCGCGTTTGGAACTGCGGCGTTGTGATGCAGTCCGGCGCGAATCTGCAGCCTGAGGCCGGCGCGGCCGACGGGGCCCGGATTCGATGCCGCCGCCGCCATGTGCGGACTAACCACGCCCTGGCAGGGCCTGTCCGACCCGCCGGTTCAACTGGTCGATGCCCAGCGCCCAGTCGGCGGACAGGTCGATCCAAGGACGCGTGGCGAATTGATAGGCGAAGGCGTCGCTGGGCGTGGCGTCCTCGATCCTGAGGGGGATGACGGCCATGTCGTTCTGGGTCGCCAGGGCCAGTGTCTGCGCCATCTCGTCCGAAGCGTTGGCGCTGGCGGTGAACATCAGCAGCATGACCTTGGCCTGACGCAGGGCCTGCTCGACGGCCGACGGGATGTCCTCATCCGGCCCGACGTCCCGGGCGGAAAGCCAACAGGTGAAGCCGCGATCTTCCAGGGCGGCGCACAGCGTCATGGCCACGCGAACGTTCTCGGATGCGGCGCTCACGAAGATATCCGCGGCCATGCGCCCCCCTTCGAACCTCCCTCACTAAATATCATCGCCAAAGCGGCGCAAACCGCCTTGGGCGTCCCGAGGGATCAAGGCCGGAGAGGCGCGCGGGCAACGGCCGGCGCCGCAGCCGCGACGGGCGATACGGCCATGAAGTGCTGTTTGGACGTATCGTTATTCGAGCTCGACTGTTGACACTTATGTGATCGGCGAGCCGTCAAGAATAGGCACAGAACCGAACACTGTTATGGCAGTGCAGCTTTTCACCGCACCGGTCTAGGCTTGGTTAAAGACAGCGCAAATGGTTAGATCATAAGCAGGGGTTCGCGGCCGCCTAAGTCCGCCGGAGGGCAAATCACTATGGGCTGGTATGCATTCGAGTACCGCATTGGAAATCGGCCGGAAGAGCATGAACTGGAAGAATTTCCGGCGGCAGGGGATGCGCGCCGGTATGCGGCGCAGAGTCTGGCGCTGATGCTTGAGGACGGGCTCGATCAACTCGGTACGGTGACGGTGGGCGCTGCGGCCGAGGCCGATGTCCTCTGGATGGGGACCTACGAGGCAGAGCGGGAAGCCATGCCGCGCTGGCGGCCGACCGTGCGTCGGGCCTGAGTCCTTGGGGGCGAGGCGTCCGGCGGATCCCACCGGACGCTCCCAGCCGGCTATTGCGGAGAGGAATGAGCGCCTCGGCCGATCCGAGGTGGGGCTGACGGGACCGGCCGAGACTGGTGGCTAAACGCCTGACCCAGTATCGGGCTCCATAGCAGCCCACGATACTTTCCACGAGACATCGAGGACAGGTAGAGGTCGGATCGGGACAGTCGATATCGCGGCTGCCCGCTCGCAACCCTCAGTGGCGGCCGCCCATGGCCGCCAGTTTCCGATTGGCCAGCCACAGGGTGACGAACTCGTGGGTCTGCCGCACCAGGGTCGGCGGTCCCGTGAAGTAGAATTCACTGCCCGAGCCGGCCCGCTGCTCGCGCCATCTCAGCTCACCGGTGTCGTTCTGCCGCAGCGTTTCGCGAAGCTTTGCAGAGCTTTCCCGGGGCACGATCGAGACGTAGGTGACCTCAGCCATGCGCATCTCCAATGCCGATGAGCACGATTACATCGTGATTCTGCTCCGATGGTGAGCGCGACTGTCCGGAATCGAAGGTCGATCTTCGCCGTCGCCCCAAGGCCGCAGCCTCGCTCAGCGGGGCGGCCAGTTGCGCGCGGCGGGCTAGTTGATCCGCAGGAGCGGGGAGGCGACGGTGTCCGGGGCTTCCAGGCCGTTGAAGAAATAGGCGGGCTCCACACCCAGGACCCGCGCCAACGGGATCAGGCTCACGGCCGGCAGGCTGCTCTTGGCCGTCTCGTATTTGTGCACCTGCTGGATGCTCACCTGGAGCGCTGCGGCCAGTTCGGCCTGCTTCATCCTGAGGTGCAGGCGGCGCGCCCTCAGCTGCCGCCCGAGGTGCGCGTCGATCGCACCCGACTTGTTGCTGGACATCTCCCTGTACGGCTTTACGCCGTCCCCTCCGGCCTATTCAGTATCGTTACACAGAGTTGCCGCCCAGGAAAGATGCATCCTGCATGCATAGGCGCGGAATTTCGCTTCAATTGAAAAGGTTAACCGCGTGCGTTGTAATGAAAATGCTGCAATGCGGTGTCGCGCTTCACTCTGAGGGCGGCCCGCGCCGCCCGCCGCGGCCAAAGGAAACGCCAACGCAGGAAGCGCCGCCAAGCAAAAACATGCACAGCCAGAGAAATGTCTCCATTCTGTAATCTTGCGACTCTATAATCAGTTCGTCAATTCAACTCGAAAAACTCAACCTGCGCTTGAATGCCTGGCGTCGATTCGCCGCGGCGCCCGCGACGTTTCATGCGCCGGGGTCCCTGGAAATGGACCGTCGGCGACAGGGCTGTCGTCATCAGCTTAAATTTCGGGGGCCCTCGCAGACGGCGGCGAGCGCCGCCAGCGGCAGCATGAGGCCCGGCCACGCGACCTGGGCCAGGCGGGCACGGTGATCAAGCTGCGGTTGGCGATCTCCACCACGGCCAGCCAGCGGCCATGCGGCGAGGGGCGTGGCCTGAGCCCTGTCGTCCCTTGCGCGATCGTCGTGCTCGCGCCTGAAAATAGTACCGGTTGTGGCCGAGCCCGCCGATCAATGTATCTCCGGACTGTCTGCCGAGGACGTCGTCTAGTGCGCCAATTTCAAGGGTTTGTCCGGAGTCTGACGCCAATAAGGTCACGCCATCATTTACAGAGGACCCCGCCGCCGCGGCGCCGTTGGGCTAGAAATCCATGGAGTGATCACCGGAAACGGTGCAACTTGTGTAACGGGGAACTTGTTATTCACCCGATGGCTCAATTATTCGGACGAGCGCGGCCATTCGCCGCACGCGCAAGCTTTCGCCGCGCTGGTCCGGGTCCTGACCAGGGGTATTTATTGCGCGGTTAACCCATATGTATTGCCACACATACGGGTTTTGCTGTTTGACGCAGGCGCATAATATCGTCATTCATGATGATGTGAGCTCCGCTGCACGCCATGCCAAGCGGAGAGGGCGGTATCCGCTCTGATCCGGTCCTCAACAGCCGCCGGGTTCCTCGGGCAAGCGGAGTACGAGATGAGTGTCTACCTGCACTTGATCGACGTGCACATCGGCCGCCGCATCCGGGCGAGGCGGCTGGAGATGGGGCTGACCCAGGCGGCGCTGGGCGAGGCCCTCGGCGTGCGCTTCCAGCAGATCCAGAAATACGAGGGGGCCAAGAACGGCGTGCCCGCCGCCTCCCTGCCGCCCCTGGCCAAGCGCCTCGGCGTGCGCCCGGACTACTTCTTCGAGGAACTCGCCTGGCCCCAATGACGGCTTGGCCTCCCGACGGGGCGGCCATCCGGTCAAACTCCGCGCGCGGCCGATGCGAACGATTGCCCGCCCCGGCGGCTTCTGTTAGGGCAGCGGTCCGCCCGATGTTCGGCCCCTTTTTTCTCATGGGATGGCCGGATGGCGTCAGGATGGCCTGGTGGCGGAGTGGTGACGCAGCGGACTGCAAATCCGTGCACGCCGGTTCGATTCCGGCCCAGGCCTCCATCTTCCCGCAATTGCCTTGCCCATGGCGCCGGTCCTATAAGCGCCGGATCGACAGCGAGATCGCGCGACGACTGCCCCGGGGCCCTTCATGACGTTCGATTACCAAGCGGCGCGGCTGACCATGGTCGAGAGCCAGGTGCGCACCTCCGATGTCACGGACCTCCACGTGCAGGACGCCATGCGCCTGGCCCCGCGTGAGAGCCTGTGCCCGGCGGGCAAGAAGGAACTGGCCTACGCCGACGCCGAGATCGAATATGCGCCCGGCCTCTGGCTGCTGCGGCCACGCGCCATCGGCAAGCTGCTGCAGGCCCTGAAACCCCGGCCGCACGAGATCACCCTGGCCATCGCCGCGCCCTACGGCGCCCAGGTGCTGAAGCAGATCGGTTGCGCCTGCGACGAGATCGCCGCCGACAAGGCTCCTGCCAAGGACAAGTACGACGTGATCGTGGTCGAAGGCGCGGTCACCGAGGTTCCCGCCGCGTGGTGCGCCGCCTTGGCCGAAGGTGGCCGCCTGGCCGTGATCGTGCGCCACGGCCCCATGGGCAAGACCCGCCTCTACGAGCGCACCGGCGGCCAGATCGTGTGGCGCGAGGTGTTCGACGCGGCCGCGCCGTTCCTGCCCGGTCTGGGCCCCAAGGCCCAATTCGCCTTCTAGGCGTCCGCCGCCCCATTTGCGGCAAGCCCTATTTGCACCATGCCCTTGGGGCGCATAGGCTTCCTGGGGGACGTTGCCGATTCCCGCGGGCTCTCGGATGTCAGAAACCAATCAAGAACCGACCATGGAAGAGATCCTGGCGTCCATCCGCCGGATCATCTCCGAAGACGACGCGCCAGCCGAGGGCGAAGCGCCCGCCGAAGCCGGCCCCGCCGCCGTGCATGAGCCGGAGGCCGAAGCCTTGCCGGACCTGGACATTCCCGCCGCCGAACCGCCGCCCCTGGCGCTGCACGAGGACGATGTGCTGGAGCTGACCGACCGGGTCGATCCGGTCCACGAGCCGATCGAGCCTCTGGGCATCAGCGACCTGGAGTTCGTGGCGCCGCCCCAGCCCAAGGCCGACGTTCACGTCGATCTGCCGCCGCTGGGCGACAACGAGCACCTGGTCGGCGATCCCGCCGCCTGGTCGGCCGCCTCGCATTTCGAGAAGCTGGAGCGCGGCATCATCATGCCAGCCGCCGGCCGCACCCTGGAGGATGTGGTGCGCGAACTGCTGCGGCCCATGATCAAGGCTTGGCTCGACGAGAACCTGCCGGCGATCGTGGAGTCCAAGGTGGCGGCCGAGATCGAACGCGTCGCCCGGCTGCGCCGCCAATAACCCGAATGGCCCGAAGGACGGCGCCCATCGGCGCCATCCTTCGTTTCGCTCCTGCCCCCGCTTTGCTATAGCCGGCGTTCCGCGCGCGCCCGGCGCCATCGTCTCATTGTGATGCTCGAAAAAACCTTCGATCCGAAATCCGTCGAACCGCGCCTCTACCAGCAGTGGGAGAGCTCCGGCGCCTTCGCGCCCCGAGTCCCTGGCGCTCCCCGAGTCCCTGGCTCTGGGCCGGACGCCGCCGAGACCTTCAGCATCGTGATCCCGCCGCCGAACGTGACGGGTTCGCTGCACATCGGCCATGCGCTGAACAACACCCTGCAGGACGTGCTGACCCGCTTCCACCGGATGAAGGGTGAGGCCGCCCTGTGGCTGCCCGGCACCGACCACGCCGGCATCGCCACCCAGATGGTGGTCGAGCGCCAACTGGCCGCGGCGGGCAACATGGGGCGCCGCGAGATGGGCCGCGAGGCCTTCGTCGCGCGCGTCTGGGAATGGAAGGCGGAGTCCGGCGGGACCATCACCCGCCAGCTGCGCCGCATGGGCGCCAGCTGCGACTGGAGCCGTGAGCGCTTCACCCTCGACGAGGGCCTGTCCAATGCGGTGCGCAAGGTGTTCGTCACCCTGCACAAGCAGGGGCTGATCTATCGCGACAAGCGCCTGGTGAACTGGGATCCGCAGTTCCAGACCGCCATCTCCGACCTCGAGGTCGAGCAGCGCGAGACCGACGGCGCCTTCTACCATTTCGCCTATCCGCTCGAGGACGGCAGCGGGGAGATCGTGGTCGCCACCACCCGCCCCGAGACCATGCTCGGCGACACCGCCGTGGCCGTGCATCCCGACGACGAGCGCTACAAGGCCCTGATCGGCAAGATGGTGCGCCTGCCGCTCGCCGACCGCTTGATCCCGATCGTCGCCGACGACTACGCCGATCCGGAAAAGGGCTCGGGGGCGGTGAAGATCACCCCGGCGCACGATTTCAACGACTTCCAGGTGGGCAAGCGTCACGACCTGCCGCTGATCAACATCCTCGACCCCTTCGCCCGGCTGAACGACGCCGTGCCCGAGCGCTTCCGCGGGCAGGACCGCTTCGTCGCCCGCAAGATGGTGGTGGCGGAGATGGAGGAGCTCGGCCTGCTGCGGCAGATCGAGAAGACCCGCCACGTGGTGCCGCACGGCGACCGCTCCGGCGTGGTCATCGAGCCCTACCTGACCGACCAGTGGTACGTCGACGCCAAGACCCTCGCCCAGCCCGCGATCAAGGCGGTGGAAGAGGGCGCGACCGTCTTCGAACCGAAGAACTGGGAGAAGACCTACTTCGAATGGCTGCGCAACATCGAGCCGTGGTGCATCTCGCGCCAGCTCTGGTGGGGCCACCGCATCCCGGCCTGGTACGGGCCGGACGGGGCCGTGTTCGTCGAGGAGACGGAAGCGGCCGTCACCGCCGCCGCCCGCGCGCACTACGGTTCAAACGTCGTCCTGATCCAGGACGAGGACGTGCTCGACACCTGGTTCTCCTCTGCCCTGTGGCCGTTCTCGACCCTCGGCTGGCCGGCCGAGACGCAGGACCTCAAGCGCTTCTATCCCACCAGCGTCCTGGTGACCGGCTTCGACATCATCTTCTTCTGGGTCGCCCGGATGATGATGATGGGCCTGCACTTCATGGGCGAGGTCCCGTTCGAGAAGGTGGTCATCAACGCCCTGGTCCGCGACGAGAAGGGCCAGAAGATGTCCAAGTCCAAGGGCAATGTCATGGACCCCCTGGAGTTGGTGGACGAGTACGGCGCCGACGCCCTGCGCTTCACCCTGGTGGCCATGTCGGGCCAGGCGCGCGACATCAAGCTGTCGAAGCAGCGCATTGAAGGCTATCGCAATTTCGGCACCAAGCTGTGGAACGCCAGCCGCTTCTGCCAGATGCACGAATGCGTCGTGCCGGCCGGCTTCGACCCGGCCAAGGTCAAGCAGACGGTCAACCGCTGGATCCGCAGCGAGGTGGTCAAGGCGGCCGTCGAGGTGACCCGGGCGCTCGAGGACTGCGCCTTCGACGACGCGGCCGGCGCCCTCTACCGCTTCATCTGGAACGTGTTCTGCGACTGGTACGTGGAGCTGTCCAAGCCGGTGCTGAACGGCGAGGACGAGGCGGCCAAGGCCGAGACCCGCGCCACCGCCGCCTGGGCGCTGGAGGTCACGCTGAAGCTGCTGCACCCGGTGATGCCGTTCATCACCGAGGAGCTGTGGGACAAGCTGGCCGAGGGCGGGGTCAAGCGCCCGTCGCTGCTGATCACCGCGCCCTGGCCGAGCCTGCCGATGGCCTGGATCGACGCGGACGCCGCGGCCGAGATCGGCTGGCTGGTCGACCTCGTCACCGAGGTGCGCCAGGTCAGGGCCGAGGCCAACGTGCCCCCGTCCGCCCGTCCGCCGCTGACCCTGGTCGGGGCGGGGCCCGCCACCCGCGAACGCCTGGCTCGGCACCGCGAGCTGATCCTGTCGCTGGCGAGGCTCGACGCCGTGCGCGAGGCCGCGGCCGCCCCCAAGGGCGCGGCGCCGTTCGTCCTAGGCGAGGCCACCGGGGCCCTGTCGATCGCCGAGTTCATCGACGTGGCCGCCGAGAAGGCGCGCCTGGCCAAGGAGATCGCCGCGCTCCAGGGCGACGCCGAGAAGACCCGCAGGAAGCTCGACAATCCCGACTTCGTGGCCCGCGCGCCCGAAGAGGTGGTCGAGGAGAACCGCGAGCGCCTGGCCGAGGCCGAGGCGGCCGTCGCCAAGCTCAAGGCCGCCCTGGAACGGCTCCAGTCGATCGAATAGCCCGGCCCAAGCGCGGGCGCTTGCATCGTGCGCCGGAGCGTATTTATATCATGTCGTGATGTTGTTCGTGTGATGCGTGGAGGTGACCATGACACTTTCGCTTGTCGTGCGTGGGGCCGGTCTGGGCGTCGCCCTGGCGGTCCTCTCCCTGGCGGTCCTCTCCCTGGCGGCCTTGCCGCTGTCGGCGGCGCAGGCGGCGGGCCCGCTGCAGGTGGTGTCCCGCAACCCGGCCAAGGACGGTTTCACGGCATTTCCCAAGCAGATCCACCTGACTTTCAACGGGCCGCTGAAGGCGACGGGGGCCGAGGTCCAGCTGCTGGACCCGGACGGACGCCGAATCCGCCTGGCCGGGCCGAGCGAGGCCAGGGACGGCCTCACGGTGACGCCCGAACTGACCGGAGAACCGGCGGTGGAAGGACCTTATGAACTCAGCTGGCAGGCGGACTCCGCCTCCGGCGCCCACGCCCAGGGCCGCTACACCTTTTTCGTGCAGTGACGGGTTTTGAGCCGTAGCGGGGCAGAGCGGGGAGGGCGAGCGCCCACCCCGCTCTTTGTGATCGCGCCCGTTGTAGTGGACGCCTGCCGGCCGCTACGCCATCCGGCTCAGGGGCCCGGCGGGGGCGTCGCGGCCGACGAGGGGAATGGCCAGGTTGTCGCGCATCTTGTGGGCGCAGCGTTCGAGCGCCCGGCCGAGGTCGGGGAGGCGGCGGCCGCGCTCTGTCGCCAAGGGCGCCTTCTGGGGCCTTCGGGCGCGCCAGCCCAAGTCCGCGCAGGCGGACGGGCGGATGAGCCTGCGATCCAGGTCGAGCCGCTCGGCCAGGGTGAACCCGAACTCGGCCCAGGTCATCGCCTCGCCGTTGGACAGGTGCCAGAGGCCGGTCTCGCCGTCGATCACCAGGTCCAGCACGGCGTGGCACAGGTCCGGCACATAGGTCGGGGTGATCACGACGTCGGATGCGACGCGCAGGGGGCGCCCGCAGGACAGCTGCCGGGCGACCTGGGCGGCGAAGTTGTGGGGGTCGTCGGCCGAGAAGAACGCCGCCGTGCGCACCATCAGCGCCTGGCCGCCCAGCTTCAGCACCTGCTTCTCCGCCGCTTCCTTGGTCAGGCCATAGACATTGAGCGGCCGGGTGGCGTCGGTCTCGACATAGGCTCGGTCCAACTGGCCGCCAAACACCAGGTCCGAGGAGAAGCTGGTGTAGTGCGCGCCCGCCTCTAGGGCGCCGCGCGCCAGGTTCACGGCGCCCAGGGTGTTGGCGAGGCGGCAGCCGTCGGGGTCGAGTTCGGCGTCGTCCACCCGCACCCAGCCGGCCGCATTGATCACGGCCCAGGGCCGATGCAGGGCCAGCACCTGGGCGATGGCGGCTCCGTCGTCCAGCGGCATCTGCCGCCGATCGGTCAGCACGTAGGACAGGCCCCGCAGGCGGCAGGCGCGGGCCAGGGCCTGGCCCAGGGTGCCGGTGGCGCCGGCGATCAGGATCGGGGCGGTCGGCGCCGGCTCGGGATCGAAATGGCGCTCGGCCGGGGGCGGGTTGGCCACCAGGCTGGTCGGTTGGAACTCCAGGCGCACGTCCCGCCGCCACCAGCCCTGTCCCCGCGCCACGGGATGCGGTTCGCGCCCGGCGGCCAGGTTGCCGAGCATACGGGTCATGGCGTTGGGCTGGGGCTTGCCGCTGCGCAGGTCGAAGGCGCCTGGCTCATAGTGGCCGACGGCCTCGGTCAGCAGGCTGTTCCAGTCGAAGCTCCCGAGCAGGGCCCAGCTGGTCACCGCCCGCACCTCGGCGCCGCGGGCGATCAGCCGCTCGGCGGCGCGCCAGGCTTCCAGGGTCCAACGCATCTGCTCCTCGCGGGTGCAGCCGTTGTGCGACTCCGTCACCGCCATGGGCAGGCCGTAGCGATCCCAGGTCTGCTCGAGCAGGCCCGCCAGGCCGGCCGGCGGCGGGTTCATCACCCGTATGGCTTCCACGTCGGCAAAGGCCCGCCAGTCGTTCCCGCCCCGGCGGTCGGGGGGATAGAGCTCCACCCGGTGATCGAGGAAGCGTTCCGAGGTCAGGTAGTGGTTCACGCCGATCACGTCCGGCGGGCACGGGGCGTCGGCCATGGCCCTCAGCCGGTCGCCGAGGCCAAAGCGGTGCAGGCGCGGCCAGAAAGGATGCTCGCGGTCGACCCGGCCGGTCAGCAGGTCCCAGGTCAGCCAGCGGCGATGGTTGTCGAAGGCCGCCTGCTCGGCCAGGGGCGGCGTGCAGTAGGTTTGGCCCAGGTCCTCGGTCTGGATCAGGCGCGCGGCCGGATTGACCTCGCGGATGCGGGCCATGGCCTGGCGCACCCCATCGACCTGATTGAGCAGGGCGGTCCAGAACAGGCCCTCGTCGCGGGCATGCGGATACCAGTGGCCATAGAGCGCCGAGAAGCGGGCGGTGGTCAGGGGCTCGTTGACCGGCGTCCAGTCTTCCACCCACGGATAGCGCTCGGCCGCCGCCTGGGCGTAGTCGGCGAACAGGGGCACGAAGTTTTCCGAGATCAGGCTGGTGTAGGCCGGCCCCGAGCCATGGTGCAGGAGGCCTGCGATCGGCCGCATGCCCAGGCGGCGGATTTCGGTCAGGCGCTCGTCGGTCCAGGTCCAGTCACGCTGGCCAGGGTCATTCGGCGCCACGCGCTCCCAGACCACAGGATAACGCAGAGCTGTGATCCCCAGACTTGCGAATAGGGCGAGGTCCTCGATGCGGTCCTGGTGGCCGGACAAAAGCGTCTGGTCACGGAAGTTTTCCTGGACGCGGTTCACGGTGCACTCGTGACCGCCCCATAACTCCAAGGTCGTCATGGACGGGCCTGATTCTTACTGCTGCCTAGGCTGCGTAACTCGCGCCTACAGCAAAAGGTTCAGGTTCCCGACCTGGGCGCCCTCAGGCTTTCCAAGTGGCCTTGAACACGATCACGGCGAACAGGGCCATGCTCAGCCACATGCCGATGGAGGCGATCGCCAGAGCCGGGGCGACGGCTTCGATCCCCAGCTTTTCGAAGACGAGCAGCGCCATCATCAGCACGAAAACGATCACGGTCAGCCCGAAATGGATGGCCGGCAGCGGGCCTGGCGCCGCCCTGGGCACGGCCTTGTAGAATAGGCCGTAGAGCATCATCGACACCCAACCCAGCAGGTTGATGTGGGCGTGCACGGCCTGGAGCTGGAAGTTCTGGGTCGCCCCCATGCCGATGCCGAGGCCCATGCCCGTCAGGGCGGCCAGCACGGCCAACTGCAGGAATCGATCGGAAACGCGCGTCATGTGAAAGCCCCCCGGCTTTGCAGGCCGCCCGCACGCGGCCCGAAGGGGGTCAGTCAAGCGCCGTTATCCCCCACTGGGCAACCACCGAAATAGGTATGCCCGCGTCTCAGCGCTGCTGGATGCGTTGGCTGGCCGGGTCGAGCCGTTCGATCCGGGGATCGATGGAGGCCACATAGTAGGTCCGGCCCTCGAACACGATCTCGCGCACCGGGCAGCCGCCCACCGAACGCCAGACAGCATGCTCCATCACGCTCTTGGGCAACTGGTCCAGCCGCTTGAACATGCGCACCCCGTCCGGCGCCGCCGTCCGAGTCCCGAGCTTGTTGCAGAGGTTGACCTTGGGCGTCTTGATGAAGGTCTCGAACGGACGGCTGGGCAGGGGGCTCAGATAGCTCGGCTGGATGTTGCCGTCGATCGGCCGATAGGGCTGCAGCGGCGCCAGGGGGCTCAGGGTCAGGGCGACGGCGAACAGGAACGGAGTCATCAAGGGGTCTCCAGGTTCGACTTCTCACTCCGATCCGCGCGGCCGGACCCCTTCAGAACTTGCCGGACAGGTTGGGCGCCTGGCCGGGCGGTGTGAAGTAGCGGGTCCTGCGTTGGGTGCGGTCGACCGTGTCTGGACCGTTCTCGAGCCGGGGAATGGACGGGCCGACGTAATAGGGGTGGTTGCGCCAGATCACCTCGCGCACCGGGCAGCCGCCCACCGTGCGCCATACCGCATGCTCCAGCACGCCCCACGGCAGTTCGTTGAGCTTCTTGAACGGCACGCCGTCCGGCCCGACCGTCTGGGTGGCCAGGGTCGCGCAGGCGGCGGTGTACGGGTTCGCCTGGATGATGGGGGTGGAGGGCGAGCCGCCGAGCGCGGCGATCAGCAGCAGAGGAGTCATGAGGGCCTCCTGTTTCCTGCCGCAACCTTACCGCGCATTGCCGTTCTGCGCCATGTCACAACTGGGCCAACCGGCCGCCGTCCACCGCCAGGCTGGCGCCGGTGACGAAGGCGGCGTCGTCCGAGGCCAGGAAGGCCACGGCGCCGGCGATGTGCTCGGGCTTGCCGACATCCTTTGAGTCGAGCTTCTCGGCGCCCGACTTCAGGTTGGGGTTGGACCACAGCATCGGGGTGTCGATGGCCCCGGGCAGGATCACATTGGCCCGGATGCCGAGCGGCTTGCCTTCGATTCCGGCCGAACGGGTGAGCGACAGCAGGGCGGCCTTGGAGGCGGCGTAGGGCGCCACATTGGGCGTGGTCATCACCGCGTGCACCGAGGCGATGTTCACGATCGCCCCGCCGTGCGTCATCCGCTGGAAGGCCTGTCGGGTGAAGTGCATGGCGCCCAGGAGGTCGACAGACAACACCTCCAGCCAGTCCTTCTGGGTGAATTCCGCCAGGGGCTTGAAGGTCATCAGCCCGGCGTTGTTGACCACCACGTCCAGCCGGCCGAACCGATCGATGCAGGCCTTGGCCGCCCGCTCCACCGCCGCCTCGTCGGAGACGTCGCACACGACGCCGAACGCATCCGGCGCCCCGGCGGCCTTGGTCTGCTCCGCCGCCTGGTCCACGGCGTCCTGGCGCGTGGCCGCCACCACCACCCCTGCGCCCTCCGCACCCAGTCGCTGGCAGATCGCCAGGCCGATGCCGCCCGAGCCGCCGGTGACGATGGCCGCCTTGCCTTCGAACCGCTTCATCAGCTCTGCTCCACCACGGCCGGCTCGGTGGGCGGCCGCTCCAGATGGTCCAGGGCCTCTATCCTTTGGCGCATCGCGGCGGCCTCCTCGTATTCTGACGGCGGCACGACCGGCACCGTCAGGCAGATGCTCTGGGTGGGCAGCACCGTGCGCCAGGAGGCGATCAGCTCCTTGTAGCAGCGGCCCACCGGGCGGATGTTGCGGTCGAGGTCATAGAGCCCCAGCGGATTGACCCGGTTGTTCTTCTCGCGTAGCGCCGTGTCCCAGTCGATCTGGTCGGTGAGCGAGTACCAGGTGAAGCCGACGATCGGCACGCCGTCGTTGCGCACGCGCAGGACGTTGGCCCATTCCTTCCACAGCCAGTTGACCGCCTCGTCGCCGTGCGGCCCCTCGATGATGTTGGTCTCGGTGTGCATCACCGGCAGGTGGTAGCGGTCGTAGTACTGCCGGGTGATCACCGCGTAGCCGAAGATCTCGCCCGAGGCGCGCGTCGAGCCGTCGGCGGACACCCGGTGCTCGTTGGTCACGTAGTAGTCGTTGCCGAGGATGCAGTGGGCCTTGAGCCGGTGCTCCAGGAAGAAGTGGTACTCCTCCCGGCTCATGCCGTTGTCGGTGAGGTACTCGTACATCTCGGAGTCCACCCGCCGGCCGTAGTTGAGGTCCAGCGACAGGAAGCGCGCCGAGTTCATGATCTCGGACGGCATGATCGCCGCCGGGTTCTCGGCGTGGAAGTATTCCGAGCTCTCGCTCTGGATGAAGATCGCGTCGGGCCGCACTTCCAGGATGGTCTGCATGGCCAGGACGTTGGCCTTGACCAGGTGCTTCAGGGCCGTGACGAAGCCGAGGTCGGTGGTCAGTTGCTCGTTCCACCAGCCGTAGCGCGCCGAGAAGGTGGCGCAGATGAACATCTCGTTGACCGGGGTGTAGAGCTGGATCCACGGGAAGCGCTCGGCGAAGGCGCGGGCGTAACGCTCGAACAGGCGCGGAAAGTCGCCATTCTGGAAGTTGCCCATCCAGTCGGGCAGGCCGAAGTGGCACAGATCGACGATCGGCACGAGGTTGCGCCGCTTGAGCTCGCCGAAGGTCATGTCGGCGAAGTCCCAGTCGTATTTGTCAGGCGCAAGCCAGGAGGTGTGCAGGGGCGGTCCGTACCTCAGGTAGCGGATGCCCAGGTCCTCGCAGATATCGAAGTCGGTCTTCCAGTGCTTGTAGTGCCCGCACGACTCCATCTCGTCCACGCGGACCTTGCCGCCCTGGATGGTCGGGATGCTGTTTTCGATACCCGTCGCGAACATGAAAGCGGTAATGGCTTCGCCCTCCTCGAGCCGGCGCTGCCCTTGGCGCCCCGGCGGTTCAACGGTCCGATCCAGGGGAAGGTTCTCTGGAAACGGCTTGCCCCATGCGAAAACCTCGGGCGTAGGTGCAACAGCCGCCCGGCCTGGGAATTGAGGCGGCAGGGAACTCCTCCGGCTGGACGTGGGCGGCATGACCAAGAAGCGCATCGACGTGCTGCTCGTCGAACGCGGCCTTTTCGAGAGCCGCGCCAAGGCCCGGGCGGCGATCGAGGCGGGCGGCGTGCGCGCCAATGGCCACGCGGTGACCAAGCCGTCGGACATGATCGGCGACGACGCCGAGATCCAGGCCGAGGCGGCGCATCCCTGGGTCGGCCGGGGCGCGCTGAAGCTGGCCCACGCCCTGGCCCACTGGCTGATCTCGCCCGAGCACAAGGTGGTGCTGGACATCGGCGCCTCGACCGGCGGTTTCACCCAGGTCTGTCTCGCGGGCGGCGCGGAGCGGGTCTATGCGGTGGACGTGGGCCGCGGCCAGTTGCACCAGCAGGTCGCAGCCGACCCCCGGGTGATCAACCTGGAGGGTCTGGACGCCCGCAAGCTCGATCTCCAGGTCATCCCCCATCCGCCCGAGCTGATCGTGTGCGACGCTAGCTTCATCGGCCTGGAGAAGGCCCTGCCGGCCGCACTCGGCCTCGCCGCCCCGGGCGCCGACCTGATCGCCCTGGTCAAGCCGCAGTTCGAGGTGGGGCCGGACAAGGTCGGCAAGGGCGGGGTGGTCAAGGACGAGGGCGCGCGCCAGGCGGCGCTCGACGGCGTGCGCGCCTTCCTGGAGACCGCCGGCTGGCGGGTGCAGGGCGCCATCGACAGCCCGGTGGAAGGCGCAGACGGCAACCGCGAATACCTCCTGCACGCCCGCGCGCCGGACGAGGGAGCCGGCGTCGCCTAGGTGGGCGGCCTGGGCGTCATCAGAACGACCAGGAGCAGCTGAGTCCGTAGGTCGTGGTCGATCCACTGCGTCTGGCGGACGCCGCGGCGTCCGCCGGCCGGTCGCCCAGATGCGGCAGACAGCCGTTGTGCGTCTTGCGGATCAGGATGGGGTCCTGCTTGTCGGCATTGTACTGGGCCAGCGCCTCGGCGCTGTGCTCCGGGCCGACGGGCGCCGGCTTGGCGGCGGCCAGGCGCTGGTCGCAGGCCGCGCGCTCCTCGCGGCTCAGGTGGTAGGCGGACGGATCGCTGCAGCCGACGAGGCCGCGCAGGGCGTTGCGGAAAGGCTGGCCGTTGGGGGCGGCTTCCGGCTGGGCCGCGGCGGGGGCCGGCTGGGTCAGCACCGGCGGCAGGAGATTGGCAGCGGGGGCCGGGGGCGGGAGCCTCGGAGGCGAAGGCGCCTGCGATCGGGCGGGCGCCTGGCGGATCGTGGGGAGGGCGGGCGGGACCGCTCTCGGCGGGCGCACCAGCGCGACCTGCATGGAGGGGACGAGGTCGGCTTCCTGCCGCTCGACCAGCTCGGGCGCCCGCCAACCCAGCGCCAACAGGGCCATGAGGTGGGCCAGGATCGCCACGGCCGCGGCGGGAAGCCACCCGCGGCGTCTCGCCGTCCGCCTCGGGCCGATCGTCCGCCTCGGGCTCATGAGCCTTCCGCCGTCCGCGCCGCCTCCCGCCTGGGCCGCGAAGGCAGCATGCCGCAACCTGGAGTGGGCGCCAAAGAAAAAGCCGCCCGCGAGGCGGGCGGCTTCTCATGCCTTGGGCCGGCTAGCGGCTGGCGCCTACCACCAGCGGCGGCGCCAGTAGCGGCCGTGGTAGTAGTAGGGCCCCGGGGCCACCACCACCGCCGGCGGCGGTGCGTAGGCGTAGCCGGGCTCGTAGTAGGTCACCGTCGGCGCCGGCGCCGCATAGGCCGGGGGCGCATCATAGTAGGCGGCCGGCGGCGGGGCGTACTGCTGCTGGTACTGGGGCGGGTACTGGCCCTGGGGCGGCGGGGCGTAGCCCTGCTGCGGCGGGTAGTAGGCCTGGGCCGGCGGGCGGTCGCAGCCGGCGGCCGAGTGGCCCACGGCCGAGCCGGCCAGGGCGCCCAGGACGCCGCCGATGATGGCGCCGCCGGTGCGGCCGCCGCCGCGGGCGAGGTTGGAGCCCGCCGCCGCGCCGAGGCCGCCACCGGCCAGAGCGCCGATCGTGGTGCCGGCGGAGCAGTCCTGGGCGGCCGCGGCGGTCGGCAGGGCCGCCGCGCCGGCCAGCGTCAGGGCGGCGACGGCCGCGCCGACGGCGCCCTTGGCGAGGAAGGTGGACTTCAACATGGGAGTTTCTCCTTGGAGGACTTAGGCGGGCCGCCAGACGCCGTCACGGCCCTGGCATTCCCGGACTTGATAGGGGCGGTGGTCCCGGTAGTGGGTAGTGGTGCGGCAGGCCACGGCGTAGTGCCGGGGCTTGTCCTTGCAGTTGTTGCGCGCGACTTCGTGGCCGATGACCGCGCCGCCGATGCCGCCGATGACCGCGCCGGCGACACCGCCGTGGGCCAGGCCGCCGCCGATCAGCGCGCCGCCGGCGCCGCCGCCGACCGTGGCAGCCGCGCGGCAGTCGGCCGCGTTGGCAAGAGCGGCGGTGGGGACCGCCGTGATGGTCACGACCGGCGCCGCCATGGCGATCGCGCTGGCCAGAACAATGAGTTTCCGCATTTTCTTTCTCCCTCGAAGCGGGCGACCGCTTCCCGTTCGTTCCGCGGTATGGTGGAAGACTAGACCGCAGCGCCTGAACGGAAGTTGATCGCGCCGTTCATGTTCGTTCATCTCGTCGGTGGACCGAAATTGCTCGGTTTCCGAACGCCGGGGCGGCCAAATTTTTTGGCCCGCTCGGTGGAACAATGCTGGAAAAGGTGCGTCGTTCCGTTGTCCAAGGTCAAGCTTCCCCCGGTTCAAGCCGGCCCGTTCGAGGCCGAGATCACATCCATGGGGGCGCAGGGCGACGGCCTTGGCCGCGCCCCCGATGGCCACGCCGTATTCGCAGCCTTCACGCTGCCGGGCGAAAAAGTCCGTTTGGAGGCCACGGAGGGACGAGCTGAGCTGCTGGAGGTGATTCAGCCGAGTACGGATCGAATCCCGCCCGCCTGCCCGCACTTCCTCGCCTGCGGCGGGTGCGCCCTGCAGCACTGGGCGCACGGGCCCTACCTCGCCTGGAAAGAGGACAAGGTGCGCGAGGCCCTGTCGCGCGAAGGCCTCGCGCCCGGGGGGTTCGCCCCGTCCTTCGCCGCGCCGCCGGGGTCGCGCCGGCGCGTGGCCCTGCACGCCCGCAAGGGCGGCCGGGACATGGCTCGTCTCGGCTACAAGGCGCGCCGCGCCTGGACCCTGGTGGAGATCGGCGTCTGCCCGATCACCGACCCTCGGCTGGTCGCCGCCTTTCCCGCCCTCAGGCGCGTGGCCGCGCCCCTGTTCGAACATCCGAAGTCGGCGCCCACCCTGCACTGCACCATGACGGACACCGGCATCGACGTCGACATCACCGGGGTGGAGAGCAAGAGCGGCGGGTTGTCCGCCGACGCCCGCATGCGCGTGGCCGAGGCCGCCGCGGCGGCCGACCTGGCGCGCGTCACCCTGGCCGGCGAGATCGTCTACCAGGCCCGCCAGCCTCTGGTCCGCCTGGGCCCGGCCGCGGCCGTCCTGCCGCCCGGCGGCTTTCTGCAGGCGGTTCCTCAGGCCGAGGAGGCCATGGCGGCCTTCGCCCTCGAGGCGATGAAGGGCGCCGGCCGAATCGCCGACCTGTTCTGCGGCCTGGGGACCTTCACCTTCCGCCTGGCGGCGATCGCCCCGGTGATCGCTGCCGATTCGGATGCGGGGGCCGTCCGGGCCCTGACGGCCGCCTCGGGGACCGCCCCGGGGCTGAAGTCGATCCGGGCGGAGGCGCGCGACCTCTACCGCCGTCCGGTCCTGGCCCAGGACTTCAAGGGCGTCGATGCGGTGCTGTTCGACCCTCCGCGCGCCGGGGCCCAGGCCCAGGCCGGGCAAATCGCGGGGTCAGGCGCCTCGGTGGTGGTCGGGGTATCGTGCGACGCGGCCACCTTCGCCCGCGACGGCCGTATCCTGGCCGAGGCGGGGTTCAGGCTTGAGCAGGTGATGGTGGTGGACCAGTTCCTGTGGTCGGCCCACTTGGAACTGGTCGGCGTCTTCAGGCGGTGATCAGGCGATGCGGGTCTTCGCCGGCCAGGGGCCGGCGGGCGCGCACGCGCTGGCGGGCGTTGCGCACGCTCGGCGGCGAGGCTTCCAGCAGCCCGACGACGCGGAGCAGGCGCCGGAACTGAGACAGGGCGCGCCTGGCAGGGCTCTTGTGGGACATGGTTGCTTCCCTTCCGTCTGCGCCGGCAAGGGACCCTGCGGCCAAGGCGGAAAAGAGGCGGGCGCACGGCCAAGTCCGGGCGTGCGGTAACGTGGCTGTGGGCTGGTCAGTCCTTGATCGTGTCGATCGCAGCCTTTATTTCCTGCGGCGCGCGCGGGTCGATTTCGATGAGGCCGCCCACCTTCTGTCCGATTAGCGTCGGCGCTGCGCCGGAGTTGTCGTAGATCAGCGCAAAGTCCGCCTGATCGAGGAACCAGGGCAGCTGTTCGAAGGATCGTTGCCTACGGCTCCTTAGCTTTTCCTCGGGAACGTCGTGACCTCCCTGGGCCACTCTCAGGCGGACGCGTTCGATGTTCTGCTCCGCGGTGCGCAGGGTCACGAACAGCAACCTGAACTCGAATCCGCGTTTTTTGGCCCGGAGCACCAGCCCTCGATATTTGTCCGTCGAGAGCACGGTTTCGACGCCCACTGTCTGATGGGCGTCGATCGACGCCTGAAGCCAATCCCAAATTCGATCGAGTGCTGTGCCGTTTGCGGCCTCCGGCGCGAGTCCTTCCGCCACACGGAGTCGGGCCGTCAGCAAATCGGGATTGGTGATCCAGACCGACCGGCCAAAGCCTTCAATGTCGGTCTGTCCGTAAAGGGTGCTTTTGCCGGAGCCGTTGGGGCCCGCGACGATCCAGAACGTGGGCCGGCTAACGCTTGCCAGCGACACGGTCCGGCGCGCCTGTCAGTCGCTTGTTTTCCTGACGCGCCTTGCGCACGTTGAGCCGGAAAGCCTTGCTCAGTTCGGCTCCGAAGCTGGCGCTGTCCGCGTCGATGGTGTGCACGCGGCTTACGCAACCGTTCTGGTCGCGCACGGATTTGCTCGCGAGGCGCACCTTCTTGTCGGCATTCAGGGTGGCGTAGACGACCTTGGCCATGACAACTCCTGGAACGCCTAAGATAGCGTTCCGAGCAACTCCGTTCCAGGGCTCAGGCCTCGGCCCACATCCGCCGTTCGCCCATCAGCTGGGCTTCGATCAGGTCGGCGGCGGCGGCGGCGCCGCGTTCGTTGGCGACCGATCGGCCGATCTGGCCGGCCTGATGCGCCACGCTGCGGTCGCGGGTGAGGGCGGCCAGGGCATGGGCGGCCTTGCGCGGGTTGTAGGCGTTGGGAGCCAGCTGGCGGGCGACGCCCAGGCGGCACATGCGCATGGCGTTGTCGGGCTGGTCGCCGGCGAAGGGCGTGATCAGCTGCGGCTTGCCGGCGCGCAGGGCCTGGGCGGTGGTGCCCACCCCGCCGTGGTGCACCACGGCCTCGGCGTGCGGGAAGATCAGCGAATGGGGCACGTAGCCGGCGCCGATCATGGTCGGTGGCAGGGAGAGCCGCACCGTGTGGGCGTTGTCGCCGAGCGCCCCGTCCAGGCCCAGGAACACCGCCCGGCGGCCGAGCATCTCGGCGGTCTGGAAGCTGCGCTCGTAAAAATCGCCCGGGTCGTTGACCAGGGCGGTGCCGAGGGTGAACACCAGAGGGGGCGGCCCCTCGGCCAGGAATCGTTGAAGTTCGTAGGGTAGCTGCGTGGGAGCGCCGGCCGGAGTGTCGTAGAAGGCGAAGCCGGTGATGTCGCAGTTGATCGGGTGGTCGGGCTGCAGGTCGCCCATCCAGCGCGAATAGAGGGCCAGGGTGGCGTAGGGCGAGAATTGGCCCTCGAACAGCGGATTGATCACCGGCGGCAGGCCGAGCTCGCGGCGCAGCTGCTGGAACGGCGCGGTCCACGGATCGGTGACCTTCTTGACCATGGCCAGCAGGGCCGCGTCGAAGCGGGCGTTGGTCAGGTCGCGCAGCAGGGCCAGGCCCGGGGCGGTGGAGAACACCGGCGGATCGACCGACGACATCAGGCCGAACGGCGCCAGCACGGCGCTCATCCACTTCAGGCCGCGGGTCTCGGCGGCGAGGCGGGCGGCGAAGGCGGACGGATGGGTCACCACCAGGGACGCGCCCTGCGTGGCCGACATCATGTCGGCATAGGCCCGGCGCAGGAACGGCATGGCGATTCGGCGCACCAGGAAGGGCAGGCCGGAGGAGCCGTTGGTCGCCTTGCGGTAGACGGTCTGCTGGTCGTAGCCGAGTTCGCCCTTCACGTCCTCGACCCCGGGACGCAGGGCATGGAAGGCGATTCCTTCGGCCTCGATCTTGCTGCGATACTCGATCTGGCTGGCGATCAGAGGCTCATAGCCGCGCCGCTTCAGTTCGAGGGCGAGCGCGATGAAGGGATTGAGGTCCCCCAGCGATCCCGCAGTCGAAATGACGACCTTGCGCCTCATGCGTCTCCTCGGTGAGGGCGGCCGCTTACTGCCGCGGCTATCAGCCAACGTTTCATGCCGTGGACGGATGCGTTAGCGTCTTGTCGCAAACCTGAGCCCAAAAGATCAACCGCCAAGATGTAGCCTGGACGAAACGTCACGGCACAGCTTGTGCGTCCCGCATCTTTCCCCGACTTGCGTGATTTGCCGGAACCTTGGCCATTCGCGCAAGTGCTTTAGTTCACCACAAGATTCTCGCGATTCGACGGCAAACCTGACAGGCGAATTGCGACAGTGGTGTAAAATCGCGCGTGAGGGGAGCGTTCCGCCCCACTCTACCCACCCAGGCGCGTAGCGATCTGGTAGGTCACGAAGGCCGCCAGATAGGCCAGGGTGATCATGTAGACGAACATGATGATCGGCCAGCGCCAGGCGTTGGTCTCGCGCTTCACCACGCCCAGCGTGGAGGCGCACTGCGGCGCGAACACGTACCAGGCCAGGAAGGCGAGGGCGGTGGCCAGGGACCAGTGACTGGACAGGGCGGCGGCCAGCTGGCCCGGCTTGTCCTCGCCGATCGCGTAGACGGTGCCGAGCGCGCCCACCGCCACCTCCCGGGCCGCCATGCCCGGCACCAGGGCCACGGCCATCTGCCAGTTGAAGCCGATCGGGGCCAGCACCGGCTGGATCCAGTGGCCGATCATGCCGGCGAAGGAATAGTCGATGGCCGGCCCCGGCGCGCCGACGGGCGGGCGCGGCACGCTGGCCAGGAACCAGATCAGGATCATCATCGACAGGATCGTGGTGCCGGCCCTCTTCAGGAAGATCTCGGCCCTGAGCAGCACATTGCGCGCCACGTTCATCGGGTCGGGCCTCTTGTAGGCCGGCAGCTCCATGATGAACGGCTCGCTCTGGCCGCGCCAGAACAGCTTGCGGAACACGAAGGCCACCGCGAGGGCGCTGACCGCGCCGGCGGCGTAGAGGCCGAACATCACCAGCCCCTGCAGGTTCACGAAGCCCCACACGGTCCGGTTCGGAATGAAGGCCGAGATGATCAGGGTGTAGATCGGGATGCGCGCCGAGCAGGTCATCAGCGGCGCGACCAGGATGGTGGTCAGGCGGTCGCGCTTCTGGTCGATCACCCGCGTCGACATGATCCCGGGGATGGCGCAGGCGAACGAGGAGAGCAGGGGAATGAAGGCCCGCCCGTGCAGGCCCGCCCCGCCCATGATCCGGTCCATCAGGAAGGCGGCCCGGGCCATGTAGCCGAAGTCTTCCAGGACGATGATGAAGAAGAACAGGATCATGATCTGCGGCAGGAACACCAGCACACTGCCCACGCCGGAGATGACCCCGTCGGCGATCAGGCTCTGCAGCACCCCCGGCGGAATGTAGGTGGTCACCTGCATCGACAGCCAGTCGAACCCGGCCTTGATCAGGTCCATGGCCGGGTTGGCCCAGGTGAACACCGCCTGGAACATCAGGAACAGGATCGCCAGCAGGATCAGCCCCCCGGCCACCGGGTGCAGCAGCACGGAGTCGATCTTGCCGGTCCAGGTGTCGGGGCGCTTGGGCGGGCGCACCGCCTGGCGATGGATGCGCGCGGCCCGGGCGTGGGCGGCGCGGATTTCGCCGGCGTCGGGCGCGTGCCAGTCGGCCGGGCCGTGCGCCTCGCCGCGGTCGGCGGCCTGGTCGACCAGGGCCACGAGGTCGTCGATCCCGCGCTTGCGCGTCGCCACGGTGGTGGTCACCGGGCAGCCGAGCTCGCGGGACAGGGCGTCGAGATCGATGTCGATGCCCTGGCGCTGGGCGATGTCGATCATGTTGAGCGCCAGCACCATCGGATGGCCGGTCTGCTTCAGCTCGAGCAGCAGCCGCAGCACGAGCCGCAGGTTGGTGGCGTCGGCCACCGCCACGATCAGGTCGGGCGCCGCCTCGCCGGCCAGTTGGCCCAGCACCGCGTCGCGGGTGACCTCCTCGTCGGGGCTGCGGGCGCGCAGGGAATAGGTGCCGGGCAGGTCGAGCACCGCCACGCGCCGGCCGGCCGGGGTGGTGAGGAAGCCTTCCTTGCGCTCCACCGTCACGCCCGCGTAGTTGGCCACCTTGGCCCGGCCGCCGGTCAGGGCGTTGAACAGGGCGGTCTTGCCGCTGTTGGGGTTGCCGACGAGGGCGATACGCAGATCGCGGCCCACTACTGGCGGGCTTACGGGGGCATTCATTTTTCCAGCCTGACCAACACGCCCTGGGCTTCGCGCCGGCGCAGGGCCACGCGCATGTCGTCCAGCCGCACCGCGATCGGGTCGCGGCCGATGAACCCCTCGTGCAGCACCTCGATGCGGGCGCCTTCCACGAAGCCGATCTCCAGAAGCCGCCGCTCCAGCTCCTCGCGTTCGGCCGCCGGCACGCCGGTCATGGTCTCGGCCGAGACCGCCAGCACCTCGCCCCGGTCGCCCTTGCGCACGTCCGCCAGCCGCCGCACGTCCTCACCCACGATGCGTTCGTCCATGACGCGTTCGCTCAGGGTGCGGCACAATTCGGCTTCGATCGGCCGGCGCAAATGGACGTTCATCGTCTTTTCGGGTCTCCGGGCGCCATCTAGATGCAAATCGTTATCAGATGCAGTCGCGCAACGCAAAACGCAAGACGAGCCTGGCCATGCAGCGTGTCTTTTGCGGCGGAGCCATTCGCCGCGGTTTGGGCGCAAAGGCGGCCTGCGGGCTTGAGACCGCAATAAATGGACCAAAACGAGCGTGGCGATGAAATCGCCTGGGCCGGGTGGTCTGATTTCATGAGCCCATCGAACTGGTGCCACGGCTTTGGAGCCCATCCGTCTATGAAACCCACCGTCCAACGCGTCGCCCTCGCGGCCGCCCTCGGCTTCGGCTTCGTCGTCTCGGCGGCCGCCCAGGATCGCGGCCCGGGCCCTACGGGAGCTGGACCAGGCCGTCACGCCGGCCAGCGCGGCGGCGACCGTCAGAAACTGTTCGAGGACATCCAGCACCGGCGCGAGCAACGCCTGCACGACCTGCTGCAGATCAAACCCGACCAGGAGACGGCTTTCCGCACCTTCGTCACCGCCGAAGAGCAGCTGCGCCCCAAGCGCGGCCCGGGCCGTGACGGCGCGGCCAAACCCGGCGGCGGCCAGTCCGGTCAGCCCGGCGCCCGCCGCGGCGGGCCCGAAGGTCAGCAGCGCGCGCTGATGACCACGCCCGAGCGGCTCGACCGCCAGCTGCAGCGCCTCGCCGAGGTCCAGCAGCGGATGCAGAAGCAGGCGGCGACGGTGAAGACCTTCTACGCGGCCATGTCGCCCGAGCAGCGCAAGGTGATGGACGAGTTCCCCGCCACGGGCATGGGCGGCCGCCATGGTCATGGCTTTGGCGGTCATGGCTTCGGAGGCCGGGGCCGGTTCATGCATGAACGTTTCGAGGGCCAGCCCCCGCGCTGATCCCTCCTACCCCTCAAGGACTCCACCCAGGTCCTTGACGCTCCCGGAGCCTGACCCGGGAGCTCTGCGGGCCGCAGCCGGCGCGTCTCCCCCCAAGGCCGAGCTGCGGCCCGCTTTTTATTCTGTCGACGAGCGGGCCGAGGGCGAAAGCCGGCCCGTTTTTCCTTGCCTGCTCGGGCGCCGGGCCCGCTTGCGCGCCGGCGGGATCAGAGCCTGAGGTATTCCACGCGCGAGCCGTCGCGCACCTTCACGTGCAGGCCCGCCCACACGCCGTTGACGTCGTAGTAGTCGTCCATCACCCCGTCGCCGGTCACCGACCAGCGGGTGACCTTGATCATCGAGCCGTCGGCCACCGGGATCATGTCGTCGGCGCGGGTCACCAGCGTCATCTTGAGCAGCTTGCCGCCCTGGGGATCGAACAGCGTGCCCTGGTAGGCGAACCGATTCCAATGGGTGAGGGGCGCGGCGTCGGCCGGGGCGGTGAACGGGTCGCCGGACGACGGCTCGATGCGGATGCCGTCGGC